>JACOZW010000002.1 GCA_016181145.1 Candidatus Yanofskyibacteriota bacterium
TTTTCGGTTATTTCCGCGACGCTGGAGCATCTGGAAAATTTTTCTCCTGCCCTCGATCACATCCTCGCCAGCACCAAAAAAGTAATTGTAGCTAGAACTTATCTGGGCGAAAAACAAGAGCGTGATATTATGCTCAAAGATCAGAGCAAATATCCATATCGCATGAATCAATATTCTTTTTTGGACATTTTCCGAACGTTTGCTAAATATAATTTTGAAACAAAGATAATCCGCGACCGCTATACCGATTCCCTGCCCTATTATGTCCCGTTTGAGACCTTGCCAGGACAAGGTCTGATTAGAACCCAATATGTAATTGTAGGCCATAGAAAAAAATGAAAAATAGCTATCTCTCAGTAGTTTACAACGAAACTAGAACGCCCATAACTAGATACCCCGACCAGCTTATCGCATATCTGATAAAAAGGTTCGATTTAAGACCCGGAGAGCGCATACTGGAGCTGGGCTGCGGTCGTGGTGATTTTATATCCGCCTTTAAACGGGCGGGCCTGCACTGTTCTGGAGTAGACAGAGAACAACCTAATATTACCGGGGTTGAGACAAAAACATGCGACCTATCTAAGGATCTCCTGCCATTTGAAGATGAGAGTTTCGATATAGTCTACCACAAATCGGTCATTGAACATCTCTACCAGCCTAATCACATAATGGATGAAACGTACCGTGTCCTGAAAAAAGGCGGAAAGTTGATTTTTCTGACTCCTGATTGGGAAAGACAATTAAAAATTTTTTACGAAGACATCACTCATTGCCGCCCCTATAATGTCACGTCGGTAAGAGACACTCTCTCTATGTGGGGGCTGCAGGATATAGAGGCTGAAAAGTTTTATCAATACCCTCTATTTTGGCGCTGGCCCATTCTAAAATATTCAGGCGCATTATTTAACCCATTTCTTTCTGTGAAGCTGGCCCGCTGGTTCACTCGCAAAACAAACAAGAAATTTTTCCAATTCTCAATAGAAACCATGGTCCTAGGATATGGCATAAAGAAATAACGAGACCATCTCAACAACATGAATTTTGAATCTTCTGATTATCTGCCCAACACAGAAAAACGCATAGCGCATCTGAGGGAAATAATCGCAGGCCGGCCGGTGGCTATTTTGGCTGCCGGACCATCCATAAAAGAACTGGAGGAAAGAATTGATGAATTGCGTAATACTGACATATGTTATTTCGGGATTAACACATTTTTCGTCCAGGAAAATCATATTTTAAAAAAAATAAGCAAGTATTTTTCCGTCATAATCGAGGCTACACTGATTAAAGACGACGAAGATATTCTGCCGAATATTTTTGATAAGGTTGTTTCTTTCCTAGACCGGAAAGATAATAACATACTTGTTTCTTCCCTAACCAGCCTCCTTCAATTTTCAGATAAATACGACGAGAAACTACTCTCCCCTTCTTTTGTTAATGGTGATCGGAAAATACCGAACCGTGACCATCCTTTGCACCTCATAAACGGTAATTCCCTCTCCGGACTGATATATCTGGCTGTTATCGGCGGGGCTTCTAAGGTCATCCTCTTTGGAGCTGATGGTTATACCGTAAATACTGACACTGAAAAAACATATTATCGTGCGGATGAATATTATCCCACCATGGAAAAGAGTTCGGAACCGCAACAACAGCTTATGCGCAATACAAATAAAGGTTTTAACCCCATCATCCCCATCAGCTTAAGGAATATTTACCAGACACATGATATCAAGCCCATACCAATACTTAATTGTTCCGAAGTAAGTTTCTTAACTCCCTTTCCGAAAGTATCATATAACGACGCTTTCGCTATACTGCTCGGGAAAAAAGGCATTGAAGATATAAAAGATCTTCGTGTTCCCACTGCCTCCATCATCATCCCTCACTCCGGCAATGAAAATAGATTACAGACAACTTTAACCAGCATAGCTCAGCAATCATATTCAAATTATGAGACTGTCGTCGTTGACGAGAGCCAAGGTTTTGTAAAAATGATGAAAAAAGCCATATCTTCAGCTAGGGGTAAATATATATTTTACTGTCCTTCAGGCAACACTTACAATGATCTCGACTGGATAAATTCCTGCCTAGAAGTACTGGAAAACAGGCCTCAAATTTCTTTAGTCTGTGGCTTACCTAAAAATGCTGAATCTCCCTGGCCAAAGAAAAAATTTATCTACTATTGGCTCAAGAAAAAAATATTTTTTCCAGCTAATCTGATCTGCGTCCGCAAAGAAATTCTGGAACAATGCCTTCTCCGGACTAATAACGCATACACGAGCACTGAACTCAACAATTGGCTGGTCTTCAACCTGCGATTTAATATGGCTGGATACTTACCGGACTTTATTCCAGTAACTTCCAATCGGAACGAAGATATGAGAATCGACCAGGGGTCGCTAGATGTATATAAACGCCAAATTAATAACTACAAAAGCCAACTCATCTTTAAAAGAATATCACATCGATTCAGAGATGGCACTGGCAATATTTTATCGGGTAAATTTTACCTGAGCATATTCTTGTTTTATGGACTTGTTGAGAAAATCAGTGACAAATTACCTGATTTTCTGCGCCCGATATTAAACACTGCCAAACAAGCTATCCGAAGAAGCTATATAAAATAAAGATCTTAAAAAAAATTGTACAATAACTAACCTTAAATTTCTTTTTGTCAATATTGATACCTTTTGATACCTTTTGATACGATACATAGGATATGTCTTCCATTAACCCACATGAAGTCTACACCGCTGCCGAGTCTAAGGAATTATTAAAGGTAAGCAGCAGTACCATGAAGCGCCTTTTGAAAAGTGGCTTCGTTCGTGCCAATAAAATCGGCGGTCAATATCGTATCATGGGAAAAGAGCTTCTGAGACTTCTCTCTCCATCTATGGAAAGGGGTGCTGTTAAAACTTATCAGAAAATAAAGAAGCGGATAAAAAGTAAAATCAAAAACTGGTAATTTATGGTTATATCTAGAACACCTTTTAGGATATCTTTTTTTGGTGGTGGTACAGATTATCCCGCCTGGTATCAAAAGAATGACGGGGCTGTTTTATCTACAGCCATCAACAAATACTGCTATATTACTTGCCGGTATTTACCGCCATTTTTCAAATACAAGCATAGGATCGTATATAGCAAGAACGAAACAGTAAGTGAGATAGCTGAAATAGACCATCCATCGGTCAGAGAAACTATGCGTTTTCTTAATATTGATAAAGGGTTGGAGATACATCACGACGGAGACTTGCCATCTATGTCCGGGCTTGGGTCCAGCTCTTCTTTTACTGTTGGACTTGTAAACGCGCTAAGCATTCTGAACGGAACACCAAAAACAAAGAGAGAAATAGCAATGAATGCGATCCATATTGAACAAAATATGATAAAAGAAAACGTTGGTTCTCAGGACCAAACGGCGGCAGCTTTTGGCGGACTCAATCGCATAAATTTTGGAGGTGATGAAGAAATATCTATCAAGCCATTAATCTTAAGCTCTAGCCGACTTGAATCTCTTCAGAACCATCTGTTATTATTTTTTACCGGCCTATCGCGAGATGCTTCAAGAATCGCAAAAGAACAGATAACAAACATTAAAGATAGGGATGTCGAGTTGAAATTAATGCACAGACTAGTTGACGAAGGAGAGGCAATTTTAAAAAATAACAGAAAAGGGCTTGATGAATTCGGAAAACTACTTAATGAGGGTTGGCAAATAAAAAAATCATTGTCATCAAAAATATCCAATCCGTACATCGACGATGTCTATAAGGCCGGAATGCAAGCCGGAGCGTTAGGGGGCAAGCTTCTTGGCGCGGGAGGGGGTGGATTTATTCTATTCTTCGCGAAACCAGAGTTACATAAAAAAATAAAAAGCAAATTAAAAAATTTGCTTTTTGTACCATTTCGATTTGATCATTTGGGCAGCCGGATTATCTATACTGGTAATGATTTTGAAAAATTCTAGAAAAACCTACTCTGACCTCCATCAATAACAACTGAACTGCCGTTCAACAAGCTTGCCCTATCTGAGCACATAAATGCTACAACACTTGCCACTTCTTCGGGCGAACCGAGTCTTCCAAGAGGAAAATTCTCTGACACAAACTTACTAAACTCTCCCGGATTTTCCTTTTGTTTTTTGTCCAAACCCGTATCCGGTATCATTATGTGTCCGGGAGCGACACTATTAAATGTAATTCCATCCCTTACTAGGTCATGGTTAGCGGATAAATTCTTCATAAGACTTATCTGCGCACTCTTTGCTACGCTATACCATGCCCTTCCACCAGTTTCACGACCGCATATAGAGGACACCGTGACTACTCTACCCCACTTTTCTTTTCGCATGAGAGGCAGACAAGACATTGTAAATCTGATGGCCGACATGACATTTTTATCATACACTTCCCGCCACACATTTTCGGGAGTTTGCTCGACATCATCACTACCCCAGCTTCCACCGCCACCGACATTATTTATCAAGATATGCAACCTTCCCCAGGAGATCGTTATCTCATTTACCACACGCGTAACATCATCTGGATTCGTTGCATCAGCCATTATTCCCTTGCCAATAACCTTTTTTCTTTCTATCTCTCCGACTACTTCGTCGATTCTTTGTTTATTTCTGGCACAAATAGCCACATTACAGCCTTCATCGGCTAAAGTAAGGGCTATGGCTCGGCCAATTCCATGACTGCCTCCTGTCACCAGCGCATATTTGCCGTCTAATCCGAGATTCATATCCAAACCCCCGTTTCATATTTTCAAATAGACTGGTTAGCATAATAGAATACTATTTATAATCTGTCAAAAAAGCCGCTTGTGCGGCTTTTAGATTTATATTTCGTGAGTCTTTCTTAACCAAGACAATACTGTTTCTTCCAGATCGGGCAGTGTAAGGTTATTCAAAGAATGCAGCCAATTTCTCGTTCCATAAACAACAAACTGCTTATCTTGCGAACCTATTCTTTTCAGCTTTATATCAGAATCGTTGTCGCTTAATAATTCGCCGACAATGCTTCCCAGACCGCCGACCAGAGAATTTTCCTCAATGGTTATTAATAGTTCGGTGTTACGAATAGTTTCATAGAAGAGCGGATCAACCGGTTTTAATCGCATCAAGTCTAACAGCCCTACATTGATGCCACGACCTGCCAGACCCTCAGCCAACACCATAGCAACGGAGGTCATGTAACCGGTACTGACAATACTTATTCTCTGAACCGGCCTTATAATCTTAAATCCCGACTGAAGCTCAAAACTATTTTCATAAATAACCGGATATACGCCTTTATCTAAGCGTATATAAGAGGGGCTGTTTTTCTCATATGCCATTCTTGCAACAGCAGAAGCTGACACAGCATCCGAAGGATTATAAATAGTGATTTCGGGTAATGATCTCATTATGGCTATGTCTTGGGTCCCATGGAGAGCAGGACCGTCCGAATCAAATGAGAACCCGGCACCGATACCAACCACAACTACCGGCAGATTCATCCCGCAAATATTGAACTTTATCTGCTCGAAACAGCGCATGGTCATAAAAGAGCAAATACCGAAAACAAATACCTTCTTACCGCATAGTGTAAGGCCAGTGGCAACATTAATCTGATTTTGCTCGGCCACGCCGATGTTAATAAACTGGTCCGGAAAATCACGAACGAATTTTTTAAGCCCGAAGGCATCCATATCATCCGTGAGAAAAAGCATATTCTTGTCTGCCTTGCCTATCTCATAAATTTCGTCAAAAAAGGCATCTCTTATATCTGTTTTGCTTATACCCACTGGGAACTCAGTTCCTTTCTAGCTATCTCCACTTGTTCCTTAGTCGGAACACCGTGATGCCAATTTGCTTTATTCTCCATAAACGAAACGCCCTTACCCTTTACGGTATTAGCCATAACTATCGATGGTTTATCAGACAACTTAACCATCCCCAGGACAGCTAAAATCTCATCCATATTGTGTCCATCCAGCTCCAGATAATTCCAGCCGAATAATTCCAGTTTTCTGCCAAAGTTCATAAATACGCTATTATCATCATCGATTGTCTCCATAACAGATAAACGATTTCTATCAATTATCACCACGAGATTATTTAATTTATGCTGTGAACCAAACATTAATGCTTCCCAGACTGAGCCTTCGAAAAGCTCGGCATCACCGATCATTGTGTAGGCATAATAATCCCTAGAATCCATTTTGGCTGCTAGAGCCATTCCGGCAGCAATACCAATAGAATGACCCAAAGAACCGGTATTTGTTTCGATCCCGGGCAGGCTTATGTCCACCTGACCACCAAGACCGCCGTTCTTGCCATATGTCTCGTAAAGCCCAGGAGAGATGATGCCCATGTCCTTGAATATCGCAAACAGAGCAAGCGAAGCATGTCCCTTGCTAAGTATAAATCTGTCCCTATCTTCCCATCCGGGATTATCCAATTTGAATCTCAGAATTTTCCCATAATACAACGCAACCAGAATATCCGTACAAGAATATGTCCCGCCGATATGTCCTTTTCCACCAGAAACGGTTGATTCAAGGACTTCCATTCTTACCCAAGCTGCTTTCTTGATTAGCTCTTTGCTATCCATGTCAGGCCTCCGGTTCGATATTCCAGATTTATTTTTTCTGGGCTAAACGGCTCTATGATTTTTTGATTGTTATCACAGAAAACTTCGACAAAAGTGGGCTGATCATCAGACATAATAACTTTTAGCTTCTCATCTATCTCTTCGTGGCCAGTTATAACCGCGTATCTCAACCCGAATGCATCAGCAATTTTAGCTAGATCTAGAGACTCAGCGCCAGTTTCATCATCTGATCCTATGCGCCTACCCTCAAAAACACTATCCTGCCAGTTTCTCATAGAAACGTATCCGCCATTATTGATAACAAACAATTTTATATTAAGTCCGTAATACGATATCGTCTTAAGCTCCTGGATATTTAATTCGAGCGAGCCATCTCCTGTTATGGCTAAAATCTGGGCATCTTTCTTGGCAACACTTGCGCCGATAGCTAACGGAATTGTTAATCCCATTGCGGCAAATGTTCCGGACGTTAGCTCTCTCTGGCCATTTTCAAATCTGAAGACCTGGCCGCCGACATAGTAATTTGAGCCGGCATCAGTAACCAAAACATTGCGCGCGCCGGAAAGTGCGTCAACTCTCGACATAAAATAGTAGAGGTCAATCGGATCTTTTACCATATCTTCTGTTACCATAGGATAAGCTTCTTTCAAACTTTGACAGTAGCTAAGCCAAGAGTTGAAATTGAAAGATCCGGATAACTTAGCGTTTAATTTATTGATCACTGTTTTAACATCTGCATTTATAGGCAGGTCTATTCTCACGCCTGATTTTTTTAACTCGGCCGATTCTATATCGACAACGATCCTGAATGCACTCTCGGAAAAAGCATCTAATTCGTGGCCGACAAACGGCACCGCAAGCCTGCTACCCAAAGAGATAATCAGATCCGCTGACTTTAGTATTTTTTTACAATACCGACTCCCCTTAATTCCTGCCAACCCCATATTGCTAGGATGAGAAAAAGGCAGAATATCAATACCGAGCCTGGATAGAACCACCGGCGCATTAAGAAGATTCAACAATTCCTTAAAGTCATTTATAGCATTCCCCTGCCTGATTCCGTAACCAGCAACAATAAGCGGCCTGTGCGATTGGCTTATGGCATGCAGTATTAAATCAATATCCTTTTCCAGGTCATGTATCGGCATACTTTTAACCGGCGGGCTAAAGCCTTGCCTTCTCCAGATGATATCTAATTAAACTAGGATCATTAACCATAACCGCATACTTAGTTAAGGAACTTACTATTGGAATAATATCAATTTCAGCAGTTCCAAAACTTCTTAACCCAGGAATTCCCATATTGTGAGTTGTGTGATTGCGCGGCGCTTGCCCGGATATGATCAGAACCGGAGCGGCATCAACATACGCCTCAGCTAAACCCGGTATGGCATTAGTTGAGCCCGGCCCGCTAGTAAGACAAACCGCCCCCAAAGACTGTTTTAGCCTGGCATATGCTTCAGCCATCATCGGAGAAGCCGCTTCGTTTCTGGCGCAATAATATTTTATGCTCGGCTGGCTTGCAATCCCATCATTAAGATACATAGCTCCATTTCCGGTGAGAAGAAAGATATCTTCGATACCATTATCAACTAGAAATCTGGCAATAAAATCTGCAACTCTTGTCATCATTCCCTCCTATCGTTTTCAAGGATCTTTTGTACAAAAAGCATACTATATTTTTTGACAAAATCAAGTAAGTGAAGCCTTCTTATCTTTCATAATCAATGACGGCTAGAGGTACTGAAAATTTAGCCAGCAGTGTTAGAGAATATAGATTTATAACCCTACAAATAAAAATAGCCCTAGTGGGCCATATTATTCTCTAATACTTTCAATAATTTAAATTTAATTAAGCACTCCATCTGAGGTAATGGAGACCGAGGGCTCTTTTGAGGTCACGTTCGACCATATTTTCGATGCCATGCCGATCTGAAATTTCAGCAGCAAAAGACCGTAGAAAACACAGGCGACCAGGCATATGTGGATCAACAATCGACCGCACCTCATCTGATGGAAGCATCCGATACCACTCTGTTTGCCTAATGGCATCTTGGTAAAAATTACGGGGATTCCCCCTTTCCGTTAAAGTAAATGGATCCGGATCGCCATACATCCCATTGATGGTCCACATATATGCCGCGCCGACAACTCCAATCGGCCCAAGCCAATCAAGACGATCAGCGCTCCTAAGAGCTATAAGTAACGAAGAGTCATCCGGCTTGTCTAACTTAGAATGTTTTTCGACGGCATCAATAATTCTATTTTCTGCTTCTTCTGAAAAACCGATGCCAAATAAAAGATTGCGACAAACCGTTCCAAAGCCTTCATTGAATATCCGCTCACGATAAGACTTGATCCTATCAACATTGTGCAGAGTAACCGCAGCCTTGAATTCCCTATTATCAAATAATATAAAATGCTTGAGTTTTTCGCCAATCTTTAGCATACGAGATGGGTGAGTCCAATCATGTGGCCCCTCCACTTCAGACATTTTAGAAGATATGCTTTTTTGAAA
Organism: Candidatus Yanofskyibacteriota bacterium; assembly: GCA_016181145.1. GTDB lineage: Bacteria > Patescibacteriota > Minisyncoccia > 2-02-FULL-40-12 > GWA2-44-9 > 2-01-FULL-39-28. The sequence continues at coordinate 9,124 of JACOZW010000002.1, forward strand.
GTTCATAAGCCCCTCAAGAAGGACATCCACTTCTACTGCCATGCCACCTAACCCTACTTTTTTCTTTTTTAAAATACTAACTTAACTTATAAGGCTTGTCAAATTGACTTTTTTAGTTTTAACACTTATCATTATTCAAAAATGCCGCCAACTTCTATGCCTAAAACAAATACAGTCCACTCGCTGACTCTCTATAGAAAAATGTACATGACAAGAAAAGCTGAAGAAAGAATCCAGATAGAAGACAAAAAAAATGAGATGAAGACTCCAATGCATATGTCTATGGGAGAAGAAGCAATCTCTGCCGGAGTTTGTGCGGCCCTGAACAAAAGAGCGCAGATCTTTAGCACCTACCGGACACATGCCGTATATCTCTCGGCCACCGAAGATTTGAAAGGTTTTTTTGCTGAATTATACGGTAAAGCCACGGGGCCAGGAGGCGGCAAAGGAGGTTCTATGCATCTGGCTAATCCTAAGCGGGGCGTGATATTCAGTTCCGCAGTAGTTGCCACAAATATTGCTCCGGCTCTCGGAGCTGCTTTTGCAAACCGTCGATTAGGTAATGATAAGGTGGCTACGACATTCTTCGGAGATGGGGCAGTCGACGAGGGTGTATTTTGGGAAAGTATTAATCTGGCCTGCCTCTGGAAACTACCCGTATTGTTCGTGTATGAAGATAATAATTTAGCTATTCACACCCCGGCTTCTATAAGACATAGTTACAAAAACATCGTCGAGATAGTAAAAAAGTTTGGATGTCCAGCAGTAAAATATGACGGTACTGATGTAGAAAAAATTTATCAACTAACAGAATCTGCATTGAAACAATTAAAGTCTGGGCCATTTTTTATGTCTTTAAAGTACTATCGATATCTTGAGCATGTGGGCATAGGAGAAGATTTTAATGCAGGCTATCGTTCTAAAGAAGAATTCCTGAAATGGCAAAAAATTGATCCCCTGGATACCCAGAGGGCAAGGTTAGTTAAATTGGGTCTCGAGAACACAGTGCTAGCACTAGAAAAGAAGGTGCTGAAAGATATTAATAATGCAGTTGACCTAGCAAAGTCAGCGCCATTTCCAGAACCAAGAGATCTTTACCGTGGAGTTTATGAATAAAAATATTAGAAAAATTAGCTACCAGCAGGCAATTAGCGAGGCTCTTAGCCAAGAAATGGAACGAGATCCGAGAGTTTTTACTTATGGACTAGATGTAGCCGACCATAAATCAATATTCGGTTCAACGGCCGGATTAGTAAAAAAGTTCGGACCTAAAAGATGTTTTAGCACTCCCCTCTCAGAAGAAGCCCTTATGGGTTTTGGTATTGGGGCAGCCCTCAACGGACTCAGGCCGGTTAATATTCATATACGAGTAGAGTTTTTATTGCTAGCCATGAACCAACTGGCCAACATAGCCTCTTCTTTAAGATATGGCAGTAAGGGGGAGCTGTCAGTACCGATAGTTATTAGGGTTATAATCGGACGAGGCTGGGGTCAAGGCTACCAACACTCAAAGAGCCTACAGTCATTTTTCGCTCATATACCAGGATTAAAAGTAATCATGCCTACGACTCCATATGATATGAAGGGGTTATTAGTTTCGGCCATAAGAGATAACGATCCTGTTATTTGCCTAGAGCATCGTTGGCTCTATTGGATTGAAGATCATGTTCCCGAAGAACTCTACACCGTGCCAATTGGTCAAAGCCATATCATAAGAAAAGGCTCTGACGTAACTGTTGTGGCAACATCGTGGATGAATGTTGAAGCTCACGATGCCGCAAATATACTGGCTAAAAGAGGGGTAAATATTGAGATAATTGACCCCAGGACAATATCGCCCCTGGACGACCGTACAATCATTGATTCAGTAAATAAAACTGGACATTGTATCGTCGCAGATTATGATTGGCTTAACTGTGGCTTTGGCTCCGAAGTATCAGCGCGCGTATCTGAAAAATGTTTTAGAAAACTAAAATCTCCCGTAACAAGAATCGGCTTCGCACCGACTCCGTGTCCAACCACAAGACCACTTGAAAATTTATTCTATCCTAATGCGGTTAGCATTGTTAGGGCCGTAGAAAAAAAGATGAGCCTAAAAGAAGCAGATTTAAGAAAAGAGAGCTTTCATACCTGGGAAAATAAGTTTAGAGGACCTTTTTAAAAAATCCCGGGTTCAATGCCTGGGATTTTTTAAATTTAGAGATTTTACTAGATTTTTGTTTTTAAATTCATCCAAGCTATTATGAAATTAATTTCTTTAAATATCTGGGGCGGGAAATTATATGAGCCGCTTATGGAATTTATCAGCAAAACCCGAGAGGATACTGATATTTTTTGTTTTCAGGAACTTTTTTTCGGTGATAGGCCCGGAAAAGATGTAAACGGAGCCAGGGCTAACATCGCTAAAGAGATTGAAGGCGCATTACCGGAATTCAATATTTATCCATACCTCGCACCTAAAGAATCATCCTTTATCGGAAAAAGGACTTTGTCACCTATAGGTCAGGCGATTTTTTCAAGAAAAAGCTTATCAGTTACCGACAAGGGTGGTTTCTATACTCATCTTCCGGTTATAAATCATAGCGGGATTTTTCAATACATTAAAGTTATAAATGGTAAAGATAAATTTATTATAGGTAATCTCCACGGCTTGTGGCTTCCGACCGGAAAACTAGATAATCCTGAGCGCATTAAACAATCAGAAATGATCATAAATCTTTACAATAGCTATGGAGGCAAGATGATAATATGCGGAGACTTTAATCTAAGACCCGAAACAGAAAGTATCGCGATTTTCGATAAAAACTTCAAAAACCTAATCAGAGATTTCGGAATAAAATCTACCCGCAGTTCTTTCTATAAGGACGCCGAGAAGTATAAAGATTTCATATCTGACTATGCTTTTGTGTCACAAGATATAAATATAATGAATTTTAAGGCGATAGATATCTCAGTATCCGACCATCTGCCGATAATGGTTGAGTTTTCTTAAATTTATAACATTTTATCCTCCTTGGCGATTGGATCAAAATAAAAATGGACGGTAGTCCATTTTTCATGCTTGTTCAAATAAAACATCTAGGTGCCTCTCTATAGCGAGTCTGACATCCGTAAAATTCACACTTAGCTGCCCACAAGTCCAGGCAGTATCAAGCACCAATCGACGAGGAAAGGATATCGTGCATACCTCTTGTGGCATTTCTTCGCGAGAACTCGGAATATTATGGCGCCGAAAATAATTCAACACAGCATCGGCAATATCAAAGCGCGACAGTGGCTCACCAGAGCATGAACAATGATAAATAACATTTCTATATTCTCCTATATAGATCCTCCTGAGCATCTTTAAAAAATCAAATAGATATGCCGGCCTAAGAAAAATGTTATTCCAAAATGGCAAGTGGTCGAATCCTTGAAGAGTTCTAACCATTGGTGTAATTAGGCGATTATCCACCCCCAGCATACTCTGAACCCGAACCACTACTCCACCAAAATGGATGACCACGCGCTCCGCACAAGCCTTGGATAGTCCGTAGAAGTTAGCAGGCTCAATAGAATCTTGTTCGGTATAAAATCGACCCTCGCTGTTTCCGCTAAAAACATTGTCCGTAGAAACAAACAACACCCGCTTAGCAGACTGACACATACTTGCAGTAAGACCAACATTGGAATCGATGACCTCTCTGGCATTTTCCGGCCTATTACAATATTTTGTGTCAACCACTCCAGCTAAGTGAAGTACGAAGTCATATACTTTAGGCGCAAATTTACTAGAAGAATCCCTGATAATATACACTTTGTTGAACTTTTTAAAGGAAGGATAATCTGGAATCAGAGATGTCCTTTGCGTAAGCCATATCTCATCTTCAAGATTGAAAACTTTGTCAAGATTCTCTAAGACACCTCTGCCAATACGACTTGATGCGCCCGTGATAAGAACGTTCATGACCCACCCAACCCGATAACTTAAAATAACTTTCAATATTTTATATCAAACTTATAATATTGTCAAATTGACACTTTTTGATACTTTTTGATACTTTTAACTATGCTGGTTAGGTTTCGAGCTAATCCAATCACTATTTAATTTACAAATGAAAAAAATAATATATCCCCTACAAAAAGATACTATCGCAAAAGAGGATCACCGCGCACTTGCCCAATGGATCGATAGTGACCCATTACCACGCTTAACCATGGGATCTTTAGTTAAGAAATTTGAAGATAAATGGTCGGATTGGCTTGGTGTAAAATATTCTATAGCCTGTAATTCCGGCTCCTCGGCAAACTTGTTGATGTATTATACTCTCTTACGCTCGGGCAGATTAAAAAATAAGAAGATTATCGTACCAAGTGCTGCCTGGGTAACAACTGTGGCTCCAGCCATTCAGCTTGGATTTGAACCAATTATGTGTGAAGCCGATACCAAAACCTTCGGTTTAGATCATAATCACCTGGAGCAGCTTCTAAAAAAGCATCGGCCCTCAACGGTAATTATGGTCCAAGTTTTAGGAGTACCCAATGATATGGATAAAATCATGAAGCTTAAAAAGAAATATAAATTCTTTCTCTTGGAAGATGTGTGTGCTGCCATGGGCTCAAAATATAAAGAGCGAAAACTTGGTACTTATGGTGATATGGCTAGTATCTCTACTTACTTTGGACACCAGTTCTCAACAATAGAGGGTGGTCTTGTGTCAACTAATGACAGGGGGTTTTATGAACTCCTGATAATGCTTAGGAGTCATGGCTGGATAAGCGGTCTTAGTTCTAAGACAAGGACTAATCTGCTTAAAAAATATAAGATAGCTGATACTGGCACGCATTTTATTTTTTGTGAACCCGGTTTTAATTTTCGCTTAACCGACCTGCAGGCATTCATAGGAATCCGTCAGCTTGAAAAAATGGATTGGTTAGTGGAAAATAGATCTAGGAATCATAATTTATACAAGGATTTTCTGTCATCTAATTTTGACATCCAAGAATATGACCGCAGCTCAAGAGTATGTAGCATACATTTCTGTGTACTAGCTGATAATAAAGAAGAGCGTATTAAAATAATTAAGGCCCTTGAAGACAGCGGTATAGAAACAAGGCCCTTTACATCAGGTAATCAGGGTCTACATCCATACTGGTTCAGAGAATATGGAAAATTCAATGCTCCCGTGGCAGACCGCCTGTATTATTGTGGCTTTTTCTTACCTAACTATCCGACCCTTACTACAAAAGATATAAAATACATATGCTCAGTTGTAACAAAAGCGGCATTAAAAAACAGACATGAAGCATAAATCAAATAAAAATCCCAAAGTGCTGGTCACGGGAGGAGCTGGATATATTGGTTCTATTTTAGTGCCGACTTTATTGCACTCGGGCTTTGATGTCACGGTAATAGATAATTTTATGTACAGACAAACTCCCCTTCTAGACCATTGCCACCTCAAGCATTTGGATATAGTGAAAGGTGATACTAGAGATGATAAACTTTTAAAAAAGTATATTCCCAAAGCAGATATAATAATACCACTTGCCTGCATAGTTGGTGCCCCGGCTTGCGATAAAGATCCTCTAAAGGCTAGGTCTGTAAACCTAGATGCAATTGTTAAAATTCTAAAAATAAAATCTCCCAGTCAATTAGTTATCTATCCCAACACAAATAGCGGTTATGGCGTTGGTCAAAAAGGAATTTATTGTAATGAAAAAACGCCCCTAAACCCAATATCTCTCTACGGTAAATTAAAGGTCCAAGCCGAAGAAGCTGTATTAAGCTCAAAAAATTCAATTACACTAAGGCTAGCAACAGTATTTGGTCTAAGTCCCAGGATGAGACTAGATCTATTAGTAAACGATTTCGTCCATAGAGCAGTCAATGATAGATTTCTAGTTTTATTTGAAGCCCACTTCAAAAGGAACTATGTCCACATAAGAGATGTCGCTTCTGCATTTATGCATAGCATAGAAAATTTCAATCGCATGAAAGGACAACCATATAATGTAGGCCTGAGCAAAGCCAATTTAAGCAAGTGGGAACTATGCCACGAAATAAAGAAACAGGTGCCTGAGTTCTACTTTCATGAAGCAGAAATAGGAGAAGATCCGGATAAACGTAATTATATTGTCAGTAACGCCAAAATTGAAGCGACAGGTTTTAAGACTAAGATTTCATTGCAAGAGGGAATAGCTGAATTAATAAAGGGCTATCGCATCATTAGCCATAATAACTTTACCAATGTCTAAAAAAATCACCCCCAAAAAAGCTTTAATAACAGGAATTTCTGGTTCTGGGGCTAGCTACCTTGCAGATTATATTCTTGATAACCACCCCGACATTGAACTTCATGGCACAACTCGCAGTAACAGCAACCTCAAAAACATTGAAAATAGGATTAGTAAAATAAATCTCTGGACCGACATATTAGAGAACAAGGATGATCTAACTGAAATGCTTCGCCATCTTAAACCAGATTTGATTTTTCACATCGCTTCATATGCTAACGTCCGGGAATCTTGGGATAGGGTGCCTTTTGTAATGGAAAACAATATCAAAATGACCGCCGATTTACTCGAGGCCATACGACTAGCTGAAATTAAACCTAGAATTCAAATATGCAGCACACCTGAAGTCTATGGCCAGGTCGATCCTAAAAATATCCCAATTAATGAAAGCTGTCCTATTAACCCGAGCAATCCCTATGCCGTATCCAAGTTCGCCCAGGAATCACTTGGATATTCTTACTTCAAGGGCTACGGTTTACCGATAGTAATCACCCGCATGTCTACCTACCTTAATCCCAGGAGGGCCGATCTCTTTGCTACTGCTTTTGCAATGCAAGTTGCGCGCATAGAGGCCGGCCTGCAAAAGACGTTACTCCACGGTAACCTCGAATCAACAAGAACAATCCTTGATGCTCGTGATTGTGCAAGTGCGTACTGGACAGCTCTTGAACGAGGTATACCTGGCCAAGTGTATAATATCGGTGGAATACAAATTGTAAGTGTTGGAGAATTTTTAGATATCCTTAAGAAAAAAGCTGCATGTCCTATCCCATCCGAAGTAGACCCAAAACTACTGAGGCCGTCTGATGTTACATTACAGGTTATAGATAGCACAAAATTTATGGATCAAACTGGCTGGAAACCCCAGTATACATTTGAAGAAAGTGTTGCTCTTCTGCTTGAACATTGCCGTCGGGAAGTTAAAAAATAAACACTGCCTCAAAAAAGTTAGTGATAATTCAGAGTAAACCGATATTAAACAAATCGGTTTTTTAAACTTGTGCTGTAATTGTATATGTGTTATAAAATTAAAACTAGCATTTTAACAAGGGGTGTAGTTATGGTAAGAAGAGTTTTAGTCTGTGGAGCAAGTGGATTTGTCGGGAGAAACATATTCGAACGCCTATCTGAGCGCCAAGATATTGAACTTATAGGAACTTACTATAAGAATCGTTTTAGCTCAGACCCGCGCTTAGTTCAAGTCGACCTAACTGACAGAAATCAGGTGAATGAGCTAATGAAGGGCGTTGATGTTTTAATCCAGGCCGCAGCGGTTACTAAGAAAGGCCATATATCCATGTTACCGATAATGGAATTATGAACCTCCTTCTGTATCAGGCTTCTTTTGACCAGTGCGTTGAAAAAGTAATTTTCTTCAGCTGTTCGATTATGTATCCCGGCGGTGATAGGCCTCTGAAAGAAACTGATCTGGATCTCAATGACGGTATTTATCCCGCATATTTAGGAGCTGGTTGGACAAAGGTCTATCTAGAGAAAATGTGTGACTTTTATTCACGCCAAGGCAGAACCAAGTTTGTCGTGATTAGGCATTCCAATACATACGGTCCGTATGATAAATATGATCTTGAGCGATCTCATATGTTCGGCGCCAACATTACCAAAGTTATGACGGCTAAAGATAGTGATGAGATCACAGTCTGGGGAACCGGCCAGGAAAAAAGAGATCTGGTATATATTTCTGATGTTGTTGATTTTGTCGAGCTGGCCATGGCAAAGCAAAGTCAAGAAAACTTTGACCTAGTTAATGTCGGCTGCGGTGAAGCCCTGAGCGTAAACGATATAATTTCAAAAATAATTCTTGCCTCAGGCAAGAACCTATCATTAACACACAATATAGCTGGACCGACTATTCCGGTTAGCATTGTACTCGACATAACAAGAGCAAAAAATGTATATGGCTGGCGACCTAAAGTTTCTCTTGATACGGGCATTGCTAAGACCATTGATTGGTATCGTAAAAATCTTCTATAAAGCCTCGCATAATGCGAGGTTTTTTATCCTTTTCTTGACACGCACCAGTAATTATATAGAATAACAATCAGCTATTTATCAATGTTGGGGAAAATATCTGTGAAATACAGACCGCTCGGAGCAAGTGGAATTATAGTTTCCGAAATTGGATTTGGTGGCTGGGGCATCGGTGGCGTAACTCCGGGTCCGACCTCCTACGGTCCGACCGACGACAATGAATCGCGAAGAGCCCTAGAAACAGCTTTTGATAAGGGAATAAACTATTACGACACCGCTAGCGTCTACGGCAAGAGCGAAGAATTAATCGGAAAAACTTTCAGGGATAAACGAGACCAGGTCGTTATTGGCACTAAGGTTGGATTTCTAGAACATCACACTCCGCAAGATTTTTCCCAGAAAAATATTGTCGCTACGCTTGAAAAAAGTTTAAATAATCTGGGAACAGATTACATCGACCTTTATCAGCTACACAACCCCGATATTCCAAATTTACCAATGGATGAGATCATAGATACCTTAAACGGATTAAAGACTCGGGGCTTGATCAGGGCCCTCGGAGTTTCAGTTAAACATCCTAATCACGGCTTAACAGTGTTTAAATACGGGATATTCAGCTCAATACAGGCTAATCTTAGTATGATCGATCAGAGAGCAATTGATAACAATCTCATGGAACTAGCCGAGGAACAGAGCGTGGGAGTTATCGGGCGCACTCCCTTGAACTTTGGATTCCTTACTGATAACGGGAAAACAATGAGCCTTGACTTCAGTCCGCAGGATCATAGGTCAGTTTGGCCAATGAAGCAAAGAGAAGCCTGGCAAAAGGCTGCCCGACTATTGTCGGAAGTCGCCCCTGAATATCCACTGGCCCAATTGGCCTTATGTTACTGCTTAAGCATTGCGGGAGTGAGTACTGTTATCCCCGGCCTACTTACAGTAAATGATGTTTTGGAGAACACCCTCGCCTCAAGCCTGCCGAGACTAAGTCCGGACCAAATGGATCAGATCAGACAGATATACAACGAAAACGACCAATTCTTCGTCCAGCAACCTAGACCCCCTCAATAAGGGGGCTTTTTATTCAGTCATTGCCAAAAGATCAGTTTTAATGTATAAATATCGCTATGAACCTTAATAATTAGGAGCCATTGTGAGCTTAATTCCGCTTAAGACTGCAACAGAAGGACCTATTTACCCGATGGCGACAAAACCACCGATAGAAAAAATTAAGGTAGGCCAAGTTCAGCTTAATACCAGCTTCTCGAATCAGTATTATCTTCCCCTCGCCTCCGGGATGCTTCGGGCTTATTCAAAAAAACACCTGATATATTCGGACTATTACGAATTTAATGATATGGTCTTCAAATTTCCTAAAAATAAAAAGGAGTTAGATGAAACGGCTGAACAACTAAGCGAAAACCACTTACTCCTAGTCGGAAACTATACCTGGGGAGAACAACACTCTTTAGCCTTAGCCCGCAAATATAAACAGTATAATCCTAACGGAATTGTTGTTTTCGGCGGACCTCAGGTACCTGACAGCAAAAAACAATTCCGCAGAAACAAAACTATTGAGCTTACCGAGGAAGAACAAAAGAGAAAAAGAACAAGCTTTACCCCAAACTACCATCACGCTAATCCGTTTATTGATATTTGTCTTCACGGTGAAGGCGAAAGATCATTGCGTTATCTTCTTGAACAAATGGCAATTGACGGTCTTCGGGATAAAACCGCTATTCCCTCTGCTAGTTACGTGGATATGAGCGGCAATTTCTGCTACAACGCAAAGCTCGGAAGAATGAGTAGCCAGGAATTGGCCGAAACGGCATCACCGTTTACAACCAGCATATTTGATAACCTCATTCCGCGTTATCCAGAGCTTGTTTTCATAGTAATGTATGAGACAGACCGCGGTTGTCCATTTAACTGTACATATTGCGATTGGGGTGGCGCGACAGAAGACAGAATAAGCCAGATGCCTATGGAAATGATCTATAAGGATATCATGTGGATGGGAGAGAGACGAATTCCATATGTATTTTTATGTAATGCAAATTTCGGAATTCTCGAACGCGACATACAAATTGCCGAATTTTTCGCCGAAGCTAAAGCTAAATATGGATTTCCGGAAGCAATTAGCACTCAGAATTCAAAGAATCCTAAAAGACACACTATAGAAGCTCTCAAAGTCTTACAGCGAGCTGGTATAAACAAGGCTACAGTAATGTCCCAACAATCATTAAATCCCCCCACCCTAAAGGCGGTAAGGCGTAATAACATGAATCTTGACGAATACTATAAAATCCAGAAGGAATTGGCGGCAGAGGGAATTGATACGATGACAGACCTGATTCCCGGCATGCCGGAAGAGACATACGACACCCTATTTAACGGTATTGTGACTTTAATCACCAATGGCCAGCATAACCGCATCCAATTCAACATTCTTTCCACGCTGATTAATACCGAGATGGCCAATGAGGAATATAAGGACTATTACGGATTCCAAACGGTAAAAACCCCGATCATTAATGCCCATGGAAGCAGAGGCGATATGAATACCGGAATCGAGGAATTGCAGGAGTTTGTGGTCGCTACCAATACTATGCCAACCGAGGATTGGATTAAAACATACGTCCTCTGCTGGACCGTCAATCTGCTTTATTTCAGTAAACTTCTCCAGATTCCCATAATAGTTCTCAACAAAGTATACGGCTTGGATTACCGCAAAATTTTTGAACTATTTCTTACTGGACGATTTTCGCAATACGGAGATTTTCCAGTACTATCCGAAATTAACAAGTTCCTGACTGAGGTTGGCTCAGGTATCCAGAAAGGTGAACGAGGAGAATTCACTTACTCCAAAGAGTGGCTGGATATTTACTGGATGTCAGATGAATATGTATTAATAAAGATGTGCAAAGAAGGAAAGATGGAGAAATTTTATGAAGAAGCTCACAGATTAATGTCGCAACTCATTGAGCCTCATCAGAACAGAGGGCCGCTTGACGAAGCCGTCAAGCTAAACAAATCTTTACTAAAAATTCCGTTCCAGACGAGCGATCTGGACCTGACCCTCAAATACAGCATCTGGGATATGTATAGGGCCGTGCTTCGGGGTAAAAACGAAGACTTAAGAACCGGACATTACCAGTATACTATCGACCGAACTACAAAAGACGAGCGTGGTAGCAATTGGTGGGGATCATGGGAGGATTGGTACAGGCAGATGGTTTGGTACTGCAACCGGCGAGGTGCCTATCTTTACGGCAATGTGAATCCGCATCAGGAAATCTCCGGTCATCATTAAAATATAAACCCCACACATAGTGTGGGGTTTTAATTATCTTAATACGACATTCCCCTGTCTCGAAGATATTTCTGAACCTGTTTAATGTTATTGGCAATCTCTTCACGAGTGAGAGAAGGACCCCATGGAGTTTCCTTTTCATACTCAAACGGCAGACCAACTTCTTCGTCATCACCGAAGCGATACATCAGATGGGCATGCTTCGAAAGGTCCTGTTCAATGCTCTTGATACCTAAGGATTCGGCGCTATTATGAAAAACCGAGCCAGGTACAACATCCAACCCGGAAAGAGCTACGAAATCAGGCTTAACTTCTTCGAGAAACTTGATAGTCTTCTCAACCACCTGATTCGTTTCTCCAGGCAAACCAAAAATAAGACAAACCTTTACTTTAATGTCTAGCTTTTTCAGAATATCAATATATCTACGGATTGAATCAACACTAGAATTAGGCTTATTAGACAGCTTAAGAACTTTATCAGATTCTACGCTTTCAACACCAAGAGCCAGCTCCAGGCACCCGCTTTGACGAGCAAGCTTCAGAATCTCCTCAGTTCCCAAGGGTGTTGTCTGGCCTCTCCAAACAATGTTTTCAGCACCGATCGCTTCAAACATAGCTGTCGCTTCCTTACGATTGACCGGAATACAAACTTCATCTCGCAAATTAACGCCCCGCACACCATAGCGCTGTTTCAAATATCTGATTTCTGCCGTAACCTGTTCCGGCAGCCTAAGCTCAAACCGGTTGGGATTGTTATACACGCAGAAACTACAATGAAAAACACAGCCACGCGAAAAGTAAACACTGGTTCCAGGAATTGAACCGTACTGAGCAAAGTGCTTGTCATGAACGATATCAGTATCGGGAAGAAAATCCCTTTGCGGAAAAGAATAAGAAGAAAAATGGAATATCTGATTACTCCTGTATACAGACTGAAGCTTATTAGAACGATAGTCCGCAAGTGCCTGTAATATTAATTCTTCGCCACTACCAACGATCGATGCATCAAATATGCCGGAGCATTCCTCCGTTAAATGGTCCACATGATTACCACCAGCAATGTGAATGCCATGAGGGTATCTTCGCTTTGTTTCCTGGACAAGTTTATAAACTCTGGGGGCATCAGCACTTTTCATTATCCAATAAAAATATATATCTCGCTCCGGAAGCTCAATCTCTTCTTTATGTCGTCCGCGTAAATCTATTACATCAACATTGGCCTTCGGATTACGCTCCCGCAGTAAAGTTGCATAATAAAGTTCCCAAAGAGGCTGTAATTTCTTTGGATCGATCCAGTAATGCCAAAACGGAACAACAACAGCGATGTTTTCTCCCATTACAACAACTCCTTTTCAAAGAACTAACATAGTAATACCTGTCGCCATATAATATCATAGTTAGCCCTTAATGCAAGATTAACCTTGACTTAGCAAAATTAGTTTAGTATAAATAGTAATCTTTGAATATGCGGGGTATTGAAGTGAAGTTAGTTTTTCTTTACGGACCACCGGCAGTTGGAAAATTAACTGTGGCAAAAGCCTTGTCAGAAAAGACAGGGTTTAAGCTCTTACACAATCATCTTTTTGCCGATTTAGTCAGATCTGTCTTTGACTATAACAACGTTGTCGGTAGAAACGTTCATAAGAGCATCCGAATAATCATGTATGAAGCCGCCACAAGGAATGGCATAGACGGTCTTATTTTTACTTTTTCATACTATGGCGGCATAGAGGATGATGTTGCTGTAAAAGAGTGGGTTGATATCACAAAAAAACATGGTGATAAAATTTATTTCGTACGGCTTTCGTGTATCAAAGAAGAGCTGGAAAAACGCGTCCTAAATCCTTCTCGAATCGGAACAAAAAAGGTTACCGAAGTCGACAAGCTAAGAAAGATCATGAGAGAAGAAAATCCTTGCATGGAAATACCGAGGGATATTATTGAAAGTTTACATATTGACAATACCAGCCTAGAACCTGAAAATACGGCCCTAGCAATAAAATCCCACTATAACCTATAGAACTCTCGTTTGCCCTCGCGCCAGAGGGCTTTTATATATTGCAAAAATAAGATACAACTTATAGCATATGGCTAACCCATATTATGAATCACGAGGTAGAATTTTTTTTGAAAAATAAAATATTTCCCGAACTTGAACAAGGACGTCCGGGATGGGATAAACCGCATACAGAATGTGTCGTTTCATATGTAAAAAAGATCGTGCGAAACGCCCCACATCTCAAATTAGATCTTGATTCACTTATAATTGTGGGTTACTCTCACGACTGGGGATATGCAAAGTTATTCAAAAATGGACTTTATGTGGGCGGGAAAGAAATTCAAAAGGTCAAAAGTTTACACGCACAAATAAGTGCAAAAAAAATCTCCTCCTTACTAAAAAACTCTATATTTGATTTTTTGAAACCTGAGCAAAAAGAAAGAATACGCCATTTAGTGCTCAACCACGATAATCTAGAAAAGTTAATACACAACGATGAGCTAGTGTTTATGGAAGCCGATACCCTGGGACAACTCGATATAAACCGAGTAGTACCGACCTTTAATAAAACAGATGGAGAAAAATACATGGAAAAAGTAGAACAAACTAGAATACCAAAATTTATTACCCAATTTTCAAAAAAAAGAGCCGAAAAACTGCTTAAGCTGAGAAAAGAGTACCACAAGATCCCACCTCGATAAGCTAATAAAACGTAAAGTTGACGAATCTAGAAAAAAACTTTACCATACCACATAGTTAGCCTTCCTTAAAAAAACAAGGAAAATAAAGACACTATGTTCGATGGTAGCAAGGTTTTAGTTACTGGCGGAGCCGGTTTTATCGGAACTAACCTCATAAAAAGACTCCTCGAAACAGGGGCCGTTATCAAAGCCACTTTCCATCAGCAGGAACCCACAGAATTCATTGATCGGGTTAACTATATAAAAGCTGACCTGACAAGAGAAAGAGATTGCCGAATGGTTAGTGAAGGAGTTGATTATGTTTTTATGTGCTCATCTTATGCCCTGGGCGCAGGTAAGACCGAAGAAGAAAAACTGCGACACACTAATGACGATCTTACGATGACCTCTCTCATGCTTGAATCGTCCTGGCAAGCAAGAGCAAAGAAGTTTCTTTGGATAAGCAGTTGTGTTATATATCCCCTATCTGATTCTCCTCTTAAAGAAGAGCGTGGCCATGATGATCCTCTCTTTGATAAATATTTTCTGATTGGGTCCGCCAAAAGACGCGGAGAAAAACTCTGCCAAGAATACGCCGAAAAAACCGAAGGTCAGATGACTATTGTAGTCGTCAGACCGACTAGTGCTTACGGACCCCACGAAAACATGGCAACCTCCCATGTCATACCGGCTCTTATCCGGAAAGTTATCGAAAGAAATGATCCGGTAGAAGTATGGGGTGACGGTACGGCCATTAAAGACCTTATCTATGCGGATGACCTTGCAAGAGGAATGATTCTGGCGATGGAGAAAGTAAATAGGTTTATGCCCATTAATCTCGGCTCCGGTGAACAAACAAGTATCAGAAGAATCGTAGAGACAATAATTAGAGTCGACGGCTACAGTAATGCAAGGATAGTTTTTGACCCGTCTAAACCCACGATGATACCGAAAATGCTCGTCGATGTTACCCGAGCCAAAGAAGTTTTGGGTTTCCAGACGACAACTAGCCTTGAAGATGGGTTAAGAAAAACAATTGAGTGGTACAGACAGAAAAGAGATAAATAATTATTGCGAACCGCCCCGAATTTATTGAACGGGCGGTTTTTTTTCGAGACAAGAAAACCGGCTTTTTGACATCAGCTGACACTTTTTGATACTCTAAGGTCAGATAATATGCCCAACAACGCATCGACAAACGCAGGTATCACAATCCCCACGATGAACAGAGCTGATTTCGTTATCCGACAACTTCGCTACTATGCGTCGGTCAAGTGCCCACATACCATTTATATCGGCGACTCAAGCGACAAAGAAGATTCGGAAAAAATACAAAATGAGGTAAAGCGGCTCGGAAGCTCGATCAAAGCAAAGTACTATTCTCTGCCCTCCTACAATATCTGGCAAGCCCACTATTATCTCCTCACCCAAGTAGAAGAAAAGTATACCTGTCTTAGCGGTGATGATGATTACCAGATACCAGATTCGGTAACTGAATGCGCCAAGTTTCTTGAAAATAACCCGGAATATACAACCGCGAGCGGACATGCCGTAAGCTTCAGATTAAATCCTCATGGGGTCTATGGAAAACTTCTGAGGTTGGCTGATTATCACCGAGGACAGATAGAAAATGGATCTGCCGCCGACCGGATCGTAGAATATTTCAATAGTTACTTTGTGACTTTTTTTTCTGTAAATAGAACTGAACAGACAAAAAGATGCTGGAAAAGCTCCGAAAAAATACCGGACCAGGCATTTGGAGCAGAGATCCTGCCGTCATCCCTGCAAATAGTTAACGGCAAATCAAAGATAATAGATTGCCTTGGCTTCATAAGGCAGATCCATGGCCAACAGAATGGGTTAGTAAACACTTTCGAATGGATTACCAAGCCCATCTGGCTTGAATCGTATGAAAAATTTGAAAAAATAATTTCTGATGCCATGGTGGAGCGTGGCGGTATAAGCTATGCAGAGGCTAGAGAAGCAACACGATTGGGATTTTGGTCTTATCTTCAAACCTGGCTGGCAAAAGATTATAGAAGTACACTCTCGAGCAAAGGCCTGGACAAAACCAAGGACAGTAAAATAAAAGTCTTAAAAAGTACGCTTAAAAAGAAACTGCCCCTAATAGGAAAGGTGTATTCTGCGATAAAGCCCTTTATCTCAGATAAAAAGTATCTGCATTACGAAGTGCTTCAAAATAGCTCCAAATACTATAAGGATTTTAAGCCGGTCATGGATTCATTTACCGGTCAGATCAGGAATACCTGAGTGTTGATAATCCCCATTGACACTTTCTGATACCTTTTGATACCATCTAGGGGTTGGCAGATTACTCATTTTATTTTACCTATAAGCAACCCTAACCAGGGTTGCTTATAGGTAAAATGGGGCAGCTTGACTTATTTATAATAACCGTTATGAAAAAGGTGCGTATAATTCCACGCCTAGATATAAAAGGCCCTAACGTCGTGAAGGGTATTCACTGCGAGGGTTTACGTGTAGTTGGAAACCCCAAAGACCTAGCTTATCGATATTATCGGGATGGAGCTGATGAAATTCTCTTTATGGATATAGTAGCCAGCCTATATCAACGCAACTTTGACTTTAATATTTTGAGATCGATATCCGAAAGAATATTTATCCCCATAACCGTAGGGGGTGGTATTCGATCGATTAATGACATTAATAATGCGCTAAGATCTGGTGCTGATAAAGTTGCTATAAATACTTATGCCATTAAACACCCTGAGTTCCTGGGCACAGCGGCTCGAAAATTCGGATCTCAATGCATAGTTCTATCCATAGAGGCCAAAAGAACTCCGTCTGGATGGTGGGAAGCCTACACAGATGGCGGGAGGGAGCACACTGGAATAAATGCTATTGAATGGGCGAGAAGGGCAATCAAGCTTGGAATTGGAGAGATTTTGGTCACATCAATAGATAATGACGGAACCAGGGATGGCTTTGATAATCAACTAATCCGATCTATCTCTTCTTTCTCTCCGGTTCCCGTAGTAATTCATGGCGGAGCAGGATCTAAAAATTCATTTCTGAATGCTTGCCAAACCCATTTACCAGAAGGTCTGTCTGCTGCGTCTGTTTTCCATTATAAAGAGCTGTCCATAAAAGACTTGAAAAAATATTTATATAAAAATAATATTCCGGTACGGATATGACACGAAAAAAAATTGCTATAATTGATTACGGCGTTGGCAACTTACATAGCCTCCTAAAGGCCTTTGATCGATTTGGACAAAACAGTTTCATAACCGAAGAATCAAGCGATATTGATTCGGCTGATGCTATCGTCTTACCAGGCGTCGGCGCATTTCAATCTGGCATGGATGGATTAAAAATAAGAAACCTGATCAATCCCATAAAAAATTATGCGGAACAGAAAAAGCCCATTCTGGGAATATGTCTTGGAGCTCAAATCCTAATGTCTGAGGGATACGAATTTGGTAGATTTAAAGGCCTTGATATAATTCCGGGCAAAGTAGTGATTTTCAAAAATATAACAGAAAAAGTACCCCACATAGGCTGGAATGAGATCTATTCACCGGCATCCGCAAATTGGAATAAGTCTATATTGAAATCAGTCAAATCTAACTCTGATGTTTATTTTGTCCATTCTTATATATTTCAGCCCAAAAATTATAAAAACATATTAGCGATTACCAAATATGGTGGTCTGGAGTTCTGCTCAGCAATATATAAAGATAGAATTTATGGTTGCCAGTTCCATCCGGAAAAAAGTGGAGAAATAGGATTAAAAATAATAAAAAACTTTATTGAACTAATATGAAAACACTGTATGGTTTGCCCGAAAAAGTTATTTTTTGCAAGAAATGTGTAATATCAAACCAGCGCCCAAGTTCAGCTGTAGAGTTTAAGCACACCATTAAAAGCAAGAAGGAGACTATCCACTTCAATGAGAATAATGTATGCGATGCTTGCCTATATAACGAACAGAAAAAAAATATTGACTGGGACCTGAGGGAAAAAGAACTAATAAAGCTCTGTAATAAATATAGGAAGAGAAATGGTCAATACGATGTCTTGGTGCCCGGATCAGGAGGAAAAGACAGTATAAAAGCAGCTCATGTATTAAAGTACAAGTACGGAATGCATCCCCTTACTGTTACCTGGGCACCCCACATGCATACGCCCTGGGGATGGAAAAATTTCGAATCATGGATCCACTCCGGCTTTGATAACTATCTATGCACACCCAACGGAAAGGTTCATCGACTCCTCACTAGATTAGCTGTCGAGAACTTATTCCATCCCTTTCAGCCGTTTATGATCGGCCAGAAATCTCTTGCCCCAAAGATGGCATTATTATTCCGAATTCCCCTGATAATTTTCGGTGACAATGAAGCGGAATATGGCAATCCGATCGCCGACAACAATACCGCCCTGAGGGATTGGAAATATTTTACAGCAGAAGACCAAACCAAAATTTATTTAGGAGGAGTTTCTTTCAGGGATTTGAAGAGCAAATATGGACTCATCGATGCAGACTTAATCCCCTACTTGCCGGCTGACCCCAAAGAGCTTAAGAGATTAAAAGCTGAAGTCCATTATCTGGGATACTATATGAAATGGCATCCGCAGGAATCCTATTATTATTCAGTGAAACATGCCGGCTTCCAGGCATCACCGGAAAGAACTCCCGGCACATACAGTAAATATAACAGCATAGACGACAAGATAGATGACTATCATTACTATACGACCTTTATCAAGTTCGGGATTGGACGGGCAACATATGATGCCGCCCAAGAAGTCAGAAACGGAGAAATAACCCGCGAAGAAGGTGTGTCGTTAATACATAGATTCGACGGTGAATATCCGGACAGATTCGAAAAGGAGATATTTGATTATCTGACAATCGGCAAGCACGAATTCCCTAAGGCCTACAAGGAGTTGGGACATCCGGATATGAATAAGGATTATTTTATGAAATTGGCCGATAAATTCAGATCGCCTCACCTTTGGAAAAAAGAAAAAAATAAATGGATATTACGCCACCAAGTAAAATAGCATGAGAAATATTCTAAGAGATTACAAAATTTTCGATATAGATCCCACTAGATCCAGAAGTAAGGACTTCTATAAGAACATGCTTGATTACCGAGATCATACGATGAAACAATACCATCCCGCCATTAAAAGAGCTGGCTTTAAATGTTTGCTGTGCGGAAAATCTAGGGCAAAAGAGTTTCTGGAGTATGAGAATTATAAATTATTTGACTGCCTTTCCTGCGGATTAGTTTCACCTAACATAGATCTAGAAAAACTTAAATCGCTAGAAATATATGATGACCCAGCCTATATCAAAGATGCGACGAGAGAGATATTAGATACTTATAATTACAGAAAGGGACAGTATGCACCGGAAAGATTAAATTATATCCTCCAGAAAACTAAACTATCGCCTAATAAAATAAAATTACTAGACTTAGGCTGTGGCCCAGGATATTTCTTGAGCTATCTAAAAAATAAAAAGATAAAATATAAGGGACTCGAATTAGCCAACTTCTTAGTTAAAATCTGCAAGCAAAAAAATCTTAATGTAGAGGGCTCTGATTTAAGAAAAGAGGTCTCTCAAAGCTATAATGTTATAACAATGTTTGATGTACTTGAACATTTAACGGATCCGGTTGGCTTGTTTAAGGATCTGAATAATAAAATAGTAAAGGGTGGATACGTTTTAGCATATACTCCCAATATCCACTCCTTGGCCTATTCACTAATGAAAGAAAGGCAGAATACTCTATATCCATTTCAACATTTGGCATTTTTTGACAACAAGTCGCTTAACTACCTTGCGAAAAAGACAGGATTTAAGGTTTTTTCAATAGATTACTTCGGATTAGATGTGGCGGATTACTTATACATGAAAGCTTATGATGATGCTCATGACTATTTAGAAAAACTAAAAGATTTTATACCGACAATGCAAGCGGTAATTGATAAACAAAACTTAAGTAATCACATGCGAATAATATTTAAAAAAATAAAAAATGTATAAGAATAAAAAAATATTAGCCGTCATTACGGCACGCGGAGGATCCAAGGGAGTACAAAGAAAAAATATTAAGCCGCTGAATGGTCATCCCCTTATATCATATGTGATAAATACAGCTAAAGGATCAAAGCTCATAGATCAGGTTATAGTGTCTACCGAGGATAAGGAAATAGCCGAAATAGCAAAAAAATATGGTGCAATGGTACCTTTCATGCGCCCATTAGAACTCGCGAGTGATACCGCCAAAAGCCTCGATGTTCTCCTGCATGCCGTAAAGTATCTAGAGCAGGTAAATAAATATAAGGCCGATATTATTGTGTTAATCCAACCGACCACTCCGCTATCAATCACACAGGATATCGATGATTGTATTAAAAAACTAGTAGATACGCGCTCTAATTCCTGCACTACTGTAGCTGAAGTAGTAGAAAGGCCAGAGTATATGTATTCAATAAAAAACAATAAGGCTGTAGCTTATGTAAAAAATAGAGATCCAGAAGCTCGACGTCAAGACTTATCTAAGCTTTACATTTCAAATGGAGCGGCTTTCGCCGTAAAGAGAAATATACTGGTCAATAAGAATATGCTCGTGGACGAAGGGAATCACACTGCAGTAATAATGCCGAGAGAACGCTCCGTAGATATAAATGAGCCGCTAGATTTCAAGATTATCGAGGCACTATTAGCAAAATAACAAAGCTATGAATGAAACAATAAGAATTGGATCTAAATCTATCGGCAAAGACAAGCCTGTTTTTATTATCGCTGAAGGCGGAGTTAATCACAACGGACGCCTCGACTTGGCCTTGAAACTAGTTGATGCCGCCGCCGATGCCGGTGCTGATGCAATTAAGTTTCAGACTTGGACCACGCCAGAGTTAGTTACGATGCAGGCTCAAATGGCAGAATATCAGAAAAAAAATCTAGGTAAAACTACCTCTCAGGCGGAAATGCTCAGAAAAGTTGAATTAAAAGAAGAATATTTTCCGGCAATTTTAAGGAGAGCTGCTAAAAGAAAACTTATCCTCCTATCGTCAGCTCATGGCGGATTTGCCGCCGTAGACCGAGTTCAAAGACTAGGACTTCCGGCATTTAAGATAGCTTCTGGAGACACGGTAAATTATCCTATCCTAGCTCACGCTGCAAAATATGGAAAGCCCATAATTCTTGGAACTGGTATGTGCACAATGGCCGAGCTAAAAGAATCAATCCGAATTATGCGAAAAGCCGGAAATGATAAGATCGTCATGCTTCATTGCACAACCAACTATCCGACACCTTCTAACGAAGTAAACCTTCGAGCGATGCTGACAATGATGAGGGAGCTAGATGTTCTTATCGGTTACTCCGACCACACCATCGGCCATCAAGTTGCGACAATGGCTGTTACACTTGGCGCGTGCTGTATTGAAAAGCACTTGACACTTGATAAGAATATGGAGGGGCCGGACCACAAAGCATCGAGCGAACCACAAGAATTTAAGGCTATGGCAGACTCGATTCGCAATATAGAGGTTATTATGGGATCGCCGATTAAAAAGCCTTGCCCGAGCGAAACTAGAATAATGGCTATCGCCAGAAAGAGCATAGTCACGACTGCAACGATTAAAAAAGGTGATAGATTCACTAAAAATAATATTGGCATCAAGAGACCCGGCAACGGCATACCACCACAGCATTACTGGAAAATTCTAGGAGAGACTGCCAAAAAAAATATCTCTTCCGACAAGATCCTAAGACCATCTGATATAGAGTAAATTGTGTCACAATTTTTTATTTTATGAAAAAGAAAGTACTGATAATTACAGGTGCTAGGTCCGAATACGGTTTATTAAAACCGGTGTTCCTAGAAATGCAAAAAAGTAAAAAAATAGAACCTCTTCTTTTGGTTACCGGCATGCATACTCTTAAAAAACATGGATACACGGTCAATGAAGTCAAGAACGATGGCATACCGATAGCTCATGTTGCAAGTATATCAGAAGACGACGATATGCTTTCAGCTTTAGCCAGCGAAATAACTAGTATTAAAAAGTACTGCATAGCCAATAAGCCCAACCTAATCCTAGTTAATGGCGATAGGGATGAGTCATTTGCGGGAGCAATCGTAAGTGGCCATTTAAAAATACCTCTTGGCCACATTCATGGCGGAGATGTAACCGGATTCGTGGTCGATGAATATATCAGACATGCAACAACTAAGTTTGCCCATCTCCATTTTACAGCTAGTCCGGCCAGCTACAGGAGAGTACTTAAGCTGGGTGAGGAAAAATGGCGGGTTTTTTGTACGGGATCAACTGGACTGGACAGATATTCCGACATGGGTTTCCTTCCTAAGGAGGATCTAGCTAAGAAATATAATCTTAATCTGAATAAAAAATGGTTTTTAGTTATTCATCACCCAACACCATTAGATAAAATCTCGATCAAGCAGCAGATCAATCCCCTATTAGCCTCTCTGGCGGATTCTAAGGATACTGAAAAGATTGTTATTTATCCCAACTCCGATATGGGCAGTAAATTATTTATTAAAGAGATAAACAGATATAAAAATCGCCAAGATTTTCATATATATCCCAATGTTTCACTAAAAGACCATGCTAGTTTTATGAAAAATGTCAATATATTGATCGGTAATTCCAGTTCGGGTATCATTGAGGCGGCTTATTTCAAGCTACCAGTAGTCAATATAGGCAACCGGCAGAGGGGAAGGGAAAGAGATAATAATGTAATAAACTGCGCCTATGATAGAGAAAGTATTGAAAAATCGATTACTCTTGCTTCTTCGGCAAAATTTGTCAAAGATTGTAAAAAAATAAGAAGTCTATACAAATCCGGAGCTAGTAAAAAAATAGTTAAAATCATTGAACAAAATATCGATAAAAAAAATCTGTTTTTAAAGGAATTTACCTACTCAAAAATCTAATGCCATCTAAAACCAAAAAGCCAGTAAGAATTCTAGGAATTGGACCAGAGGTCTGGATATCTTCGGCTGCCTTAATAGAAAATGGACGAATAGTCGCCGGTGCAGCCGAAGAAAGATTTAACCGACAGAAAGCATCTAGGGATTTCCCATTTAAATCTATTGAGCATTGTCTCAAGGAGGCAAAATGTAAATTCGAGGACATAGACTATGTTGCGGTCGGCTGGAATCCGGCCGTACACCTGAAGTTATATAATTATAGATTTTCCAAGGCCTCGAGATGGCGGGCCGAATATTTATATTCCATACCAAACCACCTAATGACCCTGATGAAAGATAAGAAGGTAGATTATGTCGAGCAGAACTTCGCTCAAAAAAACGGAAAATGCCGGATAGCTTACGTGAACCACCATACTGCACACGCCGCTAATGCATTTTTCTTGTCACCCTATAAAAAGGCGGCTATTTTGACAGTCGACGGAAGAGGTGAAGATGACACTGCCCTATTTGCAATCGGCAATGGAAATAAAATAGAGGAGCTTCGAACCGTAGAACATCCTCACTCGCTAGGACTTGTTTATACTACATTCACCCAATTTCTGGGATTTCAAATCCATACTGACGAATGGAAGGTAATGGCTCTAGCCTCCTATGGTAGTAAAAATAATAGTTATTATACGTCTCTTAAAAAGATGTTTAAGCTGAAACCAGATGGACGTTTTGAAATTGATCTAACTTATTTTGATTATTACCTGCATGATCGAAATAATTTTTGGTCACATAAGCTCACTCGAATATTCGGAGAGCCAAGAACTCCTGATTCGAAAATAACAAAAAGACATCAAGATATTGCCGCCGCCCTGCAACAAGTTACCGAGGAAGTTCTAGCTCATATGCTCAACTGCCTGTATAAAGAAACCGGAATAACTAACTTAACAGTTGGTGGAGGTACATTCATGAATTCCGTTTTTAACGGAAAAATAACTAAAATGACGCCATTTAAAAATGTTTTTATTTCTTCTTGCCCAGATGACAGCGGCATATCAATAGGCGCCGCAACCTACGTTTATAATCACATACTTGGCAACCCACACCGCTATGAGCAATCTCATAACTTCTACGGGCCAGAACTCACGGCCAGCCAGATCAATAAGGACCTGCTGAAATATGGCCAGAAAGCTACCTATATAAAAAATATAGAAAATTACGCAGCAAGACTAATTAGTGAGGGCAAAATCATAGGCTGGTTCCAGGGAAAAATGGAATTCGGGCAAAGGGCTCTTGGGAACAGGTCCATATTAGCGGATGCCAGAGATCCAAACATGAAGGATAGAGTTAACTCGGTAATAAAATACCGAGAAAGTTTCCGGCCGTTTGCACCATCTATATTAGAAGAAGAGGTTCATGATTACTTCGACTGTGCAAAAAATTCTAAAGTTCCTTTCATGGAGAGGGTGTACTTAATTAAGGAGGATAAACAAAAATCTATTCCGGCAGTAACCCATATCGATGGCACCGGGAGGTTACAGACAGTCAGCAGGGCCACTAACCCAAGATACTATAAACTAATAGAAGAGTTTAAGAAACTCACTGGAATTCCCGTGGTAATGAACACTTCGTTTAACCTAAAGGGAGAACCGATCGTCTGTACCTCAACGGATGCTATCAGGACTTTCCATTCCTGTGGATTAGATGCTTTGATAATTGGAAACTATGCGCTCTTAAAATAGACCGATGACTCAACGACATAAAAAAATAGTTATCATTGGAGCTGGCCAGATCGGAAGCAGGCATCTACAAGCCATGAAATCGGTCAGTTTACCACTAGAGATACTGATTGTTGACCCTAGTACCAAATCCCTACAGACAGCCGAGGAAAGATATTTATCGATGCCAAAAGGTAAATTTGAGCATGCGCTCAAATTTCAAAACAGCATGCCCAATAACCTAATTTTCGACTTAGCTATTATTGCAACGTGTTCCGATATAAGAGCTAAGGTAACCGCAAAACTATTAAATTCCAATCGCATAGACAATCTAGTCCTGGAGAAGATTCTCTTCGCTAACGGATCCGACTATAAGACTATCGGAAAATTACTAAATAAATCTGATGCAACCGCCTGGATTAACTGCCCAATGAGAATGATGCCTGCATACCAAGCGATAGAAAAATATTTTAAGAAAGAAAAAATTTCATACATAGTCACCGGGAGTAAATTCGGCCTTATAACCAATGCGATACACTATCTTGACCACGCATCTCATTTATCCGGTACGACAGAGTTTGAAATCAATACCGATGGCCTTAATTCGAAACCGATTAGCAGTAAGCGAAAAGGGTTTTTGGAATTCAACGGGACTTTGACTGCTCACTTTTCAAATGGAAGTAATGTATCACTAACTTGCCATCCCGAAGGAAATGCTCCGATTATAGTT
The DNA here is from genome assembly GCA_016181145.1 of Candidatus Yanofskyibacteriota bacterium. Lineage (GTDB taxonomy): Bacteria > Patescibacteriota > Minisyncoccia > 2-02-FULL-40-12 > GWA2-44-9 > 2-01-FULL-39-28. The sequence continues at coordinate 34,777 of JACOZW010000002.1, forward strand.
GAAATACACGGCAATAAAACTAAATATATCGGCCGAGAATCCGAAGGAAAAGCCTGGCTGGCGAGAGCCGACAATAATTGGCATTGGGAAGAGTTGGAAGCTCCCATCCCCTTCCAAAGCCAGTTGACGACTATACTAACTGAGAAAATATTAAATACAGGTAAATGCGATCTGGTTTCATATAATGAATCCGGAAAGATCCACCTAAACATGCTCGAGCCATTAAGATATTTTTTAAACAAGAACTCAAAAAAGAAATATAAAGAATATCCCTTCACGTAATAAAAAATCCCACGCTTGTTAAAAAGCCTGGGATAAGCCCTAGCTAGATCAGGCCGGAGATAATATTTTTCGCCCGAATAGAATTTCTACCATCAAGACTGAATGCCTTCTCCTGGGCGTCACGAAGACCAAGATCAGAGTTCAAGGCCTTATCCAATAGCGATATAAGTTCTTCACGGTTTCCCGCCCTGGCTGTACATCCCAGAGAGATTAGCGGGTATTCATCTGTTTTTGTTACATCTGTATATACTTTTAAGCCGTGGTCGGGATATAAAATAGCGATGTTCGGCAGCCTTAGAATAGCCGCTTCATTCAAAGTAGTAGAAAACATAGATAATACCACATCGGACGTAGCCAGAACATCAGAGATACCAAAAGAAGAGGAATCAACTAACGTTCCCGCGCGAAATTCGGTAAGAGCCCTCTCCCAAAGCGGAACCTCTTCCGGCGTATTGTCCTTCATTGCCGGATGAGGCCGGGCAATGAAATATACATCCTGCCCGAGCTGATTCAAGGCATGTACCGCCTCACCAACAGCATGTCCGGTCTGCCACCATTGACCGGCAAACATAACTACCGGCTTGTTTTCCGACAAGGATAGGGCATATTTAACCCTTACCTTAGTGCCTTGAACATCAAGCCTCGCATATTTATCGAGAGCCGGATAACCGGTAACAAAGATATTGCCACAAAAATCTGGCCAAGCTCTTAAAACAAAATTTCTGTCTAGTTCATCGTTCACGAGAACTAAATCCGGCCGATACTCCTGGTCGATCCAAACATCACTAAGGCCATTGGTCCACTGATCCTGGATTACTACAATCGGACAGGTGCCTCGAAAAAGTCTGGCAATCTCCTGACCAACCGTAGAACACATACTGGAGACAACCAGATCTACGCCGCCAGGATACCTAGATATAATCTTATCGATAGCATCATCGTTAGATGAAAAAATATCAAAATCATAGCCAGAATTCCTTAATATATCTTTCCCTCTGCCGTTATCCTGCGCTATCCACCGAATTCTATGATTTTTTTTGAGCAGATCCATCACTGGTAGAAGAGCATTGGCCCCGCCCACATCTTTGCACACAGCTAGAATTACTCCCAACCAGCGCCTCCATGGATTATACTTTAAAAGAACCCCGTGAATATACTAAAAGTATTAGTAAAAGTCAATATAGAAGCTCGCCTTAAATTATGGTATAAAAATATAGTTTAATTTGGACTTCATGAGTAATACTCTACTGATCGGAACCGGTTATATGGGTAAGGAATACGCAAAAGTTTTAAAGACCCAAAGGGTTAGTTTTGCCGTTGTCGGACGCTCTCAAGAATCAACTGACAAATTTAAAAATGAACTTGGCATAGATGCTATGCCCGGAGGCATAGATAGATGGCTTAAGACCAATCCCGTCCCGCAAAAGGCAATCATTGCTGTCACCGAGGATCAGCTTGGAATAGTGACCAGAAGCTTAATCGACTCGGGATGTAAATCAATCTTGGTTGAGAAACCGGGTGGTTTAGATGCCCAAGATATTAAAAAAGTTGCTATTTCGGCAAGAAAGAAGAGATCGAAAGTTTATGTAGGTTACAACCGCCGTTTTTATACCTCGACTCAAAAAGCCATGGAAATCATACGGAAAGAAGGTATTAAGTCATTTGTTTTTGATTTTACAGAACGAAGCAATATTATTGATAAATTACCCCAATCACAAAAGATAAAGAACAACTGGTTTATACAAAACTCAACTCATGTTATCGATATGGCCTTTTTCTTGGGTGGTAATCCGTCTAAACTAACTGCATATAAAAAAGGCGGTCTAAAATGGCACCCCAGCGGTTCTATCTACAGCGGAGCCGGCGTATCCAGCAAGGGGGTACTATTTTCCTATCACGCTAATTGGGAATCGGCCGGCCGCTGGAGCTTAGAAATAATTACCGGAAGGCAAAAGCTAATATTTCGACCCCTAGAGAAACTTCAGGCCCAAAAATTCGGGAGCATGACCATTGAAGATGTGATTCTGAATGATAAGATTGATACAGACTTTAAACCAGGCATATACAGACAAGTTCAGTCTTTTCTGGGAAATAAAGAGAACCTTCTCACCATAGAAGAACAGGTCAAAAATTTGCCATATTATAAAAAAATAGCTGGCAGAATCTAATAATGTCAATATTATCAAAAATAAGACACGTCGATAGCTACCTTTACCGCAATCTAATTGCGCCACGCTTGTATTCTTGGCGCGATCGCAAGATTTTAGAAAAAAATCTTGAGCTCAAGAATAAATATGCCGGAAAGCGTTGTTTTATTATCGGTGGCGGACCATCGGTGTCCAATATAGATCTCGGGATTTTAAGTAACGAATACACATTTGTAATGGCTGAGTTTGATAAGAATCTGGAATATCTAAAGCTAATGCCCAAGTTCCACATAATCGCCGATTCAGCTTATTTCTCCGAAGATCAAACGGAATACTGGCCTGAAAGATTAAGGGCTAAAAGCGGGTTTATCCCCACGCAAACAATAATGTATATAAATATTGGGGCTAAGTCTTTTATTGATAAATACGGTCTATTTAAAAACCATAGGGTTTACTTTATCGGCATGCAAGGAATTTTTACTGAAAATCTTCCGTTTAATATAGGCCTGACTAAATATGTTCCCTACCCTAAAAATTCTGTGTTAATGTGTCTAATGGTAGCTCACTGGATGGGGTTCGAAGAAATTTATCTATTGGGCTGTGAGCATAATTTTTTATCCTTTAACATAGGCCGAGGTAAATCATTAGTATATAGCCATAGCTATCAAGACGAGCTATCAAAACTTGATCCATCTAACGACGCGGTACTCAAAAAATATATCTCGCCACGTGACTTAAAACTAACATATGAAAAGAATATCGCCCATGTATTGCAGTTATTTAAAAATTATCGGTTTTTCTATAAGCGGGCCAGGGAAGAAAATCCAAAAATAAGAATCTTAAATGCCACGCCTGATAGTTTCTTAGATGTCTTTCCTATGGTAAATTTTGAGGATATAAAATTTGATGGAAAATAAAAACTACACAGATAAAAAATTCTGGGATAATTACTTCCAAGAACGAGGCATTCGTCCGCTTGAACAAACACCTTTTGCCGATATCTTTACTAAATATTTAACTCCCGACCCCGCAAAACATGCATTTGAAATCGGTTGTGCTGGAGGAATTTATCTTGCCTATCTGGCTAAGACTTTCGGATATCATGCGTCGGGCATAGATTATTCCGACGAGATCAAGCAAACACAGACTTTGTTCAAATTCCATAATCTGCCCGAACCTACATTGTATAAAGAGGATTTTTTTTCCTTCCGACCGCCACACTTGTATGATGTTGTCTGTTCATTCGGTTTCGTAGAACATTTTAATAATTTCCAGAGCATTGTCCGCCTACATGCCGCCTTAGTTGCCAATGGAGGTACCCTTATTATTACCATGCCGCACTTCTCTGGCTTACAATATGCCTTCCACTGGCTTATTGACCGCGACAACCTCGGCAAGCACAACATAGGCGTCATGAATCCCGCCTCGCTTAAAACCGCTCTCACCGGATTGCCATTTCAGATAGAATACCTTGATTACTACAAAACCTTCGGATTTTGGACCGAAAAAAAAGATTTCGCCCCATGGGAGAAAATGGCTTTTGGGATTATCCGTAAATTAGGAAAAATAGCCCAGGTCATATTAGGATATGACCGGCCGAACCGCTGGATCTCTCCGCACATAGTTTGCGTAGCCAAAAAAATATAATTTAATAAATGAACATACTCCAAGTCAATACTGTTGATACAAGAGGAGGAGCTGCTAAAGTGGCCTATCGCCTTAAAAATGGGTTAACTGGCCGTGGACACCCCACGGATATGATAGTCGCCCGAAAGTACTCCCAAGACCCCAATGTGCACCTGTTACGCCCCTACAATCGCCTACGCGAGCGTATAGTGCGCAAATTGACCTATTGGCTAGCTGATGACCTAGATCTCTCTCCAGCAGGACGCATCCATACAATGCCCTCCTATAAACAGGCTGATATTGTCCACCTACATAATATTCACTCAAATTACTTTAACCTGGGGACACTCCCGTCAATCACCCGCGAGAAACCGACCGTCTGGACATTGCATGACATGTGGGCATTAACAGCTCATTGCGCCTATACCATGGACGGCTCAGTCTCCAATGGCTTTTTCCAATGCCCGAATCTTGATTCATATCCCCCCATTGCCTGGCATAATGAAAAATATTTAGAGTGGAAAAAAAGAAGAGTTTACGGGAGGTCTGATTTCCATATTGTAGTTCCATCGCGCTGGCTACTAGGAAAAGTTAAACAAACCGTTCTTTCCGAAAAACCGTCGTCAGTTATTTACAACGGTATTGATGTCAATATTTTTAGCCCCGAACCCCAGCAGAAGGTACGCGAGGAACTTGATCTGCCGAAAGATAAATTCATAATCCTGTTCGCATCAAAAGGCGGTCTCGACCAGCAGCGCAAGGGTTACGATTTTGTTCAATCCATTTCACAATAATTAAAAGATAATCCTAGGGCCCTCTCCTTGATTATCGGCGGCGACCAGGCCGTTAAGACTCCTAACCTGATAAAGACCGGCTACATCAGCGACGAATCTCTCTTGGCAAAATATTTTTCTGCAGCAGATATATTCCTATTCCCTTCTACCGCCGACAACTGCCCCCTGGTCGTCCTTGAGGCGATGGCCTGCGGATTGCCTGTCGTTTCTTTTGCTACCGGAGGAATACCAGAACTAGTCGACCATCAAAAAACAGGCTATATTGCCCGCTATAAAGATGCAGATGACTTGGCTAACGGCGTTGCCTGGATGCTGGCGCGCACACCCGCCGAACACGCTAATATGCGCGAATCTGCTGTTATAAAAATCAGATCTGGGTTTACTCTGGACCACATGGTCGAACAATATCTACAACTCTATGAATCTATGCTAAAAAATAGTTAGTACTCTATGGCATCTTTCCCGACAATTAAATCGGTCAATCGGATACCATGATTCTCGTTTAGATCCCTTATTAAATCCTCCGGCCTGACTTTATTTTTAAACGCAACTGAAAAATAAAATTCGCTATCGCCGTCAGAATTTGTTTTGTGCTGCAAAAGCTTATAGGACTCGAGGTATTTTCCGAATAATTCTTCGTAGAATTTACTTGAAAAATTTTTATCCGCTATAAATGTCAGCAAAAATCCATCTTGGGCTACGGATCCAAAATTATATTTATCCAGGAAATAAATTATCGCCAGCAAAGCGCCGGTACCTAAAATAGAAACTACATAATTGGCGGTTCCCACTCCCATGCCGACAGCCAGGCTAAAAAATAAATAGGTGGCATCTTTTGTATCTTTAATAATCGTCCTGAACCTGATCAGGGTAAACACGCCCAAAATACCAAGGGCCCTTACAACGTTGTTCCCCAAGATCATCATTGCTATAGCTGCCAGCACAGACATCATTACCAGAGAATCAACATAAGAGCTGGAGTAGGATAACCCACGATGAGTTTTCTTATAAATTATTGCGATTAATAGACTCAGTCCGAACGAAAGGAAAATGTTAAAAAAAATAACGGCGGCACTGAGCTCTGTAAGCGCTAAATTTGTAGTGTTTAGATAATCCATATTTTTGTTATAGCCATATTCGGATGATTGAACGGCTACCTCAGCACCGGATTAAACCAGCGCAGAACGTCTATTGATTTCTCATACTTTGAGTATGTGTCAACTTTCAAGCTATACTTACTGACGATCCCCTTGAGCCAAAAGGGCAGGAGATATCTATATTTAACCTCCATAACTACCTTGCCCCTATTAACCGGTTTCATGAAGGAATTATACATAAAATTATCGCCCCTGCAAGCCTCCAGATCAGAATCAAACGTGATTCTTAAGTCCTGGGATTCGTTAAGATAAGCTCTCCTTTTGTACCTAACTGCTACCGCCGGTTTTATCGAGTAATTGATTGCATTCCATAAAATTTCATTTTTCTTTCCGCTATCTTTCTGCTCCCATTTTTTTTCAACCAGGAAGGTATTGCCGCGCCGAAAAAAATCTTTAAACTCATCCTGATCAAGCAATATTCTGGTTTTGAAATTTTCCTGCCTAAACTTATTCTTTATCTCAAGCCAAACCGTTTTGGATTCGCCAATCGTAGGTTTATAAGCACGCAGTCGAAATTTTTTCCTCTTAATAAATCCGCCGGCCTTATCTGCATAATCAGATAGAGCATAAGAATCATAATATAAACTATTCACAAAGTATTCGCCGTTAGCCGAACCGATATTTGGATCCGGCCTCATTCCATATTTAACAATCTCTTTCTCGATCAAATAAGCTCGGCTTGAGCTAAGTTCATACTTAAATTCAAATCTTAATTTTTTAGTCATTTTTATTATCGCCAAAGATTAGATTGTACATACTGGCCGGCAATATTTTATTTAACTCGGGATCGGCCTGTCTGATTGCGGTTCCGCCTTCATATCCTCCTTCCACGACGCTATCCTCGATAGTTAAACCTGAAAACCCGTCTTTCTCTATTTCCGCGGAATTGCCCCAGATTATGGATCTGCTGACCCTGGCTTTTCCGCCATTGATAAAACTGGGCTTCTTTCTATATAGATATAGACCATGGCTGATATTTCCTACCACCTTATTATTATCAATGACTGCATAAGAAGCATCCTTAACCGCAATGCCGATATTGCACCCGGCTATGATATTGCCGGATATTATGGGAGTGGATTTTTCACCAACACTTATGCATTTATCACCATAACGCAACAGCTGATTATTTTTAATTTCTACACTGGTGCCTGAAAGGTCTATGGCGTCACCGTTGTTTCCTCCTATGGTATTATTAATAAATCTGCTATTTTCTATTCTGCCAGATTTTATAAAATCTAAATCTATGCCATCAGAACTATTATTCTCAAACAAACTATTAGAGATCTCGAGCGTTCCTATAATAGCATGAAAACCATCATCCGACTTTCCATTTTTAAACACGGAACCCTCAACTAAAGATTCGGCATTATGCAGAGAAAACTGCGAAGTAAGCCTTAAACCGTTAACCGTATCTTCGGATCCCCCGCTCACAATAATATTGCGAAAATAATTTTTATCGATGCCGGTGTTGACTGTAGCAAAAACTCCCCACGGTTTATCCGAGCCCGGATAAGAAGATGTCATCGTAATCGGATTCGAGATATGGCCATTGGCGGTCACCGGACTGTAGGTAATCAATGAAACGCCGGGATTAAAAAGCAATCGTGCCCCGGGCTCAATAATCAGTCTGAAGCCAGCCGGGACGATAATTGTTTTATAGAAAACATGGCTTCCGGCATTGATAACCAATGTTTTGTTGTTACTTTTTTTAAATTGAGGATTTTCAGCTATGAACTGATCTATACTCTTAACTGTACTCGGTAAATATTTAAAACTTCCAACAAAATTAAGCTTATCAGAGAACGACAGCCCGTCAGACACATTAACCTCTTTAATATTTTCTGTAGCTAATAATTCTTTCACCTTTCGAAAGTTTTTTATTATCAAGTCGCGGTTATCACTATTCATTCTATTGAAAACAAAGTTGTTTTCGTTCTTGGCCTGGTCGCTGTAAAAATCATTTTTGGTAGCATCTATGATGCTGTCGTAGTAATCCAAGTCATCAGCCAAATTACTCTCATCTTCCACGTAATCCCCCAGTATCTCAAGAAACTTTTTAGAATATGTTTCGTTTTTAAATATTCTTCTGACCAACAGAGGCTGATTAGTGCTGTATATTTCGTCGCCTAATTCTTCGGATTCTATATCCCATACAACCGGCTCAAATTTGCCGGTTTCACGACGGAATAACAGCACTAAATTACTATTATCGCTCTGGTGGGCAGAACCGGATAGTACAGTTATTAGTTGCCATCTATAAAACTTATCCAGATCAACAAGCTTATCTATATACTTATAAAAAACATCGTCCGGAGCCCTACTAACTAACTCACCAAGCATTTCAAGCTCCTCAAACGGACCCTCCTCATTCTCCGCCGTATAACTTTTCCAACCAGAAAAGGGCGCCTTGGTATTGCCGGATATACCGGCCTCACCGACATCCTTGTTCGATAAGATATTGTTTACATCTGCTATCCCATTTTTGTCCAATAATTCAGTTGACCACGCTTCAGAAGCAAGATAGACCCCGAAATCTCTTTTATTGATACGTAGCCTTACAAATTTTATATCTGGGGCAAGTACTCCCATTTTCTTGGCCCGATAGCTATTGAAGGAAGCGACATAGAATTCACGATCAAGAGGAATTATTAGATTTAATTCCCTCATCCCCTGAAACAAATTATCTTTTGGAAATTTAATTTTGAATGACTTCTGCTCCGCCTGCCAATGATTCTGCATAAGCCCCCTGTACCTTAACTTGATCTTCGATTCATAGCCATCATCCCCCACAAAGTATGCATTAACATAGCTTTTATCGCTGTCCAGCAAGGGTCCATAATCCATCTCCTCCATATCAATAGGGACACCGCTGTTCAATTCTTCGATATCCTTAATATCTATAAAAACCTGAAGCTGAGATAAATTACTGCCACCGAACCAAAAAGGGAGATACACAATATTAGGAAATTTCTTAATCGATCTCCAACTATGGGCAAAATAATTTTTTAGCGGAGTCTTGATATTGCCTAAGCCGGAGTATCCGGCGGAGATAAAAATTATCGCCACAATAATACCATATACGATTGGCTTTTTTATTAATAAACTGCAATTTTTTGTGATAGTTTTTAAAAACATACTTTGTGATAGTTTTTAAAAACATACACCTATGGGAAATGACATTAGAGCTAGTCTATGGGGCAGGATAATTCTGATAAAAAATACACCAAAATGAGCCAAACGTCAACCTATGGGCATCGGGTTAATAACGAAATTAATTTGATATAATCGGCCCCGGACTACCATCAAAAAATAAACCCCACTTTTATGTGGGGTGTCCTTATTCAGCTCCGGGCGCCATCGATCGGATTATCTCAATTCTTTCCGGCTTATTTAAATATTCCCATGCTTTTCTGGAAACAAATTCAATATATTTAGGATCCATCAATGTTTTCATCGACGGCCATAACCAGTCGAGGTCGGCTATTTCAACGCCGGGCAGCAATAGATCATTCTGAACAGCATGATCGTACAGGGCAGTGCCGGGGAATGGCGTGACAATAGTAAAATTCACATATTCAGATCCCGCATCCATATGTTTTTTAGCAACTAGAATCGTGGTAAGCAGTTCTTCATATGTCTCATCGGGATAACCGATGAGATAACAGCTTGAAACGGTAATGCCTAATGAGTTTGCTTTTCTTATCAATGCAGATATATCATAGTTCTCATGATTTATTTTACCGGAAGCCCACTTATCTACTACTCTTTGGGAACCGGATTCAACGGGGAAAGAGAGCCTTTTAAAACCAGCCTCTGCCATCGTTTCCAGCATCTCTTCATCTATAACAATCCTGCCGCCCTCGTTTTTATGGAGGTGTGATAAATTTATTCCATTAACGTCGCCGAGATTAAATCCGAATTTAATCATCATTCTAAAAAGATTTAATGCCCTTTTCTTTCTTGCTAATAAAGAATCATCTTCAATGTAAATATCCTCTATTCCGAGATTTTTAATGGAAGCTAACTCTTTTTCTACACGCTCCACTGATTGAAATCTGAATTTGCCTATATAGCCGGTATCTGCCCCCTTTTGTTCTCCTGAAATATGGCAAAAGGTGCATACATATGGACAACCCCTAGATGTCTGAAGCGATCCATAAGGCAGAGGTTTATCTAACTGACCTACCGTTAGGACGCCGCCATGTGGCCGAGCAATCTCCCAAATACGATCGAGTGGTAGCAAATCTCTGGCCGGAATGGGCAATAAATCTAAATTGTCTTCAATATGACCCGCCTGATTAATCTGAATCCGTCCATCTTTTATGAAAGAGATTCCGGATACGCCAGAGAAGTCTCGACTTCCTTTTCTAAGGATATCGCCAATTTCAACTACTGTCTGCTCCGCCTCTGAAAGACAAATGAGGTGGGCGCCGGCATCAAAGAATCTTCTCGTTTGCGTACGCGCATTAATTCCACCCATTATAATCAACTTCTCTGGATAAGCTTGAGAAATTAATCTGAGTATTTCCTCAACCATATATGTTTGTGGGGTAAAAATTGAACTGATACCAATCACATCATACTCTGCCACTTCTCGAAGAATATCCTCTGGCGCCATTCCGATTCTAACCATGCCGTTCTGTAGCGGTATTTGACGGTAAAAACTTTGCTCGAGCGAATATCTTTCGTTCCCCAAACAACAATCCAAAATATTGACCTGAAATCCGGCATCGCGTAATGCTCCGGCAAGATATAAGTTCCCCAAAGATGCCTCTGGCTTAACCGCACCAAAGCGCAGATTAAAACGTTGAGGCGCATACATCAATAAAAATTTAGGTTCCCTAATATTTTTTATCAATGGAGACGATTCTTGTTTCTTTTTTACCCGAATTCCCGTCTGCATATCCATTTGTTAAGGTGCCCCCAAATATAAACTGAGCTTCAAATAAACTAGCAGAAAAAAATATAGGCAGCAACTTCAATTGAGTGACTGAATATTGTCTAATAACTTTTTAGCGATAACCCGGGATTTAAGATCGGAGATATAAAATTCATAAGCCCCTTTTGCTATTCTCCCCAATTCCTCCGGGTTATTTTTTGCCCACAATATCTTGTCAGCTAAAGACCTGGCATTAGCCGGCTCGCAGGTAATACAAGTCTCATCTGATTTCAATAGTTCCAATATCCCACTATTGGCCGCGGTAAGATATGGCAGACGCATAGCTAATGCCTCATATGCCTTGTGCGGAATAGTCCTGCTTAAGCGTTCATGTTTCGACAACTGACCTATGCTTAAGTGGCATTTTTGCATGAGAAGACAAAGTTCATCGCTTTGAATATAGTTAGTTCTGAGATCTAAATTCTTGGGCCTGTATTCATGGATTACTTCCCTCGCCCTATCTAATAACTGACCGCCGCACTGCATGATAAATTTTATATCCTCATTCTCTAGTAATTTAGCCGCCTGAATTAAATACTCAGCCCCCGTCTCCGGTTGAAGCGCACCCCTGAATAAAACCGTGAATGTTGGAAATTTTGGAATTGCGGGATCATAGAAAAACTTATCTTCATCAACCCCGATCCAGCTTCTGAATACTTTTTTACCGTCGATTATAAATATTTTTTTAAAATAATCAGCCTGGCTGTCAGATTCCACAAAAATTAAATCTGCAAAATGTACAGCTACAAAATCAAGCAGCCAATAATAAAAGGCTTTAATTGAAAATCGAGAAGCTAAACCCCTCGAGACTATCAATCTCTCATATACCGATAAAACAGCATTATAAATAATTTTTTTTCGACAAAAAAAACGTAGAAAGATAACTAAGCTCGGGCTATCATAACCGACGATGACAGCGTCTATATCCTTGCGATTGCGTAAATAAAAAACCAAGAACCTGAAAAAATCAAAAACGCCTCCGTTAGCCAGACCAAATTCCACGACCCCAACCCCATTCTCCATCAGTCCCCTTATACAGACTGCATTAAGAGAGTATTCAAGTCGCGACCTGCTTGTATAAATTATTTTTTTAATCATGCCAGCTGCTTAATAGGCGAAGTTCTTTCCGCCAATTATAATTCCCCCAGTTATTATATTGCATTTTAAGCTCTTCATTTTCAAATCCGGGATGACAACCAAGCTCTATAATTCTATCGGGATATTTATCTGATAATTCTTTTACCGACTCAATATCCTTTTCGCTCAGATTGCCTGCATTAATAAAGCCGACAAAAAAATCATTACACCTGAGACCGCTTCGAATAATCATTTTTTTGGCAATCCCTGATAAAAAATTTAAAAATACCAATTGAGCTTTTCTGAGCGGGCCTCCTGCCGTGTTAAGGGGTTCATTTACAATACGGATATACGGAATTTCGTATTTTTTTGCCAAAGAGATAATAATATCCATAATCCCGGGAAGCAAATGAAGGTGCTGATGGCTATTAATAAATCTAAGATTGATTTGGGCCTTCAAGCATTTATTTATTTGAGCCTCTAGCTCCTTCTCAATATCGTTCTTTCTTATCAGACCTAAAATATACTTAAAGAAAAAAACTCTGTGATCTTTAGGGAAAGTTTTTAGAACAAGGGGTTTTTCTTCGACCAAAACTAAATGTACTCCGATATTTAAAAATCCGATCTCCGAACATCGACGCACGGCATCATCGAAAGCCATACCGTTAGCCATAAGAGAAGCTCCGCTTATAAAACTATTTTTTAAAAGATAAACTATGCCCTCATTAATGCCGGGGCTAAGACCCAAATCATCAGCTACGATAAAAATCCCTTCCTTAGAGCGAGTGAATTCCATATGGAGTTTCCGTAATACTATCATTCTTAATATTACATGTTTCGGAAACAATATATAAAGGACGGCCCTTAACCTCGTTAAACATTTTGTACATATATTCTCCGACTACCCCCAGAACCATCAATTGGATACTCCCCAAAAACAAAACCAATATAACCAAAGTTGCCCAGCCGGCAATTAAGGGGTTTGGATTAACATAATGATCAACAACAACATATCCTGAAAAAATAATACTTATGCCCAAAACGAATAGTCCCGCCCAAAAAGCCAGTCGTAATGGAAAGGCTGAGAAAGAAGTAACTCCGCTTAAAACCAGTTTTGTTAACCTTTTAATATCATATTTGGGCTTACCGGCCCTTCTTGATTCAACGATATAGGGAACATATTTCTTTTTAAAGCCGATCCATTGGATCATGCCCCTCAGATATCTTTCTCTCTCGGGTAATTTTTTAAGCGCATTAACCACGGGCCTTTTGTATAAGGCGAAGTCAGAAACATTCCTGAACTCAAGATTCGTGATAATGCTCATTAACTTATAAAATCCTCTGCCTCCGGCTTCTCTTAATTTAGAGTTCTGCTTATTATCCAGTCTTTCGCCTATAACTATATCGTGGCCTTCTTCGGCATATCTGATAAATGTCGGTATTAAAGCTGGCGGATGCTGTAAATCACCGTCCATGGTCAATACCATATCTCCTTGGGAAAAATCTATCCCAACATTAAAAGCGGCCTGGTGGCCGAAATTTCTTGAAAATTTAATAACCTTAAACTTAGGATTCTGATCAGCAACTTTTTTGATCAGCTGAAAAGTATTATCAGTTGAACCATCGTCAACTAGAATAACCTCGTAATTTTTACCGAGAGTTAAGCCCGTACGATTAAGTTCTTCAATTAAGAAAGGGATGACCTCTTGCTCATTAAAAAGAGGTATAACTATGGATAAATCTATGTTTTTTGGCATTGGATAATTCTACAACGATAAATCGGTTTTGTAAATCGATACAAAATCATCAAAAAAAGCGATTCTATGATCGCTTTTTGAATTCATTGTAATCCCTGATATAGTCACTCTCTTTATAGTGGTCGCCGGCTAAAACTAAAATCACACAATCTCCGGAGAAATTATCCATCTCATGCCACAAATAATTTCCCAGTAGAACCCCGATGCTTGGGTCATTCATTTTCAGAATCTGTCTTCTGCGTCCATCGTCAAGAAGAAGATCAAAGCTACCGCCAAGGCATATAATAACCTGCCTCAGCTTCTTGTGGGCATGCCTTCCTCTTACCGCAGAACTATCCTTAAAATTATTTATGAAATAGATTCTCTTAATGTCGAAGGGTATTTCACGCCTAGCTTCAGCTATAAAAAGATCGCCGTCAGGATAATCCTTAAACATTTTAAGTTTTATAGTGCCGGAATTTTTTACTTTTATTTTGTTCATGTAAAGGTTCTCCCGGTCAGTCTACTGAGGCCCCGCCTTTGGAGTAAGTTATACTATATTATATTAAGCCAATCAATCAGTGAGAAGCGGAGCATATATGAGCCGACAATCCACGCTCACCCCGCTAAGAAACTGAATCTTACATGCTTATATTTTCGAACAATCGAAAATATAAGATTCAACTTTTTTATCTTGGAATTTCTTAAGCAATAGGCATCTGGCTACCAATGGCCAGTACCGGCCATTTTTATCTATGGCCGGGAAGTCTACAATCATATAATGCCCCCGATAAGCATCCATCCGCACAGTGTAATCACGCGACGGAGCAGTATAAAAACGAGCCTCATATTTATCGGCCAACCTTAGATCATAAGCACCGATATCGTAATAAGTTATCACATTAGTAATATCTGGATTATTGCGCACATAGTCAACTGAGGCCCTCGTAACTGCGGGAACACTGCCAAATAATGAACCGAATAAATATTCGTTCATAAAAACTAAATTATATCCTAAACCGAATACTAAAAAGATGATGGCTAAATGAACCCTGATCTTTTTAAAAAACAACGCCCCGGCCAAGAAAAACCCGCACAATAGCCACATCCAAAGAATAAATTGGGCAGAAAAGTAAAATCCGGCCGGACCAGAACCGCCTGTCAGAGGCAGAAGAAAATTAAAATCCAGTGACTGAATATGCCTGACATATTCTTCTTTGGGATTAAGCGGAAGAACGGCTTGGTTTACCGATAGAGTAAAAAAGGAAATGCCGGTAAATAAAACTCCGATTGATATAAGATTGAAATAATTTTTCCTTACATTAAACCCGCTTATCAGCTTAAGAATAATCTCACTGGATATGATTACGGAGGGAATAATCCAGAACATAAAATATCTTTCTATCGTCAGTTTTGTAAAATCGAATAGGACCAGATAGAAAACAAGATTGATCACCAGATATAAGTACCAGAATCTGTACTTTCTTAAAATTTCTCTATTAAAGATGCCTCCGACAACGGGCAGAAGCAAAAGCGGAGAAAGCCAGACAAATGATTTCAGTACTTTGAAGCCAAGTTCAAAATAGGCCCGTGATCCGAAATTTAACGAATTAAAATTCCTGGCATATTCAATCACATAATCCAAACGGCTGGCATACAAGTAGAAGAAAACTAATCCAGCTAAAACCAGAGGCCACCAAAACTTTATAATCCTTAAAGAGATTCTCTTAAAATCTAACCTACTAGATACATATGAAGACAATAGATAATCTATAATTAGTGTCCCGAGAAATAAGACAAAACTCATCTTGGTCAATAATCCACCTGCGATGCCCAGTACAAAAATCACCCGCCAGAACCAGCCCTTGTCCTCGGACATCCGTAAATAGGCATAATAAGTCAGCAATACAAAGAAGGGTAGGATCGCGCCATCAATATCTATCTGAAGGTTGGAAATAGCACTATATACGCTTATTACATATAAAAATGCCCCTAAAAGCGCTATTTTGGCCCCAGAAGTAACCTTTTTGACTATTTGGTAGACGAGTACCAGATTTAAAAAACCGAAC
>JACOZW010000003.1 GCA_016181145.1 Candidatus Yanofskyibacteriota bacterium
ACCCAAAATGTTCGGTCATCCGGTTGAACTGGCGATGTTCTGGGGATTTACAGTTATTGCTTCTGGACTTGCTTCGGGTTCGGTGGCGGTAATGAATTTCGCCCGTAACTTCCAAAGCGTTCCGGTTAGCATAATCGGCATCACATTCGCAACCACCGCCTTTCCCATGATGGCCAAGGCAATATCCGAAAACTCGCAAGATGATTTCAAAAAAACATTAAAAAATTCATTCTGGCTCATACTTGCCGGAAGCAGTTTGGTTGCCGTTATTACTTTTTTCATAAAGGAACCATTGATAAGAATTGTCCTTGGAGGAGGAGCTTTTAGCGAAGAAGCAATCAAAAGAACCGCCACAATGCTAGGAGTATTTACCCTGGCCATGCCGACCGAATCTCTTCGCCATCTTCTAGCCCGAGCTTTTTATGCAACAAAAAACACGCTCGTTCCCGTCGTGTTAAATATCATCGGGTTAGCTATCGCCATTGGAGGAGGATATTTATTGGCACCTAAATTGGATATTCTCTCAATCCCTATCGCTTTCTCTATTGCGAGTTTTACTGAACTTATCTTCTTACTTGTTCTACTCCCGCATCGGCTCAAAAAAATATCCACGCCTTCTCTACTCGAGACGGAATTCGATCCACATCAGCTATAGTGCTAAATTCCCAACCCATCTTCAGCACGCCTCCGGTCTAATAACTCCTCCGTGAGTTATTAGACCTCAGCTAAGTTCGCTCCTCTGGTCGCCCCGCCATGGCGGGGCTCCCTCGGAGTCTCGATTGCTTCAGATTGGGTTAGAAATTTAGCATAACAAATACTGAGCTCATAGATATTCGGTAAATGACTATGAAATCATTATTTATCCCTTAATAACGAAAATCCCCATCGGCTACCAAGGCCAATGGGGAATAATGACGACGAGAATTACCATAATAGCCTCAATCACTGTAAAGCTGATGGGCTGAAGTGCCTCCTCTAAGTTCCACTTGCGAACCGCGAGAAGTGCACACACACATGACACAAGCCAGATGGTCCAAGCCAAGGGATCTTCCTGGGCTGGATTTGAATAACCTCTGGCAAAAGTTGGAAAGGCAGCGATGAATGTAGCTGCCTGCGAAGAAATAATCGCAAGGGTGGCGTTGCCAGACACCTGCCACAAGACTATGCCAACAACAGCACCAACGACACTGACCCACTCGATAGATCCCATTGTCGGTGTGCCATAGATGAGCGCCAGAATGGTAACAACACTTGCACCGACAACCGCTCCGCTAATTTGGCCAATAGGTGCTTGCTTTTTTCTCATGGCTAGAAGCGCGAGCGTATCGACGCTTGCCCAAATACCCCACGAGATAGGAGATGGATCTGCCGAACCACTGATAATCGCCCACACATAGGGCAGAAAAGCAACTAAGAACAAAACGAATGCGGCCGTGTTCACTTTTCCCTCCTTCCGACGATAATAATAACTTTTCTGCCATTCCCGACATCTCCTCCATTCCAGTCATGGATGGCATTCATGAGAACATCAGGAGAATAAATAAAGTTAGCTCCGTGACGAGTACCGGGGTCATTAGTAATAAAGTTGCCGGTTTTGGTATAGCCCTTAATCACGAGCATATGATACAGCGGTCCGGGCTGTTGAAAATACGGATTACCCAGCATTCTGCCTGCCGCCGGCATAATCACCGCCTTGCCTTCGCTTAAGGCCTTTTTAATATCGCCTATCTTTGGATCATACAAAACCCTTACCTTATCGTAATTATAAAACTCCCTTATAATGACGGCTGTTTCTTCGGCATTTGTATCTTCATAATAACCAAACCTATTCTCTTCAAATGATTTAATCTCCAGCATTTTTTGGCTGGCATATTCCGGAGTACTGATTAGCTGACGATTTATATAGCTCATGACCATTAGCACAGATGCCTCCTCGCAAAATTCCTTATACGGCAAAACCCAGTTCTGATTCGGCGCCTGAGATGTAAATGGAATATCTAGGTTTACTTCGCCAGATAGTTCGGGGCTAATAGCCGGTAGTTTGGTTGGAACTGGCGAAATTCTTGGAGTAACTGTCGTTTTATATACTACCGGAGAAGGAATGGGTTCTTGTATTATTTTGGGGTTGTTCAAACGAGACACCAAAAGAGCAATCAATGGAAAGGCCATTGCCAGCATAATAACGACTAAAAATTTTCTCTGATATTTTTTTAAAAACATAACTTAATTATATGCTATAAATACCGGTTTATGAAGACCTCGAAAAATTGGAAATTATAAAAATAGTTTTTGAATTGGCTGTGAATTAACTCAAACCTGCCCAATATCAACAGGAATCCTATTATAACAAGGAAGATCCCTCCAGCCTTATTTATTATACCAATAAATTTGCCCCAACGACTAAATACCGTAAACGCCTTTCCTACCAGAAGCGATGTAACTAGAAAAGGAATGGCCAATCCGATTGAAAAAATAATCAGCAAAAATATCCCCTCAAAGACAGTCCCGGCAGTCGTAGCCAGTAAAAGTATTGAGCCGAGCAACGGACCGACGCAGGGCGACCAGCCAAGGGCGAATAATGCACCCAATATAAAAGAATTTAAAAGCGAAATCCCGTTAGAAGTAGCCTTGCCAAGGTCCCAACGGGACTCGTCCGCCCTAGGCGGACGAGCAAGACTTCTAACGGGACGGAACTCTGTATTCAAGAATGGAATCTCTAACCAACCCAGCAAGAATAGTCCGAAAGCTAGAACAAAAAGTCCGCCAAGCTTTTCTAACCATAAACGAACCGCCAGAATGGTTCCCAGATAAGAAAAAGCGGCTCCAAATAAAATAAAAATGATTGAAAAGCCCACAACATAACTCACCGCATTTTTAAATATCTTCCATCGAACCGCTTTTAGTTTTAGGGGGTCATTTAATATCTCCGGTCCGACTCCCGAAATAATGCCTAAAAAAGCCGGAACCAATGGCAAAGTACAGGGAGCAAAAAAAGTGAGCAGTCCGGCAATAAAAGCTGATATTGTAATGGCTAAATTAAATTCTGGCATTAGATAATTATAGCATGTTGAAAGCGAAGCCCTAATCTATCTTCAGCACGCCTCCTTGCCTACTGGCAGGCAAGTCAGCTATTCGTACAGCCTGATTCAAAAAAGGTGGGGCGAGAGGGATTATTTTTTGCCGAATACCCCTTCCGAGTAAACATTCCTCGCGTTCCAGAGCATAAAACCCTTATACTGCTCGCCTAGCGCATCTTGAGTAGCTTTTATTTGTGAGCTGACCATTGCCGGAGTATAATCGGCACCCAGATCAAAATCCTGAAGCCATGGCCGGATGCGCGGATGCAGGTTTAAGTTTTTTTCTCTAAATATTTTCAACCGCTCACTCCCCTCCTTCAAAGCATAGTAAACAATATCATAAGGGTGTTCGGCCGGATTAGCAAAACTAAGAAAGGTGGCCGGATAATGCGATGGATAGACCATCGGAGAAATATAATCAAAATATTCAAAAGCGTCCTCCATTACCTGTCCTACACCGAAGTCTCCGGTCCTTGTGGTAACAAAACCAAACATATCAATAGACATTTTTGCATCTCCCAACTCGCTTCGCAGATATTTGTAAAATTCTTTTAAAATTTGGGGTCGGGTTAATCCTTCAGACCAGGCCGGAAAAACCAAAGCCGACATATCACCGTCTGAAGGGAAACGGATATAATCAAAATTTATTTCATCGAATCCGGCCGCAAAAATTTCTTTAGCTATCGCAGAATAATATTTCCAGGCTTCATGATTACTGGGATCTATCCATAGCAGGCCCCTATGATCCGCCCAGGGCCGGCCGGTATATTTATTCTTAACCGCCCAATCGGGCCGAGCCCGGACTAATGCGGAATTTTGAAATACTGTCATTCGAGCAATAGCATAAATTTGATTTTCGCGAAGAGAGGCAAGCAATAAACCTAAATCTTCAATACCTATTCTCTCGATTTTATATTCTTCCACCTGAGGAACCGCGGAATCGTATGCTACATATCCCGAAGCGTCCTTAACATCAATAATTACCGAGTTCAGACCCGAACTTTTTGCCAGGCCGATTACTTCATTAATCTTCTTAGAACTTCCGCCGCTGGACGAAGTAAGATAAATTCCACGGACTGTTTCAGGAGTAGAGATTCGCAGAACTTTTTTCTCACTTAAACCGGCGGACTGATTACTCTTAACCCCAATAACTCCCTGCCTGAATATAAAAAATACTCCGACTAAAATAGGGGCGGCAATAAGAGGCCAAATAATATAGTTTTTATTTATCTTAATTATTGTTATTGAATTTAGTGTAGGCCCACTTCCCAAACTCAACTGCAAGAATATTAAATACGCCCACCCCTAATACTCCATAGAGCCAGGTAACCGGCAAAGGCCTGGTTTCAAGCATTTTCTGTCCAAGCGGATGATAGATTCCAAAAAAAATAAGGAGCAAACCTACGGATACTCCCACCACCAGGTACCTGTTAGTAAAAGGATTGTACCGGAAAATACTCTTGGATAAGCTCCTTAAGGAAAAAGATACAAACAGCGTGTAACTGGAAAATGATGCGAATATAAATGTCCTTACCAAATCAATCGGCAAACCGGACCTTAGAAGAATAAAATATATAACAAATAAGAGGGCGCTGGTGGGGATTCCAATAGCTAAGAGCAGAAACTTCATTTGCTTATCAAAAAGGTTTTTAGATAATTTACGCGGATATTTGTTAACTCCATCGACGCCCTTATCAAAAGCAAAAGCTATGGCCGGAAAGCTGTCTGAGAAAAAATTGACAAATAATATCTGGAGGGCAGTAAGAGGCATGGGCAGGCCCAGTGATATCGCTCCGCCAATAAGAAAAATTTCATCTAAAGAATCTGAGAGCAAATAGACAATTACTTTTCTTATATTATCCAGAATCCTTCTGCCCTGCTCAATTGCAACAACTATAGTTTCATAATTATTATCCAAAATAACTAAATCTGCGGCACTTTTAGTCACATCGGTCCCCGAACCGAGAGCAACACCGATATTGGCTGCCTCAAGAGCAGGAGCATCATTGACACCATCACCAGTCATAGCGACTATATAACCTTTCTGCTGATAAAGCTTGGCTATCATGACTTTTTGTTCAGGAGTAACACGGGCATAAACAGAAACTTCATCTGCTCGCGCCATAAGCTCTTCGTGGCTAAGATTATTGATATCGTTACCGGTCAAAACTGCTCCTTTGCCATCTACCAAACCGACCTCTCTGGCAACCGCTTCAGCCGTTCCCCTATGATCTCCGGTGACAATTATTGTCCTCACGCCCGCGTCGGCTATCCTTCTCATTGACTCAAAAACACCCTTGCGGAGAGGATCGCGGAAAGTGATAAGTCCATCAAAATTAAAATCCTTGAATGAGTGGTCTTTTAAAGATTCGTAACCGGGAGCTGGTTCTAAAGATATAACGCCCAATATTCTTTCACCGCTAAAGGCTCTCTCATCTATCTCCTTATTTATTTCCGATTTTTCTTGCTCAGATAAATTGGTAAAATTAAGCAGAATCTCGGGAGCTCCCATCAGCATCATCCTTCGGCCCGAGTTGTGGGCGTGAACTGAGGCGGCATATTTTCTATCTGAGCCAAAACTTAGACGGTCAAAGACCTGTTGATTTTTAAGCACATCGCCAACCAAAATTCCTCTCTTGGCCGCTCCCTCAACTAAAGCTGTCTCCATAATATTGCCGAACATACGCCATCTATCCGGCATTTCTTCCGGATTTTCAATTACTACATCGACTGTTGTGAGGGCTTCCGAAATTAAATTATTTACATCCTCTGAAGATGAGCCATTTCTGGGAATTATGCCGGTAAGCTCCATCTTCGCCTCCGTAAGCGTACCGGTTTTATCGGTAAGTATAAGATTAGTTGATCCAAGAGTTTCGGCCGCAAGAAGTTTTTTAACTACTCCCTTTCTTTTTCCCAGCTGTTCAACACCAATAGCCATAATAACGGTTAAAGCAATTGGCAATCCCTCCGGTACGGCTGAGACAGCTACAGCCACAGCTATTAAAAACATTTCTAGTAATCCATAATCGAGATAAATTCCAAGACCAAATAATAATACGGTGGAAACAAGAAGTATTATTCCCGACCAAAAAGCGAATCGTGAAATAGCCTCTTGGAGAGGAGTCGGTGTTCTGTCTTTTTTTGAAATTAATCCGGCTATTTTACCAAATTCAGTATAAGTACCGGTAGCTGTCACAAGGATATCGGCAAACCCCTCCACGGCCAGAGTACTGCCAAATACCATTGATGTTCTGTCGCTAACAGAAACACCGGCATCGAGGGTATCGGTTTTCTTGCTTATCGGTAATGATTCTCCGGTCAGAACCGACTCATCAACAGAAAAGTTATTTGCAAAAATTATCCTTCCATCAGAAGGTATTTTATCACCCTGTGTTATTCTCATAATATCGCCCGGGACAATAAGTTCTGAGTCGATTATTTGTTCGCTCCCGGAACGGCGCACTCTAGACCTGGTTTTAACATAAGACCTTAAAAGCTCTAGAATATTCTCGGCCTTATTTTCCTGATAAAAACCCAGAAATACGTTTACGAGCACCGCTCCGAATATCACATAAGTGTCTACCCAGTCACGAAGAAAAAGAGTAGTTATACCAGCAAAGATTAAAATAAATATTAGCGGACTCTTGAACTGACCTAAAAATAAACGGAGTGCAGAGAAGTTTTCTTTAGTATCTATTGAGTTCCGACCGAAATGCTTCAGTCGTAAAACGGCCTCATCGTCAGATAAACCGCTGCTATTGGTTTCCAGTATCCCAAGAGATTCTTCAATACTTATCGCCCAAAAAGGTTCTCTAATAGACTTGAGGTTTAGCATAAGTACATTATAACCTAAAAACCTGGCGTTTATAAGGAGTGGCGAAATAAAAATCTCCAGCGCAATTCTGGAGATTTAGGCTAAGCCAAGAATCTAAAATTTATTCAGAATCTTTATGTACAAAGTGTTTTTTAAGAGCCATCAACTCGTTGTAGTCATCTTGAATAAATACTTTCTCCTCTTCGGTCAAAATACTAAAAGCTAATTCAGCACCCTTTTGCATTAATTCTGGCTCCCAACCCGAACGAGAGATCCACCACCAATGACAGGAAGATGTTATCCTCAGACATTCATCCCGAGCCTGCTCAAAATGCGTAAGTGCTAAATTTACCAGCTTCCATAGTCTATAACGATCTATATTGACCTTAGAACTCCACAGCGGGAAAGGATTATTTCTCTTGATATCGTGCACAGAGGTTGACCATGAACCGTCAGAAAGATAATGAACCTGTCTTTCTGGAAAATCTACACTCAGGGATTCGATGGAGACAATTTTATTTCCTGCCTGCGCAAACGGGACTGCCTGTCCGGTAGGCAGGCCTACCCACTCTCTCAACATTGGCCTCAAGAATGTATCTATCAGATGACAGTGATGATGACCGAATGTTTCAGCATCCATAGCAATTATCAGATATGCCGGCACATTACCAGTCCAGCTTGGAATCTCATGTTCCATTATCGCCTTAATATCCCCAAACGAATATTTTCCAGACGAAATCATATTACTCCAATAGTTGGAACGCATAAATACCTTGAAACCATCCCAACTAATAACGCTATTGAATGGTACTGAATTCTTACCATATGTAGCAACGAATGGCTCATCATCCATAACCGTCCACCGATAGTTATAGTTTTTTAGTAATCCAACAACCTTTGTCGAGAAGGCTAATTCAGGAAGAAAAAAACCTGAGCAATTGGGCTTCAGATCGAACTGAATCTCTTTTTGATCACGATCTTCTTCGATCTGGGCCTTCTGCACAAATTCAGGTATCAATGGCATTATCGGATGCTGAGCAGTTGAACCCGTCAGCTCTAACTTGCCATTTTTAATCGCTCTTCTGAAACCATCAACAATATCAGGACAATGCTCTTCAAGATGGACCAAAAGAGAAAGATTAATATTAGCGGTAAAACAAAAACCTTCAAATTCTTCTATAAGATTTAATATCGGACGATAGCACTCATTAGCAATTTTCTTTATCATCCACGATGGTTGCCACCAGGGCTGATAAAAATGGAGCAAAAGCACAATCTTGAGTCTCTTCACAAAAACCCCCTGAGTAGGACATTTAAAAGAGCTTGCTTATACTCTCCGCCCATTTCATATTTTTGTCAAAAAATAAAAACCTTGTATCGAAATAAAAAAGCCTGCAGGATGCAGGCACGGAACGCATTAAAAATCAGAGAACCCGTTTATAGGTCCCGGCGAATACCTTCGCCTCGATAATATAGGGTTCGCCTTCGACGTTGCCATCAGCATCACAGATGTCGGCAACCATGCAGTTCTCATCACCAGTCTGAGGCTCGCCCCAAGATGCCATGATTTCGATAGGCCTTCCAAAGGGATTCTTGATAGCTCGGCAATAGCCCTTTGCCGAGTACACGCCATCCTCATTAGTCGCTTCATAACGATCGAAGAATTTCTTCCCTGAAATGACGTACTGCTCGCCAGAAGGATTGGTCATTACCCAGTCGCCTTCATTAGCTGTGTTGGCAGTCTCGTCCACACCACTAGCAAGAGTTGTCGTAACCCTCTCTCCGGGAACCGCAGGTCGCGCCTTGACCTGTCCCTGCTTCTTGAACAATGGAGCTTCAGCGAGTGCTCGCATGATTTTGGATGCTTTTCTATCTACTTTCATAAACGACATAACGGTCTCCTTTCATACTGCTCCTGAGGCCTTCTAGGCCCAAAAGGTTCTACCATTTTCACTTTATTGAGTCAAACAATCGTCCAGTCAATCTGCGGTCAGTAAATGGTATTCTAAGCTACTGCGGGAGAATGTAGCTATCGCCGGCGACTTTTGATTGAATATCTATGAGTTCAAATTTTTCCATGGTTCCATTGATCAACACGATGACCTGCAGACCGATTAGCTTACTGAAGTCGCGGGTAGTTTTTAAATATACTTCTCCCAAACTAGATATAAGCTTAAAATTACCCAGACTCAAGTTGTCCGAATTATTAAGAGTACCTTCAAGATAATTTTGGGATGCCTCGCCTTTTTTATCATCAACTCCGACTTCGGCCGGGCTGTCGCTATTATCAGCCGTAGGATTGGGACCTTTGTCATTTTTGTAATATAGGCTACCGGCTATGAGACCTATTCCGACAGCTAAGACTAAAAAATATATTTTAGTCTTTCTGCTCATAGAAGCTTCTTTATTTTCTGAGTCGCTAGAATGTTTATTGATCATAGTAAGTTATCTATAGCAAACCTTTTTAGATACCACAATAACCGCCTGTGTATTACTTTTACAAAAAATCCCGCTTTGCGGGATTTACTTACTATCTACGATTTAATTCTTTTACCAATCTGTCTGCTCTATAAATCTTACTCAAAACTTCAAGAATCGCTGATGAGTGAACCGATACCGCTCTCGACTCAGATGAATAATTATAATCGTAATCACTTACTAGGCTATGGATATTGCCGTCAAAAACCAATCCAACTATCTCTAGGTCTTTATTAAAGACTGGACTTCCCGAATTCCCTCCCGTGATATCCAAATTGGAAATAAAATTAAGAGGAGTTCTCAAATTAACAAACCTCTTTCTCATCCACCAGAGAGCTGGAAATTTATAATCGCCCGTATCTCCGAATTCAGTAGAATGATCATACATACCACCGATAGTAGTAAATGGGGGAATAATTCTGCCATTTTCTGTGTACCCCGACATCGTACCGAAAGAAAGTCTCAGCGTAAACGTAGCATCGGGATAACGATTTGTACCGTAAACCTGAAATAAAGCCTCAGATAGTTGAGCGTAGCCGCTTCTTTCATCTTTAAGAGCTTTATCATATGCATTTTTGTAAACTTCGCTTTTCAATTTAACTAACAAGGCAAGATTGATCATCGGATCATTACTTTGCTGAAGATTCCCATCAACCCCCAAAACCATTCTGCGATGCTCATTAAGACCCAGGAGAGCCGATCCATAGATTAATCTATTAGCAACCCTGCTGGGACTACTGGGACTACCGCCAAAAGGAGCCAATAACTCCACGAATAACGGATCGTCTGCCCCGAAAACTTCGACCAAATGAGTTAATGAATCCGTCAGCTTCGCTTCTTCGTATTCAAGATTAAGCCGTGGCTCTTTGGTCCGAGCCTCAAGCACAGCCTGCATAAACCCGCTATCGCCGGAAACAATACTCCGAGCATAGTCATACAGTCTGCTATCAAACCCGAATCCCCTGGCCAAAAGCATGTACTTTACATAATTATTCCTGATTTCATTCTGAGCGTCGCCGATCATGATAAGTCCATTGGCATATTTATCAGCGGCAGGAATATTAGAATAAGAGTCTGAGAAAAATCTTCTTTCAGAAGCTTTCTTTGCTTCCATGAGTTCTGGATCCTGAAGGCCCCTCAATTTACCAACATAAAGCTTGCGGGTATTCTGCCAGCTGAACAGATCAGACTCGGCAATTCTACGCTGTTCCTTTCCCTTCAGCATAAATTGCTGAGTGGTAAGCTCACGTCTTCTGGAAAGATCAAGAATAAATGGAACCCTCACGTCACGTTCAGTCGCAAGGGCAGACGACGTTAAGAGTCTTGCCGTCCTTCCGGGATGGCCTGAAACAAAAATTAATTCGCCATCTTTAGGACCGGATTTAGACCACTTGAAATGAAAGGGTGTTTTAGCCGGCTTGCCATTCTCATAAGCCCTGAGGAATGCAACATCCAGCGCATAACGCGGATATTCAAAATTATCGGCATCCCCACCGAAAAACCAGGTATTTTTCTCCGAAGAAAAAACCAGCCGAATATCGTTATAAACCTTGTAGCAATAATTCTGATATTGAGCGCCTTGATACAAAGAAACTTCTTCGCACTCCAAGCCAGGTTGAGCAACACCCTTGGAATTTATATTCATTAACACCTTCAAAGTTCTGTCAGTCTTGAGTTCATGGGCATATGTAAAGGCATAAAATCCGTCTCGATAATAGTTGCGGGTTGGCGTGCTTAGCGCCATCACCGCTTCTTCGGCACAATGTCCGTTAGTCATTATAAGGCCGTCGCCAGAGACAAATGACGATGAACAATTAGGAAGTCGAGCCGAACTTTTCTGGACTTTTTCCACCCACTCGGCCGTAGGTACAAAGTTATATTTCTCCTTGAGTTGCGCTAATGGGAGATTATTCAAAAGCCACATTCCCTCATCAGCAACAGCAAAACTCTGGCCAAAAAGAATAACAGCAACGAATACAGAAAGGCGGACTATCTGCTTGACCACTTGATTTTCCTCTTACTTGTAAAGGTGCCTACCGAACCAGTATGCTAAAAATAATAAAAAAAACAACCCCGAGCAGATACTACTCATACCTTAGTGCCTCTATTGGACTCTTCTTAGAAGCTTGGCGGGCGGGATAAATACCGAAGATCAATCCTATCAGTGCCGAGACGCCAAAACCTAACAATGCACCCATTATTGGAAAAGCAAAGCCCCAATCAATCTCAAGGAATTGAGTGAGTACGATTGACATCACTAAAGATAATAGCGAGCCAAGGGCAATGCCGATAACTCCACCGGTTGAGGTCAATATAACTGACTCGAAAAGAAATTGTTTCAAAATATCACCGGTAGTAGCGCCGACGGCTTTGCGAAGACCTATCTCGCGCGTCCTTTCGGTAACTGAAACAAGCATAATATTCATAATCCCGATACCGCCGACAATGAGAGATATAGCCGCAACCGACAGAAGCAGCGCTGACAAAACTCCTGTAATTGTTCCAACCCGTTCAGCCAGATCAGCCTGAGTTGCCACCAAAAAATCATCTTTATCGGGATCAGTAATATTATGAAGCTCCCGAAGCGTCTGGCGTATATCATCGGCAGATTTTTCAACTACCGCTTCCGATTCAACTCTAACCATAATAACCGTATAGTGGCTGGCCCCGAGAAGATATTGATTAGCAGTAGTGACCGGAATTATTATATTGCTATCAATATCAAAAGCCCCTATCTGACCGATGTCATCAAATACGCCGACCACTTTAAAATTACGGTCATAAAATTTTATTGTCTCACCGACCGCATCAGACTCTCCAAAAAGTTCCTTTTTGACTTCAGATCCGAGAACGGCAACACTAGATCGTCCGGAGACATCACCATCATTAAAAAAAGCACCATATTTAGGATAAATCTCCAGGGCCTGAAGAATATCCGGAGTTGTGCCCAGTAAACTGGCATTCTTAGTTTCTGAACCATAGAGGGCCGTCCCCGAACCGATAACATTCGGCGCCACCGCAACCACCCCGCGTACAAGAGCAGGATTTTTAATAGCAGTAACTTCCCTATCTTTTAATGAGGTTGTAAATATGGAAGCAAAATCTGAAGGACCCGAAGGTTCCCTGCCTGCTCGGACAATAATTGTCTGTGAACCTAATCCCTGTATCTGGGATAATATCAAATCGGTCGCCCCCTGACTTAATGACATAACCAGCATAATTGCGGTAATACCGATAACAATTCCAAGAATAGTTAAAATTGACCTTGATTTATGGGTAGTTAAGCCGACTAACGCAGTTTTGAATGTATTACGCAGAGTCATCTGATATAATTGAAAATTAAAAAATCAAAATGCAAAATTATCCCGATCAACCGTGGATCCTCGATTGTAAAACAATCGGGACAATTTAAAATCTTAAAATTTAAAATTTTGATATTTACATTTTTCATTTACTTTGTGAATCCTCCTCTGTGGCGTTCGGACACTTTTTCATCACTCTCTATTTTACCGTCCTTCAATTTAATTATTCTCTCGGCATATTCGGCGGTATATGTTTCATGAGTAATGAGAATAATCGTATGTCCCTGATCATGAAGCTTATCTATAAATTCCATCACCTGCCCGCCAGACTTGGAATCCAGATTTCCCGTCGGCTCGTCGGCAAAAATAACCGCCGGATTATTAACTAGAGCACGGGCAATTGCCACGCGCTGCTTCTCGCCGCCGGACAAACGTGAAGATTCATGATTAATGCGATGACTCAGGCCAACTGCTTCAATAGCTTTCATCGCCATCTTATCCTGCTCGCTCTCAACAATTCCGGAATAGGCAAGTGGAAGCTTAACATTCTCCAAAACACTGGTTCTGGCAAGCAGATTAAATGCCTGAAAAATGAAGCCGAATTTTGTATTGCGGAGATGAGCCAGCTCATCATCAAGATAGCTATTCATATCCTTACCCTCTAAAAAATATTGGCCGCCAGTGGGACGATCAAGCATGCCTAGAATATGAAGCATGGTTGATTTACCGGAACCAGAAGGTCCCATGATAGCCACAAACTCGCCCTCGCGGACATCAAAAGACACCCCGCTTAAAGCGGGAGTTTCAACTTCACCATCAGTATAAATCTTCTCCAGATTTTTAACTCTTATAACGTTAGTCATTTACAAAAGTTACTATAACATCGCCTTCGCTGAGGCCACTGGTGATTTCAATTAAACCATCTTTACCAGAAAGACCGGTAGTTACAACCTGTTCCTCGATTGAGTCTTTACTTCTTTGTACACGAACTATTTTATTGCCGTTTCGACTTATAATCGCCCGCTGAGGAATGGCAATAACATTTGGCTTTCTGGCGGTCTGAACATCGATGTTAGCAGTCATATTAGGCCGTATGCCGGAATCTATAGGTCCGGCGAACTCAAAAATGGTTTTATAGGTTGTCACTCCATCAACAATTGTTGCCGAAGTATCTATAACGGAAACCCTGGCATTAAGCGGAACGCCAGAGCCGTAAGCATCCAGTGTCAAAATTGCCGGATTACCAACACCAACCTTACCAATGTCAATTTCGGTGATATTGGCCTCAATCTGATATTTGGCAGAAGATATCAGCGAGATAGCCACAAGAGATGAGCTTATTGTCTGACCACGCTCAATATCGATCTTTCCGATTACTCCAACAAAAGGCGCAATAATAAGGGTCTTGCGAAGCTGTGACTGGGCTGATAAAAGAGCCGACTGTTTTTTAAGGATATCTTCGGAAGTAGGAAATGTCGCCTGAGCCGTGGCTAATTTTGCATTCGCATCGGCAATACTTTTTTGATTAGCTACGCCCTGATCTGCTATATCCCGAATAGCACTCGAGACTGCTGACAGATCAGAGGAAATAGCAGTGGCTTCAGTATTAACGCTCGCCCTATCGGTTGAAGAAGAAATTAAATTGGTATTGGCCTGAATCTGTGTTTGAAGAAATGTGAACGCAGAACGCAAAGATTGGCAAGTATCTGAAAGCTCTAATAATGCCGAGTCCATCCTCACATATAGTTCGGGCACAATAATATTGGATTGATTAATCTCAGGAAAAATAGCTAAAACACGGTCGAGTCCGGAATTTACCTTAACTTGGTACTGTTTGACGGTTGGTTCAATAAAATAGTTCGTTTCGAAATAAGTTTTTCTTAGATATTCGAGAATCACCGAAGATGTATCCAGCTGGGTCATTGCCTCGCGCATAACATTGAAAGCACTGCTGTAATCAGCAGCTAAATCGGCATCCGATTTCTTAGTCACCTGCTCTAAATTTATTTTCGCATTCTCTAATTCAACACGAAGAGCCGAATAAACCGCCGGATCATTGATTGAATTAAAATCTCTCTGGGTTTTTTCCAGATCGGCTTTTGCTGAAATAACTGCCGCCTGGAGATCCTGATTATCAAGCGAAGCAATAACAGCTCCGGTATTAATCTTGTCGCCTACTTTATAATTAATAGTGGCAACACGGCCGGAACTTTCAAATTGCAGGTCTACTTCCTGAGCTGGTCTTACTTTGCCAGTAACGCTTACCTCTTGAACCAGTTCACCTCGGCTGATTGTCATAAATTCATAATCCGGACCGCTGTCACCCCGAAAATAAATAATTGCCAGGATAACAGAAACAATTAATCCGGCGACCAACCACCATCTTTTCTTTTTATATATCGCCCCGAATGATTTAAAGTTATTGTTCATTTATTTTGATCTTTCTTTTATTATTTTCTTAAGGTCCTTCAACTGCCTTTCCATGTGGGAAGCAAATTTCTGCATATTTGACAGTCTGGATAGGACGACCATCTCGCCACCCACGCCAAAGACCAAAAGCTGTTCGCCTCTGCCGACGGCCATATCCTTGCGTGCTTTTACGGGAATGACCACCTGACCCTTCTCTCCCAAAGAAGTTGTGCCATAAAAAACATGATGTTTCATTAATTTATTGTGCATATTACCACTGATTAAATTACTATTTATTATGATAACATAGGCGTACATTTCCTACAAGTAGGAAATTTCATAAAAGACGGGGCGGATAGAGTTTTTGATAGATATCCCGTTATTAATATCGGCTATAAAGCTGGGGATTTGCAAACCATTGCTATTTACCTATGAGATATAGTATACTTAGCTAAAGGCCTGAGCATGTTAAATAAGTCTGTGTTCGATGGTACTTGCGATGATCGCAACGAAAGAGACTTATTTAACACGCTCTAAGCCTGAATAAACTAATAAAAATAAACATGGCAAAAACCAATTCTGCGTTTATGAAGCCGCTGAATGTCAGCCCAGAACTAGCGGCAGTTGTCGGTGCGGGCCCTATGCCCAGGTCAGAGGTCGTTAAGAAGCTTTGGGTCTATATCAAAAGCAAAAACCTGCAAGACTCAGCTAATAAGCGCAACATCAATGCCGATGAAGCTTTAAAGAAAGTATTCGGAGGAAAGTCAGTCGTCAACATGTTCGAGATGACAAAACTCGTCTCTAAGCATCTCTCCTAATAACTCTCGAGGGAGTAAACTAAAAACACCCGCCAAGGGTGTTTTTAGTTTACTGAAGATTTCGGAGTAATCCTTGAACCGACAACAACCGCACAAGCAATAATTAGTATATTTTTTATTATATACTGGCCCTCAAGCGTGGGTACTAAAAATACCTGCCAGGTAAGTTGCGGCATGAAAAATAACGGCAGTATTGTTGTCGCCAAGTGAAATCCTAATAAAACAATGGCTATTCTCTCTAATCCGCGTACAAGAAAAAATACGCCAATTACCACCTCTAAAAAAGAAAATAAGGTATAAAAAGTACCAAACGGCATAAAGTTAATGGTCTTCTCGAATAAAATCTGAACTAAGGGAGTAGCCGGACTCATGCCGATAAGTTTTAATAACCCGAACCAAAAATAAACAACAAAGATTGCAATTCTTGAGATAGTGACCTCCCGCCTACGAAAAAATTCTATAATACGAACATCAAATTTTTGAACTAACTCCTGCATATAGGATTATTATAGCATAGTGCCTGCTAATTTTGTGATAACCCAAAACACCCGTTGTAATTCATCGCCCAATATACTACTCTTACATTATGAATAAAGAACTTTTAGAAGCGGGGGCTGATACGCAAACTAACTCAAAAGAAAGAAGCTATCAAAGATATTTAGAGATAGGCGGTATTATAAATGAGACCGACTACAACAGCGCCCTATCAAGACTTAAAGAGGCTGAAACGAGGGGAGAAATGCCCGACAATAGCTCTATGGCACAAGCTCAAACAATAGCAGATGTAGCAGACATTGATTTGAATGGACAGAACGGTCAAATAGCAAGATTATATTCTATATTAAGAAACGACATCAGACCCGAAAAACAGAAATACCACCATAGCGATATGAGCGACCATCGTATATTCAGAGAGGCATTGCGAATGTTGGAAGATGTAGATGCGTTAGATAAATTAAAGTCTACATATCACACCAACAGACGCCTCGGAACCTATTGTCCCCTTTGCGGCCAGATCGAAATCAGTGAAGATTGTCCTTAAGCAAAGCGAATCCCCACTAAGGACAAAATCCCCATCCGCAAACAGCGGATGGGGATAATTTATAGAAAAAGTTATTGCTGTATATGGGCCGGCAATTTTTTCATAAGACTGCAAAGACCCTTCGTATCATTAGCCTGACTAAGAAGCCAGAAGTCGTAACACAACCGAGCAGATTTTTCATGATACTTAATCCCCAGCATCTTACACACTAGGATACTAACATCCCAGCAAACACGCTCTTCATCAGCTCCGTTCGTATAATCTTGCGACGGGTCTGTTTTAAGAAAATAGCACCAGCCATGGGCTACCTCATGAAGCAGGATAGTGGAAAATTCTTCAAATAAAGGAACGTCTATTCTTGGATAGCTCGCTGTCTCCTTTTTATAGCTCCAGATCCAGACATTGGCAGTCGCCCTGCTAGCAATATGCCGAAACAATTTCCAGGTACCTCTGATGGGACGTCCGAAAATCTTACTGCCATACTCATCTAACTCGGGGCAGTCATCAGATTTATACATCAGCCGAACCAGCCGTTTCAGGTGTTTTCTGTTCACATTTATACCCCGCGGGAACGATTAAAGGGATCTGTATTTAATATATCGTAAAGCATTCTTAAGACTTTGTAAAATGCGATCGGCTATACCTTAAATGAAGCGAGTTCTTTTACCAGCAAAGTAATCCTTTTCCTAGCTGATTCTAATTCTTTTTCCATATCAGCTACTTCTATATCTTTAATTCCAAGTATTAAATCTATTGCGCTATAAACTTCTCCGGTTATACTTAGTTCTAATCGCCTTGAATGATCTCTTTTTTCTTTATCTGCTAAACTAGCTCCGACCGGCTCATTGGGTATAATATCCAAAAATTTCAAAAATTCTTTGATTTTTGAATCGAGGAATTCGGTAACGGCCCTGATCCGCTCAGGAAATTTCAATAGCGGAATATCCACCAGGTGATAAACTAAAATCGCCTTAAAATCTAAAAAGTGATCAAAGACATTATAGGTATTTTTGAGTTCTGTCTCTATGCTTCCAAGCAAAGCGCGGACCTCCCGCTGTTCATCTGGAGAAAAATCATCTTGTAGATATCCGTATAGATCCGAATCAAAAAAATCAGTAGCCCTTTCAGAGCTGGATCCGTCACGAATCCGAGCTAAAATCTCATCTTTAACTAGATTGAGACCCTGCATGGATTTTTGGTCTTCATACCGAGTGTTCAAATCCTGAGATGCCCCAGATAACAAAGGGTAATTTTTTTTATGTACAGCTTGCTGGTTAAAACCCGCAAAATCATCAAAAACTGATGCGTTAATAAAGTGCTGTCTTTCGTGTAGAAAGGTGCTATTAATCCAGCCGCCCTTTATAAGTAGGGTATCAACTTCAAAATCTCCAAAATCCATCATTTCATGAAACCGGCCCCCGCTTTCTTCCTTGTCTGAATCTTCGCTTAATTTTCTGTAATCCTCGTCATTAAAACAGGCTATTACAAAATATCCTTCTCGCCTGGCCGCCTCAATATAACCTTCTGGGCGTGTCCCCAGCCTCATCATAAACAAGGTTGACCCCACTTCTTGAGGAGTTGCTTCTTTACCTCCTTTCTCTATAATCTCCCTCAGGTCTTGTTCTGCTCTTTGGGCCCTAACCTTCTCTTTTATATAATTAGCAATGGAAGACATTACTTTCTCCTGTTTCACCAATAGCCCAGATTCTTCCAGTCTATCCAGTATGGGTTTTAATTTTCCCAAGGCTACCATTTCTTTTTCTCTATTCTCGGCCGTTCGACTGGTCGGGTATTCGCCGTTCAATGGCTCTTCTTTTGACAGGTACTGCTCCAACCTAAAAGCCGTGATAGCATTGCGATGCCTTTCTTCCATAAGTTCCATTTTCCTATCTCTTCTCTCGATAGTATTATCAGAAATAATTTGAGATTCTTTTTCCATAGTCTTTAGATTATGCCAATTACCATATAAAAACAAGAAAGCTAATTGATGAATTTTTCATATACTTATTATACCACCCTCACTCGTTAAAAAATCAATCCAATAAAAAAGCCCCGAATGGGGCTGGTTAACCGATCAAATCCCCGAGCTTAGCAAATAACTTACTGTTGTCCTGCTGCGGATAATGGGTAAGATTTTTACGATACTCCTCCAGATTAAGCAGAAATGATTCAATCTTTTCGCGACTCAGGCTTTCTACATATTTCCCGTAGCCAAGTCTTTCCAAATGATAGGCGTTAAAGATCTGCTCAAATTGGTTTCTGACCGGCCAAGCAAGATATGGTTTGCCAAAATACAGCGCTTCACTTATAAGAGAAAATCCGGCCGTAGCCAGAACGCCTCCCGCACCGGCAAGATCAC
Organism: Candidatus Yanofskyibacteriota bacterium; assembly: GCA_016181145.1. Classification (GTDB taxonomy): domain Bacteria; phylum Patescibacteriota; class Minisyncoccia; order 2-02-FULL-40-12; family GWA2-44-9; genus 2-01-FULL-39-28. The sequence goes on from JACOZW010000003.1 coordinate 19,300, forward strand.
TAAGGAATTCATCCTCCCTAAATCTCTTGAAGGTTAAATTACCTTCTCGACTATTTCTATCGGCTCCATATATCACAAACTTATAACCGATATGTTTTAATGACTCCGAAATCTTACCTAAACCAGCTGTCAGATAAACAAGCATATAGTCACCCGCCGACACATCAGTCTCAAAAACCTTTCGGCGCAGAATCGGCGGAATAACAAAAGTTTTCTCGCCTTTCGACTGAGCCTCAAAAAAAGAGATCGCCAGGTATGTTCCGACACCAGGAGTCATTATCCCTATTACAGCCTTTGTTATCTCAGCTTGAGCCGTCAATCCCGGAGGACAAAGAACATCTGTATTGGTAATAAAATGCTGATTATCTATTGAGACAACCGGCAAATTTTGTAGTTTAGCCGCAAAGCAGGATACGGGTTCAAAGTCAGTAATAACATAATCTATGTGTCTGTCCCTTATTATTCCCCGAACTTTTTGGAGACTTCTTGAAAGCCCCGGTATCGCCCTAGTGTTTGCCCAAAAAGTCCCGGATTTATCCACTCTTCCCTCAACAAATTTGAAACTTAAACCAGAGATATCATCAATCTTGAAATAATTACTTAAATTAGCCGAAGCACGCCCGGAACATACAATTGATACGCTATGACCGATACTATTAAGGTGCGTGATAACTTCCTTAGACCTAGTCCAATGACCCGATCCTTCCCCGTTTATTCCGTATAAAATATTAGCCATTTTCCCTTACTTTTTAATAAAGATACTTTTTATATTGTGGTATTATTGCTAGCTTTTGTAAAGTATAAATATAAAAGAGCTGTCAATGACAGCCCTTCAAAAAAACTTATTTATATAATTAAAATTTTCGGCTGGCTCCGCCACCACCGAAACTTCCCCCGCCAAAACCAGATGATCTACTACTGGAACTCCGGTGAGAATCTGCCTGACTGGCCTTAATCTTGGCTTGTTTGGCTTGTTCGGCTTCCTCAGCCTGTCGTTTGACTCTTCTGCGTTCTTTTTCGGCTTCTTCAATATCATTTGACGCTTTCCTGGTAATCTCGTCGAGTTCAGAGATTATCGCCAGGATACTGGTCAAGAAAAGAACCCACTCCTGGTCTTTATGAAGCGTCATCCGCCTGACTTCCTGAACATTAACAGTTGCGGGCCTTAACTTATTTACCGTTTCATCTTTAACATCATCTTTCTTAACTGCCTCGGATGCCTTCCTCAATGCCTCATCCATGTCGGCGAGAAGACTGTCTCTTTCAGACTTAGCCCTTTCGACAAGAGCAAAGTATTCACTTAATAATTCTTCGATCCGGTTGGCAGACGACTCGATCTTCACCAGAACAGCGCTCAGATCATTCCAGTCAACTCGATCTTTATTCGGAATGGAAAGCGATGAGCTGATTGCGACAACACCCGCCACGGCATCGTTAGAGAGCAGAGTTACTTTATCCCGATAATCACTGTCGAGATTTGGCAACATATCTGCCAAACGCACCCTGGAACCCTCCAACTTACTAATTACTCTATCCTTCTGACCCACAACCCATTTCATTTTTTCTTCTATAAGAGCTGGCAAATCTCTGATTAGTCGAATCTTTTCTCCGATCTGCGGAATCTCTTTTTCAAGTTTCTCTACGGATTCACGAATCCTCTGAGCCTCCCTATATCTGGGATAGTTCTTCCAAATCCCAGCCAAAATTTCGAACTGGGCAATCCTGAGAAAATTACTAAGCTCTGTTAACATCGAAGAATAGGCCGGTCTTAGAGAATCGATGTTAACCGCCTTCATACCCTCAAAACCCATTGATGCATCGTCAAAAGACAGCTTCATTTCTTCCAGTTTCTTCTGGACATTGGAAATGCGATCAAAATTCTCCTTCTGCATTTCCTTCAATAACTTACGCCGCTTATACCAAAAATAGAAAGCAACAGAACCGATGACTACGATTAAAGCAGGAACGGCAAAAAAGAAAAAAGTTCCCATGGCCGCAGCGATCTCGGCGTTTCTTTTTACTCTTTCGGCCTCAGCTTGCGCGCGCCTGACTTGTTCTGATTTTTCTCTTTCAATTTTTTCAGTAAGTCGAGTCTGATAATTTTTCTGGCCTAAATAATTAATCAGAGCGCTAACTGTAGCGTTAACACCGCCGGCCCAATCGTCATTGCGGAAATACGGAACGGCGTTTTCATCCAAAATGGACCCCGACTGACCATCGGTCAGATCGCCTTCAAGACCATAACCGACTTCGATCCTTACCTCCCTCTCGTTAGGAGCAAGAAGAAGGACAATACCGTTATCTTTTTCCTTATTACCGACACCCCAATTCTGGGCAAGTCTGATTGTAAAATCCTCAACGGTATACTGTTGTAATGATGACACAGTAACAACTGCAATTTCAATGCTGGTTTTTTCCTTATATGATTCGAGCTGGGCATTCAGTGACTTTTCAAGTTCTGCCGGCAAAACACCGGCAAAGTCATATACCTTCACGGAGTCGATTGGCTGAGGTATATCCTGGGCCGATACCGGTAAAACCGATAAGAAAATAAAGAGTAGGACGATCTTGATGATCCGATTCATTTCGTTCCCCTCCGGATGTTAACGAACAAAGCAACGGTAAAGATTATACCAGTAATTATAACTTGAGTCAAACTCGGCTCGGCTCGCCACCTTACTTCGGGTATCAATCCCAACTCTTCCCTCAATTCCTGATATGGAAAGTAATCTGGGCCGTATTTTTTCTTAAAAGCTCTTCGTGGCCCAAAGTAAGCAGCGGGACGACTAAGACCGTAACCATAGGTACCTCTTGTATCTATGGTGTCCTCAAAAAATTGTGTCAAAAGTATAAGCGGGAAAAACCAACCTATCCCCGTAGAAAGCATCGCGGCAGACAAAACAGCAAGTACTGAATTGCCGGATAAGATAAACCCTAAACTGCTAATAATACATATGGCCATCACACTAAGTGATCCGACTACCTGGAGAATAGCTGGTTTCTTTAATCTTTCGAGGACAGCATTTTCCAGCAGAAGGATATCCTTATCTCTGAGCCCTCTCACAAGTTCTTTCATACCTTCACGGTTAATGCCAAATATACTGGTATATCTTGAGACAAACATCTTGGCATAGTCTCTTCTTCTGGATCGCTCCGCCCGTGTCAGATTTTCTTGCTCAGCCATAACGATGGCCTTCTTATTAGCTTCCTGCAAACTAACCAGCTTTCTGTGTATCACCTCATTCGGCCCATCCCCAATCAGCTCCAGACTCAATACATCTGAATCGATATCCAGATCCCCGAATGATACCGGAGACTTTACTCTTTCTTTCGTCAAAGTTCTCATCTTTTTCTCCTTGTCAAAGACCAATAAATTAACCATATTATACATAAATTTATGTATGCGTCAAACTATTTCACGCAAACAAAAACCGCCAGTAATAGCGGTCTAACTTTATAGTATTTTTCTAATTACTTTCTAGCTCAATAGTCCCGGAAGAAGAAAATATTCCTTACCATAAATTTTGATTAATCGTTTCCTGTCTTTCATATACCCGATATTGCCAGTCAAGAAAAAATCTCTGTCTCCATAACCCATTAAACAAATTAATGGGCCGATTATAGGCATACCTACGCCAAAACCACATATGATAGTGGCAAAAAAGAATGTCGTTTCTCCAAAAACCCTAAATAATGATAAGAGAATTAGCAGTAACAAGGATGCCCAAATTGTTTTTTCAAACCATGCCCAGATCCTGCACCTTGAAGTTAATTTTTTTTCAAGAAACTCTATGGCTGACCTATCCAAGCCAGAGGTTAAGTTCGAAATCTCTTTCTTATCTATCCCATTCATGTTAGCTAACTGAACTTTAAAATTTTCTGAAAAAACTTTTTTAAGCTCCATGAAATCTGTTCTCTCGTGTATATCTTGTAGTCGACGAGCTATCACCTCATTCGGCCCATCCCCAATCAGCTCCAGACTCAACGCACCTGAACTAATATCCAGACCTCCGAACGATACCGGAGTTTTTACCCTTTCTTTCGTCAAGGTCCTGCTGGACATACTCTCTCCTTTTTCTTGTTAATGATCTCGTCAATTGTCAGTATTATACAGAAAACTTAGAGAGCGTCAAGATCATCCACCGGTCCCAAAGCTAAGCCGAGGCCATCATTTTACGCAGTGCGCAATAATGACAGTCCTTATCACCACAGGTTTTGCTCCAAAAAGCTAAGGCCATAATCTCATCCCCTGTCTTTTTTATTAATTCCTCAAGCTCGCCCAACTCTTCCTCACCAACCGCAAAAGTTTCTTTTCTATATTTCCCCTTCTCGTCGGGTTCAATAAAATCAATGTCGCCAGAAACCATTTTGTATTTGCCCTTATTGAACTTGCTTAATAATAGGCTGTAAAAGACCAGCTGCCTCCTATAATTCCCGTCAGAACTGGCGGTTTTGCCGGCAATGGCATTACGGGTCTTCGGCTTACCGGTTTTGTAATCCACCACATTCACATTATTAGCAGAATCGAGTATCTCCATTTTGTCTATCTTCCCGTTTATCACTATATCCGAAGTTATCTCAATACCATCGATTTTAAATTCGCTCAAATAATTTTTACGCCAAGCTCGATGATATTCTTTATAATATTCGGGTAGACATTTTCGTCCCTTTGCCAACGCCTCACGATACTCATTTTCCTCAATCGGCTGATGAGCCAACTCCTCTTCAAAACGCTTAATCATATATTCCGGCCCCGGATCTTCTGCTGCAAATTTATCAAAAAAATCTTTCAGGGCCTGATGAATTGCATTGCCAAATATCAGATGCTTATTCGGAGCTTCAGGAATCCTGACCAGATTAGAATAAAAATATTTCCACGGACATTCGAGATAATTGTTAAGGGCGGTAACCGAAAGGCCATATTTTCTGAAAAGCTCGTTAAGAAATTCTCTATCGTCCAATTTTACGGTAGAGTGTTGGCTCTCAGCGAATAAAATTTCCTGTTTCTCGGCAAATTCATTCTCATATTTTTGAGCGTCGCCATGCATAAGAAATTCCGAATCCATCTCATTTATAAACTGGCTGACTAGCTGTTCACGACCACTTGCTCCCTGCCTTGCATAGCTTAAAGTTATTTCCTTCCTGGCTCTGGTTAAGGCGACATAGAATAGATTACGCTCATCCTGATTTTCACTCTCTTCCATAGCGGAGTCTATTTTGAAAACTGAGTTTGGAATTTTAAAATGCTCTATTCTGCGCTTATTTCCCCAGTGTCCGTCAAAAATATTCACGATGTATACATAGTCAAACTCAAGCCCCTTAGACTTGTGGACTGTCATCAGACGGACTCTGCCCGGCCTCACGTTAAGACTGCTATTCTTAAGCAGAATGCGATGCTCCTGAAGCATATCCAGGTACTCAAGAAACTGTTCGAGCGTGAAATCTTTATGATTCTCAACCAGAGCCTTTATCTGATCAAACAGGGATCTTATCTTCCCTATCTTGCCGAACGGATCATCGTTAGCTAGAAGATAAGCCAGAAGCCCCGACTCTCGAACAATAATTTCAAAAACAGAAGCCACCCCGATATTCTGGGACAACTTCTTCCAGCTCGAAAGGTTCCTATAAAGTTCGCTGAATTTTTCCACTCCATCAATTCCGGCTTCCTGAAGATGTTTCGTGGAACGCATCGCATCATAAGGATTAAGATGATTTCTGCGCGAGTATTCAATCAGCTTATATACATCCAGAGGTTCAAGATTGATAAAATCAACATGAAGCATTTCATAAAGCCTCCCGGCGTCTCCAAAATCCTTAATTGCGCGCAAAATTATGTTTCTGTGTCATTCGAATTAAAAGCATAGAGCGGAATTTTCTTATCAGGATATCCTGCTTGAGCCTCGAGTCCGCCTTTTTTGATCAAACTTGTTGCAAGATTTAGAATTACCTGAGTAGAGCGATAGTTATTTGTTAATGTGATCAACTTGGCGCCCCTATAGCGGTTCTTGAAGTACATAAAATTCTCAAGCGATGCGCCCTGGAAGCGAAAGATTGCCTGCTTCTCATCCCCCACCATGAATACATTGGGGTTGTCAAAAAAATTAGCCAACAACTCTATAATACGGTTCTGGGCGTTGTTGGTATCCTGGTGTTCATCAATAAGAAAATATTGGTATTTTTCCTGAAGAGTCAGGAGAAAATTACTGTCTTTCTCCAAGACAGAAGAAACCTCCATTATCATATCGCTATAATCATATAGCTTTCGATCGCGGAGGGTTTTTTGATAAGCATAATAAAGAATGGCGAGCTCTTTGTTTTTGTTAATATGCTTCCGCATATCCTGATACTTGCCCTTCATCTTCCCAAGATGAGCGCCCTTGTCATAATAGAGATCATCAATGAGGGCGAACTTCTTTTCCTCGTCTAAAACTATTTCTTCAAATTTTTCCGGACTAACTCCTTCCTGCTTCAGTTTATTTATCGTGCTTAGCGCCGATCGAAGATAATAAAATGTATCGCCGAAGGGACGGAGAATAGAAAGCTCAGAAGCGACTATTACCTCTTCCATTATCTTGTATTGATCAACGTCGGTTATGCTATTGGCGCCGATTATGTAAGGGAACTCCTCGGGATGATTCCGGATAATATTGTTGGCAAAACCATGAAAGGTCGAGATGGTAACTCGATATGCCTAGAATAGCTTCGGGCTGAGTATCGGTCTTTTTTAAAATATTGGCTATTCTGAGTGTTAGTATCTTAGTCTTTCCGGTACCCGGACCGGCAACTACCATAACCGGTCCATCAATAGCATCAACTGCTTTCTTCTGCTCGGAATTCAGCTGAGAATATAGTTGTTCAAATTGGGGCATATTAAATTTTAGCACAACAAAAAATAAAAATCCCCGCCAATAGGCAGGGTTAGCTAATAAAAACATCTAGCCGGACTTAATCTAGAATAAATCTGAGGTTTAGGCCCTGAGCATCCTCTTTATATATACCACTATGACACGCCGTACATTCATATCTTTCGCTTCCAGCCATGTGAGTTTCGGGAATGCCATGGGCGGCATCATGGAGATGTACATGATCGGTTTCTTTCTTACATCGCGCACAATACACCTTAACCATGTTTTCTATCCTCAAATTATTAACGAGCTAAAAAACAAAATACTACTCCAGTAGCATTTTGTCAATGAGCTAAATTGAATTCCTAATAGCACTTTCCCTAGCCCTGTCTTCTATCTCCGTCCAATCATTCTCCGTAAAATGTCCTCCCTCTTCACTATTATAGTAACTCTCCCAATTTTCTTTATACTTATTATACATTTCACCTAGCAACTCTGGACTCAACGGGAGAATACCCAATTTACCGGCTACTTCCTGAACCTTACCCAGGTCACTAGATTCTATCTCGGCCGTCCAGCCATAGCCAGTTACGTTCTGAACATCAATTCTAGTATCATTGTCAACTTGATATAAACGCCTATTACTTCTCCAAACCGATTCAGGCTTTATATTATTTTCAGTAAAAAAATCAACAAGTTTTTCGCTGATATCTTCGGTTTCAATTTCAACACGTTCAGCATCATGAAGTGGGTCTGTGCTCGCTTTGATAGTTAAGACATATTTTTTCTCAACAGGGCTTAACCTGCTTCTAAAACGAATTGTAACCAAAGCATCATCAGGAATCTTGTCTACCTCATTCAGCACCTTGTAACCATCATATCGAAAGCGCAGAGCCAATCGTAACGGTTTTTGGGCATCTCTCTTAGGAAGTTTAGGATAGAAATATGATACCTCAGTATACTCACCGATTAAATGAGTCCCTGGAAAAAGCTGCTTAATTTTTTCTTCTAATCTCCGGGCATCGTCTTCTGAGGCCATAAGATATTTTCGCTCCACTTCCTTAACTGACGCATATTCGTGTTTATTTCTTCCTTGAGGTTGTTCTATCTGTGACATAAATATATTTAATCACTAAAAAACCTGATTGTCTATTGAAAAATAAAAAACAAAAATCCCCGTGATTGTGGAGATTTTTGTTTGTTGTTAACGAGAGTTATCTACTCAACTATTAGCGTGCCCTCCTGACCCATCTGACGATGGCCAGGCATTGAACAGTAATATTTGAAGCTTCCGGCCTTATCAGCCTTAAATTCAATCGTGACTTCCTGCCCAAGCGGTGTTGGCTTCTTAATACTATATTCGTCTATAACAAAGTCGTGCGAACCTTTGGTATTGGTTACTTTTATCCTAACAGTGTCTCCCTTATTTACCTTTATTTGAGAAAGGGAGAAATTGGCGGATGCTTTTCCGTCCTTCATCTCATAATAAGAGGTCATAGAAAATTCTTTTACCGAAGGAGTACCGGCATCAACCTCCACCTCCAGCAGAGGTGAAGATGAAACAATTGGAGTTACGGTTGCAGTTGGACTTGGCAATTCTACTACTTCCGGCTTATTTTTATTTTTAACATAGACAAATCCCCCGCCGAACCCGACTATCACAAGCACTATAAGAACTATGGCTATCGGTGTAATACCGCTCTGTCTGTTTATATTTTCCATATTATTTTTCTACTTTTTTAGCTAATAAATATAGCTTAAAAAAAATAGACATTAACTTAGAATAAATAATAACACGCCGACATTTCTATCTAAATCTTGACACGCCAAATAAAAAAGTGGCTTCTATGCCACTCAATCTACAATGGACTTAAAATACCTTCCTTCTTAACTCTGGAT
>JACOZW010000004.1 GCA_016181145.1 Candidatus Yanofskyibacteriota bacterium
GCCTTCGTGAATTCCCTTCGGTCAGTTCCCGCTTTCCTGTCGGTTTATCAATCATTGTTTATACCTATCCCTCCCGCAACGGTCTCGAAAATGATACGGAAAGGGGTTAGCTCAATAATCTTGCAAAATTGGGGTGATTGTGGTTTAATTTTTGGTAGAACTTTGGTATTCGGTAAGGATTAATTATGCCCTTCTCTGAAGCTATTTTGTTTGCAGCCGTATCTCTACTTGTCGGTTTGAATGCATTTGATCACTGGCGCGCGGGCAGAAAAAGACGAGCTATGTTTTGGACAGTTGCCCTAATCTCATATTTTGTATTTACTCTATATTGTTGGATTTAAACACAGACCGATTTTTCGGCCTGCCCCGCACTTATTGTATAAGTGACGGGGTCTTTTTATAAAAAACAAACGAAGCCCTAACCTTCAAATCTTGTTCTCGGCTTGTCGCTTCTCAGTTACAGCTCCCCGCCTCATAGCTTGACATTATGTACCAACAGTATTATCATATGGCACAGAGCTTAAAAGAGGAGAAAGATTATGCGAGCAAAACTAAGCCTACTACAGCGTGTTCTTTCACATAAAGTTACGAATCTAAATGATTTTACCGCTAGCGTTTTACGCCATAGAGAAGTATCGGAAGTCTCAATTTTTGTGGATTTTCCCCCAGTATACCGCGGATGCGATTCATGTACAGGCGCAATTTACTTTCATTACTTTACGATTTCGCTTAGAGCACCTTTGTCTTTCGGGCGATTTGTTTATTACGACGAAAATGTGGGTGATGGATTTGACGAGTTATTGTTAAACGCAACAATGTTGAGCACGAACAAGAAATTGGCTGGTACTGCACAGAAGACCATAGATCGAGCTAATGAAATCAGTCAAAAACTCATCTCTAAACTTGATGAAATTCGAGTCGTTATTCGTAATCCAGTCGGAGAAGTGCAGAGTGCCTCTTCCGTCGTAGAAGCTTGCCTGGAATTTTGCAAGGATCCCTCTGCCATGTCGTCTTATGTTGGAATGTTTAGGGCTATGAAAGAAGCAGAAGAAAGTTAAGTATAGACCGATTTTTTGGCCTGCCCCGCACTTATTGTATAAGTGACGGGGTCTTTTTGTCTGAGTAATAATAAAACGAGCGAAGCCCTCCTCATTTAGAAACCATCGAGCTCCTTTAATACAAATTCGAGATAATTTAGATACTTTCCTGGGACCCAATTGGGGATGTCGGGCTCGGCCCCGCCTTGGCGGGGTCCGCATGGCCTGACAGGGGTTACCCAATTGGTCAGAGAAAATGATAAATTATCGATGGATTTGTTAATGGGGCGAACGGTTTATAAATGAGGAGGGCTGAGCGACCTTGATTTAAAAATACAAATTTGATATCATTTTCAGGTACTATGTCAGAACAAGCGATACAACTGAATTATGAGGATATGCTTAGGGCGGGCATGCATTTTGGTCGCAAGAAAACAGTTTTCAATCCCAAGATGAAGAAGTATGTTTTTACGGTCAAAGAGGGCATCTGCATCATTGATCTGCTTAAAACTCAGTCAGAGTTGAATGCGGTTACTGAATATCTTAGGAATGCACTATCCGGTACCGGTCTTGTTTTGTTTGTGGGTCTTACTAAGCAGTCCGTTGATTCATTTAAGGGTTTGGCCGAAGCACTGGGCATGCCCTATATTATTGATCGCTGGATCGGAGGGACTTTGACCAACTTCAAGATAATCTCTGCGCGAGTCAAGAGGCTTGAGCAAATGGAGAAGGATAGGGACTCTGGAGCTCTAGATAAGTATACTAAGAAAGAGAGGTTGATGTTTGATCGTGAGATTGCAAAGATGGAGCGCCACTTTGGCGGTTTGCGTAAACTTTCACGGATTCCCGATGTAGTAGTTGTTTCTTCTCTCAAAGAAAGTGCTTTGCCGGTTCACGAAGCCCAGAAGGTTGGCGTCAAAGTAGTTGCTATCACTAATACTGATGCTAATCCCGAAGATGCCGACTATGTTATTCCGGCCAACGATCGATCAAAAAAAGCGATAGATCTTATCGTTGATGCACTGAAGGTAGGATTAATGAAAAACAGTTTATAAAGTTTTTAAAGTTATAATGTTTATAAAGTTGTGTTGAGTCGGACTCCTAACTTTATGAACCGTATGAGCTTTATAAACTTTTAACTAATTTTGGCAAGCGATATTGAAAAGGTTAAAAACCTAAGAGACAGTACTGGACTCTCATTTAACGAGATTAAAAAGGCTTTGACCGATGCCGAGGGCGACGAAGAAAGGGCTAAGCAGCTGCTCCAAGAGCTTGGCGTTAAGATGGCCGCTAAAAAGTCAGCCAGAGAGGTCAAGGAGGGCGTCATCGATGCTCAGTAGTCGAGCTTTATTGCGAGACCGATTTTGTAGCTCGTAACCTGGAATTTCAGAAATTGGCCCATGAATTATCAATGCATGTGGTTGCTATGAAGCCGGGAGATCTAGATGGGCTTCTCGCTCAGCCATTTGTAAAGGATCCTAGCATAACGATTCGTGAGCTTATTAACCAATCTATCGCAAAACTTGGTGAAAATATTCAGGTAGGAAGATTCGAAATATTCGAAATATAATGTTTTTACTCATTCCACTCCTTATTCTGCTTGGTTCTATTATCGCTATTTCCGCTATAATCTGGCGCAAAAGGTTTTATTTAGAGAACTCCATCGCTACCGAAGGAAATAATCTGGATTTTAGTTTGAGCTCAAACTTCTCTCTGATGGATTATGGTGCTGAATTTTTTCCCGAATTGAGTGAATTACTTGGGAGGTTTGAGGTTAGCAAATATAAAGATCTGAGCTTGGTAGAGATGGAAAAATTTCTAAGGAAAGCCCGCTTAATATTCCTTAAGATTGATCGTTTGTCTGATACGCTCATAAAAAAGATTAGAAAAGTGCATACTAACGGACAACTAAAGGGGCAGATGACAGGCGGGGGATCGGATGAAAATGATTCTTTTTTTACAGCTATTGCCGAGGATGATCACAAAAAAGAATTATCCGAGAGCAAGGCCATAAGCCCTAATTTTTTAAAGAATGAGGAGCAGAGGCTGATAATAGAAATAGCCAAGAACCCCAAAGACTATCACTTATATGAAATGCTGGGTGATCTGTACATTGAGATGGAGAATTTCACTGATGCCAAAGAATCATATGAGGCCTCGGTAGAACTAAATCCTCAAAATGAATCTCTCAAACAAAAACTCTCTGGAGCGCTGGAGAAGCTCGTCCAGAAATAGCTTTTACTCTCTTTTTGTGTTAAAATATGTTAGAATGCCGGCGTAGCTCAGTGGTAGAGCAACTGTTTTGTAAACAGTAGGTCGTCAGTTCAATCCTGACCGCCGGCTCTCAATTTTAAAAATTATGGGGGTGTGACGGAGTAGTCAATCGTACCTGACTGTAAATCAGGCGGCCTTGTGCCTACGTAGGTGCAAATCCTACCGCCCCCACTGCTTCGCCAAGGCTTCGCAGTGCGCGGCACTTTCCGAAGTGCTGCGCACAAAGAACGCCTTAATAACAAAAAACTCCTTAAGGAGTTTTTTGTTGCGCAAGCAGTGGTCCTGCGAAGCCTTGGCGAAGCAGGGCTCTTGTGATAATAAGAATCTATGTACTATGTCTATATTATACAAAGCCAAAAAGACGGCAGTTACTATACTGGTTTCACTGAGGATTTAGAAGAAAGAATAAAAGATCATAATTAGCTGGGGTCGACTTATAGTAAAACCAAAGCCCCATTTGAGCTTGTCTGGTTTTGTGGTTTTAAAGATAAAAAGAAAGCGCTAGATTTTGAGAAATATTTAAAACAAGGCTCCGGATTTGCATTTGCGAGAAAAAGATTGGTTTAAACCCTTGGTGGTTTTTAGCGGTTTGCCAAAATCGGCGTTTTGGGAACAGATGATGAGATTGGAAAATCCCAAAGAAAAAGAGCACAAGCGCGCTCTCTAAAAATTAACTATAAGATATGCGATAGAACGAATACCCAGCGTAATAATTCCACCAATCAGTATCGGGAGAAATACTGAAAAAAACCAGAATTCAATAGTACCACCCAGCATATCTTTTGCAACCTCCTTGTACAGATTATTATCTCTGATCTCTTCATACTCCCAGCATCTTTTACTTCCTGCCATGGTTCCCAATAATCTTGGTTGGCCATTAACCATTTGGAGAGGCATGCTATCAACCATCTCCTTAATATAGGCGGTTCTTCTATTCAGTCCGCCAGGAATATGCCAGGTTAGATGTTCAATAAAGCTCTTTAAAACATCATTGCCGCCATTCAAGAAAACATCCATTCCGTATGAAAAATACCAAATAACTATAGTAACGAAAGCAAAAACTAGCCAAATAACCACACACACCCCTTCATTAGATGAACTATATTCTTATACCATTACTTCCGGTATTTGTAAAGCCCTCTCGGAATTTATGTGGTCGTATCGCCCCCTTCTATTTTCTGCCTTCTTCTGCTAAAATGAGCTGTATTTATGATTCGTAAAATTGGCTCAAAATATGTAGTGGTTGCCGAAAGCGGGAGAAAGATGGGTACATATAAGACTAAAAAAGAAGCCAAAAAAAGATTGCAACAGATCGAATTTTTCAAGCATTTGAAAAAGCGGGGGATTTAAGGGCAGGTTAAGAAAAAAGTAGAGCTACTATATCCACAGAATGTGATTTACCATAGGTATATTTTTTTGTTAGAATGTATTATATGGAACCATCTGAGGAAGTATTGAATAAGCTTTATATTGAAAGGAAGCATTCTGTTTCAGAAATTGCCAAGATTTTTAAATGTTCTGAAAATAGGATAAATTACTGGATAAGAAAATTTAAAATTCAGAAGAGATCGTTGGCAGATGCGATGTATACTAAATATAACCCCGATGGAGATCCATTTTTAATAAAAGAGCCCCAAACACTAGAAGAAGCAAAATTATTGGGCTTAGGATTAGGTCTTTACTGGGGTGAGGGTAACAAGAAGAACCGCAATTCCATAAGATTGGGTAATACTGATCCCAGAATGATTAGAATGTTTTTAAGATTTATGGTAGATATATTTGGTATAAGTAAGAAAAAATTGAGATTTGGTTTGCAGGTATTTAGTGATATGCAACCAAAGCGAACACTAACTTTCTGGCTAGGGGAGCTGAAGGAATTTCAAATAAAAGAGGAGCAGTTTTTTAAGATCACCGTAACTCCAAGCAGATCAATAGGAAATTATAGAGAGAAGTCCAAGTTCGGAGTTTTAACAGTTCATTTTGCTAATACGAAACTTAAAAAAATAATAGATAATATGTTGCCGTTGTAGCTCAGTGGTAGAGCAACTCCATGGTAAATAATATTGCCCACTATAAAAGTAATTTTTTAGTGAATCCCGAATTACGGTTAAAAGCCAAGTCAGACTTGGTCGAGACCGTCCCGCCTTTGGCGGGCGAACGACTGACAAGGGGTCCCGTCAAGGCGGGATAAGATACAGTCTAATCCTATAGGTAACTATGGGTACACATGAAGGAGTAGGTCGTCGGTTCAATCCCGACCAACGGCTCAAATTAAAAAATCGCCCTAGGGCGATTTAGTCGTCAATGTACGATTGGGCCAAGTAAATTATTGGTATACCCAATCTCTCAGCCTGTTCGTGTTCCCAGCTAGCGCCAACGGATTTTTCCCATCCGGGCAGGAAACACATCAGATTTATAAACCTCATCTCAAATATGGGCAGATAGAATTCTTCTAGTAGCCGTAGTCCCTGGAGTTCGGGAGATGAATTATATATTCTTTCCATGTCATTTTCAAAAGGCATTTGACTAAAAACAAACAAACCGTCAGCCAACAATCTATCAATGGCTCTTGAAAAAATTTCAAGATTAGCCTGTCTAGAACCTTTTCCGCCCGTAGAAATAGGTCCGCAAACCATGGCCAGCGGTCTTGAAAACGACTCTTCGCGCATAGTTTGAAGAATCTCTATGGCTACAAAAAGTAGTTCTGCATAGCTTTTTGCTTCTCTAAGCTCTCTCAAGTTAGCTTCGGAATAGTATTTCAGCAATGCCCTCACCTCATATTAATGTACCAGCTTGACGCCATATCCTAACACTATTTCTATAAAAATCAATATGCTAACTGGTCGACTAGCTATTGACTGGCTATTGTAAGTTCATGGTTTTTAGTGTAATATACTGAGGTTAATATAAATACCCAAATATGCCACAAGATAATTTATTACGAATGAAATGCACAGTGTGCAAAGATGCCAATTATTACACCTCGAAGAATAAGAAGAAGGTGGAGCGTAAGCTTGAGTTTAAGAAGTTTTGTAAGAACTGCAGGAAGCACACCCCCCACAAAGAGGCTAAAATGACCGGGTAGGGAATAGAACTTAGAACTTAGAACTTAGAACTTAGAACTTAGAACTTAGAACTTAGTAATTAGGAAAAAAATATATTTTCTGATAAAATCAACCTGACGGTTGATTTTATCAGATATGGGGGCATCGTTTCAGCCAAAGGCTGATCCGCCTCTGGCGGACAGATGGATTTTTTATAACCTGGGAGTGTCGTCTAATGGTAGGACTCTTCTCTCCAAAAGAAGGTATCCCCGTTCGAGTCGGGGCACTCCCGCAGATTTGACAAATACCATGTCTATTTGGTATAATTAAAGTATTCTGAAACTCTGGAAAAGGGAGGCAATGAAATGGACTTCTGGCAGGTTCACGGCTGGTGGTTTCTCATCTTTATCACCCTGTTCCCGCGGCTGACGATGTTGTTCGCCGTTATGGTGCCGTTCGGGTGGCTGGCGTGGTTGGGTTGGGTATTCACTCCCTCTCTCTTGGTAGCCATCCTGGCGACCACCTACTACTGGAACACAAATCCCGTGCTGTGCGTCTTCGCCTGGTTGTTCGCCTTCGGCAAGTTCGGAGGGACGGCAGCTAAGGCATCCAGCTCAAGACGGTGATGACTTTGACCTTGTACAACAGGAAGCCTCATGCTTCGTCTGGTACGAGGTTTTCTGTTAGCTAGAAACTAGAATCGGTAAGTAAAAAGATTCATAATTATTGACAATCCACGTTCTCCGCCAGAGGCGTTATCAGCCTTGGGCTGATAACGCCTGCCTGCGTAGGAGGGTCTTTCACGACTGCCCGCAAAACTTGCAAATACCATAGAAGTGTGGTATGGTTAAAGTACTGTAGATTCGAATCGGGCGAGGAGATACCGCATGTCCGAAATGAAATTGTGCAAGCATGGCAACCCGTTCTACTGCGGCCTATGCAAGGCTGAGGCTGCGCCCAAGTGCAAGCACGGCAATCCGTTCTACTGTGGTCATTGTGGACCAGTTACCGCAGAGAAGACAGTGACTCAACCTGCAGAGAAGTAGCCACATCGTCACACAAGAAGTCGTCCATTGGACGCACTTCCCAGTGTGACGATTTTTTGTTTACCTAACTAGAATCGGAAGATAGAAGTTCTTATGATTATTCATAATCCATGCCTTGTTTCGACTCCGCTCACCACGGGTAACATCTTTTCCCTGGTCTTCCGAAGCCTTGCTACGCCATTCCGTAACTTTAGTGAAGGATGGGCGAAGGAGACACGATTACCCGTCAGATTGTGCAAAATTCAAAATTTGGTATATTTGCCATTAGAACTTTTAATAAAAGGAGAGATTGGATGTCTCAACAGGATAAATTTAGTAAGGGAGATTTTGTAGAAACAAGTCTTCATGAACCGGGGATTGTTCAAGAAGATGGTCGTGGAAGATTACTTGTGGAAGTGTGGGGAGTTATCCATGCAGAGAAGAAATTCCATTTCCATGATATTAGTCCAATATCTAGGCAAGAATTTGAGATATTAGTTCAGTCCTACGGATACAACATAAAAACAGTTTTAAATAATTAGCCAAACCCCATTTTTTTGGGGTTATTTTTGTGGGCAGGGGAGGGGGAATTTAACCCAACTTTTTCTTTGACATGTATATATTTTTATGTTATCTTAGTTGGGCTTAGTTATGGATGTGGAGGTCAAAGTGGTGAGCATCAGTGTCAATGGAGTTACGATTTCTGCCTCTGGACAGGGTGTCGTTATTCGCGATGGAAAAGTCATTGTTGATGGCAAAGATGTCACTCCTGTCGATGCAAAAGAAATTAGTATTACGGTCAATGGCAATGTCAATAAGGTAGAGGCTGATGCCTGTCGGGAGATTTACGTGACTGGCGAAGTCGGTAACGTCAAGACGCTCAGTGGCGACGTAATAGTTACGGGTAACGTTAAAGGATCGGTACAAACGATGTCGGGTGACGTCGCCTGTGGCGGTAGCGTCGCAGGGTCAGTCTCAACGATGTCTGGCGATGTGAAACATCGCAAGTAGGACTATATAACTACATGTCCGCACGGAGTTCGCTTCGTGCGGACTCTTTGTCTATTTGGCCATAAAGGGGAGATAGAAACTACTATATATTTGTAATCTACGTTCTGGTTCGACTCTGCTCACCAAAACTTGCAAATACCATAGAAGTGTGGTATGATCTGAGTGTTCTAATTTTATAAAAGGAATTAGTCATGGCGTTGCAACGCGCGACCTTGTCGTCTTACGACAGATTTGTCAGGGGTGCTGCTGTGGAAGCACGTCTCCCTCGTGTCGGAGCAGTGACGGGAGTTATAGAGGCTGTTTATCTTAATTCTGACGAGTCATTGGCTTGGGTATTTGTCCGAGACAGTTCAGCAGGCTATCTCTATGTGGCTAGATATTGGGAGTGCTGGTTTGAAGAAGATTCGGCACTCGCTCCCGACTTACCGACCCCCTCATAGGGGTCTTTATATTATAGAAGAAACTAATTCGGATAACTGAGTAGGATTATCTCTGTGGTCAGGAGAGTGGGTCTAACCATTACCCCGCGAACTTGACAGTTATGTTATTTTAGTATATCATATTTACAACCTTAAAAATTTCATATTGAAAGCAGGGGGGTCGGAATGATAGAACGATTTTTTCAGTTCTTGCCATCTATGGCGGTTCTTGCAAGTATCGCTATCGTTACGCTTATTTATCGGAGGTTGGTATCAAGAAGATTTAGAGAGCGTATGAAAAGCATAAAATGGTGCAAAGAGAATCAATGGAAGATTATCTGGCTGATTGTAGTGCCGTTCTATTGCGTTCGGGCGCCATTTGCCGAGGAATTAATTTTTAGGGCACCGCTTATAGTTATCTTTAGTGATCTTTCCGGTAATGCTTGGCTGGGTATATGGATTTCTGGTTTACTTTTTTCTTCTGTTCATTGCTTTGGCGATAAAATAAATTTATGCCATGTACTCTTAGCAAAAGATGGTGGCGAAGCAAAAACCGATAGTCTTGAGACTAGGATAGCTGATATTAAGAAAAAACAAGCAAAGCGATTAAAAATTATAAAGTTGATTCATCCGATTAGTGTGCTTCCGCTTGGTATTCTGTCGGGATATTACGGTATAAAATATCAGTCAATCTGGGCAAGCGTTGGAGTCCACTTTATATGGAATCTTATAGTACCATTTATTATTGTACTTTTGGTACTGATGATATTAAAGGCCAGAGTCAGTGCTAGAAAAACATGGCATACACTCAGATACAAATTGAGGCGCGGGTGAACTCAGTCGATTAGCCCACAAGGAGACTATACTCTTTGTGGGCTTTTTGTTTAACCAGCAACCAGAAAAGTCAGATAAAAGACATTAACGCGCACCTTTTGTTTTATATTGCTATCCGCAGATAATATTCGTATAATCTCTGTAACTAGCGAACCTTAACAAGGAATCGAAGTGGCTAAGCGGGTTTTTATTTTTGATTTGGACGATACTCTGATAGATAATGTTCATGACTATGCTGGACCGATTCTGGATATGGCTCGGCTGATTATTTGTGTTCTTGGACCAAGAGCTCCCCATGTTTCCAAGATCATTAGTTTAGAGGAGGAATTGGACCTGAGAAGAAGAGGAGAGATTAATCCGGACACGGGTAAGGTGTTTGGTTATAGTATGGAAAGATTTCCCGGCACTTTGGTAGAAACTTACCGTGCTATATGCTGTCGAGCCAACGTTGATTCGGTTCTTGATGTGGAGAAGCAATTATATCAAATTGGCGCGGGTGCCTTTAATAAAGACTTGTATGCCAAAAATATAAAGCCGGGAGCTATTGATACTATAAATTTTATTATTAATGAGGGTGATGTCTGTATGCTACTCACTAAGGGAGACAAAAGAGTTCAGGTTAATAAGATAGCCGCACTAGGCCAAGCCAGTGATCTATTCTGGGGTGGTATTAAAATAGTTGATGAAAAGACCCCCGAGATTTTTAGGCGAATGGTAACAAAATTCAGCGGTTGTCAGTGGTACAGTGTTGGTAACGATTATGATAAGGATATTGCTCCGGCTTTTGAAGTAAAGAGTTTTAGGGGGATCTGGATACCAGTCGAGACTTGGGAAACGATTGATAAAATGGGAGAGATAAGAAACCGTGTTGACGGAACCAGATGTCTTGAATTACAATCGTTAACGGAGCTTAAAGAAAAGTATGGTGAACTGTGAGCTTTAAGGCAATCAGCCGGACTATAACCGGATGGGTAGGTAAATTTTCTGACTTAGATGATGATGTGCGCCAGATGTTTTATGTCGCAAGGACAGCTCGCCTAAATGCTCAAGCGCCATATTCAAATTATTATGTTGGCGTAGCTGTTCAGGGCCAGAGTCATAGGATCTACAGCGGTTGTAATGTAGAGCGAGCCAGCTGGACTCAGACTACGCATGCTGAGCAGAATGCCATCGATAGTATGGTAGCTTCCGAGGGGCCAGTTAAGTTAATAAAACTCGTTCTAGTAGCAGCGCCAAAAGATGTAAGTATTAATTTTTGTCTGGATGAATCAAGGGAGCGTGAGATTTGGAAGGTTAAATTTCCTGAGATCTCTGTACCATGCGGGCATTGTCTGCAATGTATTTGGGAGAACTGTTATGGAGACGGCAGTGTGAAACTTTATAGCCTGATGCCGACTGGAGAAGTATCAATGGTAACTGTTGACAATGCATTTCCATTGCGGTTCGGTCCTGCAGATTTGGACGTAGATTATGGGAAAATTCCGACTTAATGTCGGAATTTTTTGACGGAAACTACTATTTGTGCTTACATATTTTTAGATATTTAATAATCTCGAAGGGGCGGTTTATAGTGAAAAGCACCCATGAAGAAATTGTTATAGCGAGGGAGCTTGTTAAGAATACTGAGACAAGAATCAAATCTCTCATTGAGAAAGGTAAGAAAGTTCACGTTATTTGGGATTTTGATTTTGTTTTGGCTTCAGGGTTAAGCGACGATGTCTTCGCTTTAACTGGATATAATCTGGAAAAATATTTCGAATATGAATCCCGTCTTTCCTGGTCACGGCCTCAACCGGGAATCTGGCTTCCTTTAGCCGAAAAAGTAGGCGAACTTCAGGCTTCTCAAGATATTGTTACTGCAAGATCTAGTTTCTTAGCATTCAGAGTAATGCTTTTTTGCGCCTGGTTTTCGGCTGATCCGCTTAAATGGGTTCGCTGGGTTCTTTTTATAGGCCACCAGGCTAAGGTAGATAGTTTCAGAATTATATTTGATTCGTTCAAGAGAGATAGTGATATTGTGATATTCTTTGTTGATGATAATGCTAAACACGTTGAGGCGTTTAATCAAGTAGGTACAGAGATGGGGTTAGGAGAAAGAGCTATTGGCATAATCTCTCCCAAGATAAGACTATATAGCGAGGAACAGCTTGAGCTCCATTATAATTCAGTGATGGAACAAGCGGGAACAGCTCCTACTTATGTACCCGGTTATCCTGGCGGATATATTAATGGGTTCGTGGTAATGCCAGATGGTATAAGAGATTTTAGGAGAAAGATGATTAATGATTTCTATGATGTGAAGAAAAAGGGTGTAGTAGAAAAACATAGATTGCTTTTAGAGAATGAGCATCAAGTAATATTCCCCGGCACCCCGATGACTACAGATAGCCTGTACGCTGTCTTTGAGATTTTAAGAGGTGAAGCTGAACATGATACGGCTATGATCAATGAGCTGATGGAAGAGTCTCGATACTAAAAGAGATTTCAATAAACACCCCTGGGCGGGTGTTTTTATTTGGGCAGGGTTGTCATCTTTCCACCTTTTGCTATTATACCGGCAAGTACATTTAAAACTCACAGGAAGGTGTTACTTTGCCAAAAAAGAGGGTAGCAAAGCATACTGCCATAAAGACTAAAAAAGTTAAGGAATCAATTATCGCGGGAATTGTAATTCCGGTAAAGGCGCGTAAAAGAGAGACCAAACCTGTTGCGGTGGTCGCTTCAAATGAAACCCCTAAATCCAGTCAAGTAAAAACCATTACTACGTCAACTTCTAAGGATATCGAGGTTGCGCTAGTCATAGGCAATACCAGAGTTCCGCATCAGGATGATAAAGCTATTCAGCTTACTTTAATGCATTCTAAGGATCTTGGCCCATCTAAGATTTTCTTCAGTGGTGATATGATCGATTACTTTAATCGTTCCGATATTGATAGAAATCCATTGCGTATTTTTACCCAAAAAGAAATAGCCGCCATGCAGTCGGGGATTAAGAAGCGCGTCAGAGATCAAGAATCAGATGACCAGGAATCAGAGGATAATTCAGCCAAAGAAGAGGAGCGAAAACCGCACAAGGTTAAAACTTTGAGTGATTTACAGCTTGCCCGTTTAACCAAGTGGGAAATCTATGAGAGGGCTCATCGTAAGGAGCTGCAGATTCTCTTTGGTGTTATGAAACTATTTCGAGATACTCATCCCAATTCCGAGCTTATTTGGATTTGGGGTTGTCAGGAGTATTATCTTGAAAAACGCCTGACCAAATATCATCCGGTTCTTTTGGGTGAAATTGATGATTTCTGCAAGCAGAATAAAATTCAGAAGGTGTTCAACGGTACTAGAAATAACACTTATAATTACGGAGCACTGGTTATAGGTCATTGGTTTCGCGGCGGGCTTAGCAGTCCCTCTGGTTCAATTGCCCATATCCTGATGGATGAAGAGGGCTGTTCATTGATCCAGGGTCATACTAATCGTGGTGGTTGGGCGTGCCGAACTTTACAGGGTCCAAAACCTGATTTTATTTCCGGTTTTGAGAACTTCTCTTTGTGCAAAAGGCCAACCGGAAAGAATTGGCAATTGGGCTATTCGCTCGTCTATAAGGAAAAAGATCATCGAAGATTCCAGGTATTCCAGGTTCCTATTGCGAATTATGGATTTTTCTACGGCCTCAGAGAATATAGATTAGATCTGACAAGGGTTGGGGACTGGGAAACGTCAATTACCTTTAGTGATATCCATTTCAGATTCGAAGATCCTGTTGCCCTAAAGGTTACTCTGGATTTTACAGAAGAAATACAGCCTAATAATATATTTGTTAATGGTGATGTCCCTGATTTTCCCGATATTTCTAGATTCTCAAACTCTCCCTTGGACACTCTTACCGACGATGATCTTAAGGATTTGAACAGCTTGGTATTAGAGAGTAGGCGTCAGGGCAAAAGCAAAAAATATATTAAGCCTCGCCTGCAGAGAGATTTTGAGAGAATCCACGCATTCTTTAAGGATTTGCGTCGTAGATGTCCTAAGGCAAAAATCTATTGGATTTATGGCAATCATGATCATCGGATGCAGGGCCATGTTGAAGATAATACGCCCCAGCTTGCCGGCGTGAGAAGGCCTGGAGATAAGGGCGATATTCTGTCTTTGGCAGAAGTTACAAAAGTTAGTGAATTTAATGTGGAGATTGTTTATAGCGGTAAAAATGAGAGCTCTATGATTTATGGGGATCTGTTAATCGGTCATTTCTATAAGGTTTCCAATAAATCATCTGCTACAGCTAGAGCTTTAATTAATCAGAAACATAAATCACTGCTCCAGCCCCATGTTCACCGGATGGGTGCTTGTTACAAAACTAAAAATGATGGCACAGTGTTAGTCGGTGTCGAGATGGGTTGTTTGTGTCGTCTTGATCCGGATTGGATGGAAAACCCTAACTGGCAGCATGGATTCGTGGTAATTCATAAGAAAAAGAATAGTAAGAGATTCTATCTCCAGCCTATTCAAATCGTTGACGGAGCTTTCCTATTTGGTGGCAAGCGCTATGGCCGTGGCCATGCGTCTGAATCTCAAGAAGTTAGTCCTTCTGCTGATAAGAAAGAATAATTCAAAAACCCCGCTTTAGCGGGGCTTTTTTTGAGCAGATTTTCACGCCTACAACACATCTATTTTGAGTTTTCTCACACCCGATTTAGTGGGAGGTTGGACAGATTTTGGTACTTTGACGGCCACTTTGCTTATTTCCAGTTCTTTCATAAGCTCCTCAAGTTCCTCAACCTTGTATAGGCGATAGTTATTAAGAGGATGCCGATGAGCCATTAGTTTTCCTTTAGTATCCCAGTTGCGCACGGTAAGGGGCGTGACATTCAAAAGTCTGGCTACTTCCTTTACGGTTAAAAACTTTTTGGGCATATAAACCTTTATACACCTTTTAATTTTACTATACAATGTTGATATCCCGTAGTAGATTTTTGAGATATAGCCAAAGGCCATAATAGCGAAGCTAACTCAAAAATTCACTACAGGATTGATAATTATTCAATAAAGTGAAAAAATTAGATTAATGGATCAAGACAGCAAGATTATCAATGGAACTAACTTCTCTTTAGCAAAAGCAGTACTTGCTGTTTTATGGCAGACTAATGAGGTTGGACGAGAGAAGTTGTTCGGCCACAAATATATTAAAATTTTATGTCACAACAAGCACAAGGGTACATATCGAAGCTGTATCTCAAGGCTTTGCGGGGAGAAGCTTATAAAAAAAGATTACAATGATATAATTGGCCTTACTGAGCTGGGCCGCAAAGCAGCTTTGTTCGCTTTTATCGAGGCCGAAGCCAGATTTCATAAAAAGGACCAAAAATGGGATGGGGGGTGGAGGATAGTCTTTTTCGACATCCCGGAGCATAAAAGGAAGTACAGGGACTATCTTAGAAAGGTCCTGAGGTTAGTGGGTTTTAATGAATTTCAAAAGAGTATCTGGATATATCCTTATCCCGTCCCGTCTTTTTTGAAAGATTTAATGTTTGAATATAGTATAAAGCCACATGTTAGGTTTATAACAACGAATTTGGTAGATAATGACTCGGATTTAAAAAGAATTTTTGGACTAGTTTGATCCATATTTTAATAATTTGAATACGTTCTAGATTATTACGAACGTCATATAATAGAACATATGTTGATATTATCTTTTTGATATGGTTTTTTAAGTGGTATACTTTAGCTAAGAAAGTTAAAGGTTAGAATTTAAAAAGCCAAAGTTACGGGTTAAGATTCAAAAATAAAGAAATCTTTTATTTTTGAATTATAATTTTAAATTTTGCATTTTAAATTTTAAATTAATACTATGGATCTCAGCTTTTGGAAAAAAGATACTGACGAAACTCACGATCAGTTTGATCAGGACCAAAAAAATGAATATCAATATAAGGAAGACGTGCCAAATGAAGAGGAAAAAGCCTCAGAATCAGAAGTTGTCGAGTCATCTGTATATTATCAATCTGAGCCCGCAGATCCCACAAAAGCAAAGATATATAATAGTGTAAGCCGTTGGGCTCTTTATATAGGAATTTTTTTGTTGCCACTATTTTTTCTTCCCGAAACATCCAGCCCCCTGGAATGGAATAAGTCGATGCTTCTAATCGTTGTCGCATGCGTTGCTTTGATCTCTTGGCTTTTAGGTGTGATGTCCTCGGGCTTTCTTGCCTGGAGGAACAACCTTTTAGATAAGGGAATTTTGTCGGTTTTGCTGGCCTTTATTTTAGCTACCGTTTTTTCTGTAGCCTGGTTTAAGAGTGTTTTCGGACTTGATTTCAGTGCCAGTAACTCCCTGGCGGTTATTACGGCTTTGACCATTGTATATTTTCTTATTGTAAATAATTTTGAAGATAAGGGAGGGACGCTTCGGTCAGTTGTTGGTTTTTCTGTCGTAGTTGCAATCGTATATGGACTATCCCAGTTGCTCGGTATTAATATTTTAAGACTCTCTTTCACTTCTTCCCGTGCGTTTAATACAGTCGGTTCAGCTAACGCACTCGGTATTCTAGCGGCTGCCAGTCTCCCGTTTCTTAGCAGGAGTTCGCTGGGCTGGGGTTGGATTAAAAACTTACATTTGGGAAAAATTGGAGTAGCTCTGGCTTTGGTTGTCCTAACTCTGCTTAACTGGTGGGTTCTGTGGCTGGTAGTGATTGCCGGAATGGTCGCGATGATAGTTTTTGAAAGTCTTGGCGGAGCCAAATTCCGCATAACAAAGCTTCGTTTGCCTATGGTAGTAATAGTTTTGGCGGTGTTTATGGTAGTAGTAGGCCCTAATCTGGGCGTAGTGAAGGATAAATTGCCGATTGAGGTTGCACCATCGTTTAGTTTGTCCAGAGATGTGGCTATGTCGACGCTTAGAGAGAATATGTTTTTTGGATATGGTCCCGAGAATTTTTCTGTAGCTTTTGATAAGTATGGGGCAAGTAAGCTTGCCAACTCAAATCTTTCTGATGCAAGGTTTACTGACGCCCAATCCGAATTAATGACTCTTGTTGTTCAGGGCGGTCTGGCTATGGTTATAGCGCTGGCTTTTCTTTTGCTCTGTCTTAGTTTGACATTGAGGCGTTTTTACAGTCAAGTGCCCGGTGAGTCTACGGGGGAAAATATAGGAGTCCTTGCTTCGATGTCTGCCCTTATCGTGGGTCTTTTCCTATATCCTTTCAATATGACTCTGATGTCGCTATTTTATGTTTTCATGGGTATGACTGCCCTTGTTATCTATGATAAGAATCGTAGAGAGTTTAATCTCGAGGAAAGAACATCCCTCTCATTAATATCATCTCTGGGTTTTATAGGCGCCTTGATACTGGTCTTGGTAGGTGTCTATTTTAACAGCTCTATTTTTATGAGTGATATAAAATATGCCCAAGCTCTTTCCGAGAAAGACAATAAAAAAGCTGCCGAAGTTCTTGTTGGGGCGATAGGCTGGAATAATCAGGATGATCGCTACTATCGGACAGCTTCGCGTGTTGCATTACAGCTACTTTCTGGTGAAATAAATAAGCCAGCTGATACTGAGAGAAACACAAGAATCCAGAATTACTTAACGACCTCTATCAGTTTAGCCAAGCGAGCGACAGAGATTAATCCGAGGGAGACTCTTAACTGGACTAACCTTGGCTTTGTTTATGGTAATTTATTAAATCTTGTCGATGGGGTAGATAAATTATCAGAAGATGCTTATCTTGAATCTATCGAACTAAGGCCGGGAGACCCTATATTCAACTATAATATCGGTCTTTTGCATATCGCGAAACTAGATCGGCTCATTTTCTTAGCCAGCTCTAAAAAGATAAATCAGAGCGAGGCCAACACAGCCATATCGAGGGCATTGGCAGATGCTGAAGATAATTTTAAAAAATCAATTAAGCTTTCTCCTAACTTTGGTCTAGCTATATATAATCTGGGTGTTGTTTATGACAGGCAAGGCAAGCTCGGTGATGCGATTGAACAGATTGAGAAAATAATTCCCGCTAATAGTAATCAGCCGGGTCTTATGTTTGAACTGGGTCTCCTGTATTATAGGGCCGGACGGAAAGATAACGCCTACGATGTCCTTCAAAGGGCCATAGTTCTTGCTCCTGATTATGCAAATGCAAGATGGTATCTGGCGCTTATTCTTGAAGAAAGGCGTGATTTAGACGGAGCCATAGCCCAGCTTGAAAGAATAATCAGTATCGAAGCGAATAAAGATAATGCTGTTGTTCTCAATAAATTGGAAGAGCTGCGGGCTGGTAAAATTAGTTTTCCGCCCGGAAAGGTAATAGACCAGAAACCTCTTCGATAATAAAATATAAGTTGTCAATGGATCCGCAAAAGCTTAAACAAGCAAAAGCGATCGCCATTTTTATGACGATCGCTTTTGCTGCTTTTGTTTTTTATCTTATTTTTATACCAGTTCAAGTCGCAGACAGCTCAATTATAGAAGTGGAAATTAGTAGCGGACAGGGACTTAGTCAAATCGCCAGTACGCTAAAGAATAAAGGATTAATCCGCAGCGAATCAATTTTTATTTTGTATGTTAAGGTGATAGGGGATGCAGCAAATTTAAAAGCCGGAAGGTATGTTTTTTATGATCCGTCCATAGGCGGGCAGGCATCTTTAAATATCCCGGAAATTATAGATATTTTAGTCAGTGGTAAGAGTGAGCCGGACGATATTGAGATAACGATCCCCGAGGGCCTGAATGTGTGGGATATAGATAAGCGTTTAGCTCAGGCAGGACTTATTCAAGAAAGCCGATTTAGCTCTCAATATCACAATGACGAGGGGTATTTATTTCCTGATACATACCGGTTAAAGAATTACCTGCCCGCGCAGGCAGGCGAATTAAAAATTACGGATTACGAAAAATTACTAAGTGAATTAAGAGAAAAGATGGGCGTGAATTTTAATGCCAAAACAGAAGAATTGTTTTCCGCCCTAGACGGATCCCAGCCAGAGGCTGGCCAGCCTCTGGCTGGCGCAAAATCCTCTGGCGGAAAAAACCTAAGCAACGAACAAAAATTAAGGACGATTATCATCGCTTCAATATTAGAAAAGGAGGCTAGGTCGGAGAAAGATATGAGATTAGTTGCGGGTATCATTGAAAAAAGGCTTAAGCTGGATATTCCGCTACAGATAGATGCGACAGTTATATACGGTGCGTGCAGAAGGGAGTTTGCGAAAAGCAATTTTAGTAAGAATTGCGATGTAACCTTTCAGGGTCCGGCAGTGGAAATTAAAATAGACGGACCGTTTAATACTTATATCCACAAGGGTCTTCCGCCGGCACCTATTTCTAATCCTGGATTAAAAGCTATAAATGCGGCGCTTAATCCGCAGGAAAGTGATTACCTATATTACCTTTCGACCCGTGACGGCAGTCAGATGATATATTCTAAAACGGCGGGTGAGCATTCAGCGAATAGGAGGAAGTATCTTGGTATATAAAAGCTCTTAGCCCGCCTCTTTTGAATCAGGCTTCCTCATAGGATACTCATATAAATAATTACTCATTTTCTCTGACCGATTAGAGATACCTCTGTCAGGCCATGCGGCCAAAAGGCCGTTCCTGACATCTCCAATCGGTTCCCAGGAAAACTTCATAATTATTTATTGAGTATCAGCTATTCGTGCAGATTGATTCAAAAGAGGCGGGCTAAGCTTTTATATTCTTGTTGTATTTTTAAAAATGAAAGGGCCCGCTAAGCGAATTGTCGCTTAGCGGGCTTGGATTAAGTCAATTCATTAATAATCTTGTAATATCCAGGTTAGTAAAACAGTAAACTTCCGCTAGGAATTCTTCCCTAATATATTTCAAAAGAGTCCGCTTCGGACAGCCCAACTTAATAAGTCTGTAAATGTGGTATACTTCGTGCTTCGCAGAGGCTAAATGCATATCTGATCCCACTGATAATTCAAAATGATTAGTTATCCCATGTGTATAATCAACCCAGTATTCATGGGGTCTACCGATCACGATCTTTATCTTTATATTTTTTGGAATTTTTAATTTTTCTCTTTCTAGGTCTATCCTCGTTCTAAGCTCCTCTATGTTTATCGCTTTTTTACCGAAGATTGAGCTGATAGTGCTAGTAACCATCCAAACTGCCAGAAGCAAGAAAATGGGACACAGTATATATAATGAGTAAGCTAACCACCAAAGCATTAGGGGTGCTCCCGTTGCAATTGTAAGCGACCTTCTGGCAATCTATAGTATAAAAGATAATATATCAATACTTGACTTTTTGCCCTGATTTTATTAGTATGTACTTACCGTAGACAAGGAAGCGAATATACAAATATTGAAGTTTCCTCGAGGTAATAAATTAGTGGCTAGTCATCAGACTGGTTATTAGTTGGGTCGAACCCATGTTTCTACGGTCTAAAAACCGTTTTAATTTTGTAAAAAATGAAATCTAAACAAAGAAAAAGTGAGGAGTTAGCCAGTTTGAAGGCTAAAGTTCCTAAATCTAAAATTACCGTATTTACTTCTTTTTCGCCCTCGACTGACTCGGGGCGAGCAAAGACGGGAGAGAAGGGGTTGTCGGTTGCTCAGATGACGGAGCTGAAAAGGCTTTTACGATCTATGCACTCCGAATATCTGGTTACTAAAAAAACACTTATTGACCGTGCTTTTAAAGGAGCTAAGCATGAAGGGTTGGATGTATATGGCATGGAGGGTTCCATCGGATTGGTGCTCGGAGAGGATGATCCCTATCTGGTAGCCAAGAAGGTATATGAATTCTCGAGAAAGAATCAGGCTCTTCATTTCTGGGGAGCTGTGATGGACGGTAAGTTTATAGGTCCAGATGGATTTCTTGAGATTGCCAAGATGCCATCTAAAGAAGTTCTTATCGGACGATTGTTGGGAATGCTGACCTACCCAATGAGGGGATTAGCGGTAGCGTTGAGTGAAGTAGCTAAAACAAAGACTAATTAATTTATTAAATAATTACGAATTACGTATTACGTATTACGAATGAATCCGTAATCCGAAATACGCAATATAAAAATCAAATCTAATGGACAAAACAAAATTTTTGGAGGAAGTCGAAAAAATGTCCGTATCCGAGCTCAATGAGCTGGTGAAGGCATTGGAAGAAAAATTCGGTGTTTCTGCGGCCGCCATGGCGGCCGTGGGACCGGCTTCTGGAGGTGAGGCTGGAGCCGCCGAAGAGAAAGACAGCTTTACTGTTGTCTTGAAAGATCCGGGCGGAGCTAAGATACAGGTCATCAAGGTTCTTAGGGAGCTGACTGGTCTGGGTCTTAAGGAAGCTAAGGACTTGACCGATAAACCCGGTTCTCATGTAAAAGAGAATGTTAAGAAGACAGATGCAGATGAGATGAAAGCAAAGCTGGAAGCGGCTGGCGCAGTAGTAGAGTTAAAATAACTCGACCGAACTCCCGCCTTTGCGTAAAGCTTCGGCGGGCAGGCAAGTAACCGCAATTGGGTAATTATTATACCCTTTAAACAAAAACCCATATTGAAATGGGTTTTTGTTTAATTTAAATAAAAAAACCGAATTCATCGGTTTTAGCAGGTAAATAAACTACTTCTTAGCATTAATACAGTTTTGTTCTGAAGGGGTACGATGACTAGGTCCTCGTCCTCATTATTGGGGAATTCTTTTCTTACAGCTTCGGAAATTTCTGAAGGTGCAGGGTATCCATTCTGGCCATCCCAATAAACTAGTTTTGCATTTCCTGGTTCTATGGATACTAGATACATTTCTCTCTCTTTATATTAAAAAGTACTGGTGTGATTTTATTATTTTATAACTTTAAAGTCAATAAACAAAAGTCGGGTATTTCCAACAAAATGAACGCATCGACTGATGGTTTTTTTGTTGTTTGTGTGATAATATAAATATTATTCAAAAGTTAGTTACCAATATAGTAATGAGAAAATCACTATACTCAGACTCGGACCACGCGTTAGGAGCAGTTTTAAGACTATGACGACAAAAAAATTTATTATTCGACTTATTGGATATTCTTGTACGGGCAAATCGTCCGTAGAAAAGATTTTATTAGATAAACTTCCTGGTGTTTATCTCGTATCGTATGATTCTCTAAAGTGGAACTTATCTAATTATGATCGCGATCGAGACCTCGCCCTTATCAAGGACATAGCACTTGGTCTTTTTGAATCTGTTTGTCGCAATTCTGTACCTGTCTTGCTCTCAGCCTATATAAGTACAGAAGGGGAATATGAGGTTTATAAAAGTATCGTAAATAAATACGAATATTCGCTTTTAGAGGTACGGTTAACAGCACCGAACGAGGTACTTCTATCCCGCTTTCGAGAGAGGATAAAAGATGCCGATCATGCGGGTACTAAAATATCCGTTACCGACGAGGCTTTGTTTTTAAAGAATTTATCCAAACCCTTCTTTGTGCCTAGTGGCGTAAATGTTTACGATACGTCTATTCTAAAGCCAGCCGATATCGCTGATAGAATTATTGATTTACTAAATAAACTTTGACCTTGGTGTACCAGCGGAGCAGTCCCAAAACCAGCTTTGGTATAGTAAGGTATCCTTAAATTTACCTAGATTTATATACTGGCTATTTTAGCCAGTTTTTGATATAAGTTTTTCATATCCAAAATTGATCTATGGAAACTAAGATAAAACAAATTGCCGGTAGATTTAATATCGATGAGGTAATTGGGACATCAAGATTTGGAAACGGCCTAATAAATGACACATATTTGGTTCAGTGCCATAAGAACAAATTTGTGTTGCAAAAATTGCACCCGATACTTAAATCGTCTGTTTTAATTGATACCCACTATATTACCAAACAGCTATCTGACAATGGTCTTATAACCCCGCTTTTAGTTAAAACTAAAAACGGGAAGTTATTTTTCAAAAGCGATAAAAAAGATTGTTGGCGAATGCTGACATATATTCCCGGGAAATGTTACGAGGGGGGTATCAGTCCAAAACAGGCATTCAGCGCAGGACGCCTTGTCGGGCAGTTCCATAACATTCTTGCCGGATCGGATTATAAATTCAGGCATAAAATTAAGAACTTCCATGACTCAGAAACCAGAATAGACAAGCTGAAAGCAGTTCTCAAAAGATTCAGACGCAATTTAAAATATAATGATTTAATAGGTCCGGCATCTGTTGTCTTGAAAAACTATAGCGGATTGGGAGATAAAATTGAGAGTTGTCCTAACAGAGTAATCCATGGAGACCTGAAGATAAACAATATCCGTTTTAATTTTAAAAACGATGCGGTTTGTCTGCTCGATTTGGATACCCTGGGCAGGCATAAGGTTACAACTGATATTGCGGCTGGGGCAAGAACTTGGTGTAATAAAGCAGAGGAGGGGGATATTGAAAATGCAGAATTTGATTTAGAAGTATTTGGGAGTATGTTAAACGGCTATTTAAGTACTGCTAAGTTTATTACGAAAAAAGAGATTGAAGCGATCCCCGAAACCGTGGAAAGGGTGATACTGACTCTTATTGCCCGATTCATAACCGATGCTTTTGAAGAAAAATATTTTCGTTTAAACCCAAATCAATATAAAAATCTTTATCAACAGAACAAAACCAGAGCTTTAGCCCAGCTGGCTTTGTATAATGATTTTATGGACAAGAAGGAAAGCATTAATAAAATTATTAAAAAACTATGCAAGCTGTAATTTTGGCGGCAGGAAAAGGAACCCGTTTAAGGCCACTCACCCTTAAAATACCAAAACCTATGGTTGTGCTTAAGGGCAAGCCGATTTTAGAGCGGACTTTGTACCAATTACCTGAGGAAATTGATGAAGTAATTTTGGTTATCGGTTATTTGGGGAATAAAATAAAAAAATATTTCGGCAGTAATTTTGCTGGTAAGCATATAAAATACGTTGTCCAGAAGGAACAGCGAGGGACGTTTCATGCCCTGAAACAAGCCAAGAAATTTCTTAATAATGATTTTTTGGTTTTGATGGCCGATGACATTTATTTTAAGAAAGATTTAATTAATTTGGCTAAAAACAAGCACGCCGTTCTTGCCAGAGAGATGAGGGGACCGTCAGAAAAATTCGGCGTCTGTTTGGTTAAAAATAATTATCTCTTGGATATTCGGGAGAAAGAGAAAGGCATGAAATTCAAATTTGCAAATTGCGGGGCGTTCAAGCTCAATATGGCTATTTTCGAGGAACCGATTATTTACGGTCCAACCGGAGAAGAGTGGCTGTCTTCGATGATCGGATCTTTAGCTAAGAAAAATAAAATTAAAATTGTTAGAGCATTAAAGTGGTTGCCGATAGCGAATATAGACGATCTGAAGAAGGCAGAGAGATATTTAATAGAGAATCGCTAAATAATAAAAAACGGACATAGACAGTCCGTTGTTACTCCTCTCGTATAGGCAGGAGCGCCGGTAGTTTTAAGCGCAACATCGTTTCTGTTCGTTCACCATGCTGTCTTCGCATTCCCATTACACCATCAGTAAATTTCTCAAAATAAACTTTCATGGCATTAAAATTATGGGCATATCCCCAGACGATTAAATAGATGTGGCTTTCAATTCGGCTATTATTTTTTCTGCACCACTTAGCTACTTCAGATATGCTTTTGTCGGTTAATTCTGGACCAAGCCCCTGTCCTTGATAGTTTTTACTTATGCCGAGTTGCTCAAGCTCTATTACTGGAGCTGATCTCAGAAAACCTCCATGAAATTGCCAGCCGATATATCCTGCGATGGAATCGTCCACTTCTATGACAAAATATTGATATAAGGGGAAGGCGTTGAAAAAACAGCGCATCCACTTTTCAGCACTTTCCGGATTATCTCTGTCGCCGGAAAAGACGCTTGCATTGATTGCGGCCATAGCCAAAATATCCTTCTCTTCCGCTCTGCGCACGATTCTGGTGGCTGGTGAAGACATTCTTTACTCCCATTACGTTTTTAGTATACTGCGGGGTATCATAGCAATGTTGCGTTAGGAGTCAATTATGATAAAAGCAATGATCTTTGACCTCGATATGTGTATTCTTGATACCCATACTCTTGCCGGGTCATTTTTTCAGCCTGTACTGGATGCTCTGTATAGTTCTGAACTCCCTCAAGATGTTAAAGAGAAAATTCAGTATCAGCTCTGGACTACTAGCTTAGACGATACGATGGAAATGTTTTCTGTTTCCGAGGATATTGCCGAAAGAATGCGGGAGGCTTATAGGGGAATTGAGGTTCCTGATGGTATAAAAACATTTGGAGATGAGGAATTTATACGAGGCCTGCCAGTTAGTAAAATCCTTGTTACTACCGGATATATCAAATTTCAGCAGACCAAAATAGAAAAAATTGGCGTTGCCGATCTATTCGATGAAATAATTATCGACTCGCTTGACTATAAAGAAAAGCGTAGGGGCAAGAAGAGAATTTTTGAAGAGCTGTTGGTAAAAAATGGTTGGAATAAAGACGAGGTTTTGGTGGTGGGGGATAATCCAAGGTCAGAGTTAGGTGCGGCTAAATCTTTAGGAATCAGAACGGTTCAAACCCTGAGGCCAACAATCGAAAAATGGGAGGGGGCAGATTATCATATCTGCTCGTTTAATGAGTTGGCTGGAATTGTTTCTGGGCTAGCGGCATGATTTTTTCAGGCCGCTTTTTAATTCTATACTATACTATTGGCGGATGATTCGGTGGTTTTAAGAAGTGATTTGTGGTTAAATGAGGAGATGGATTTAAAATCTACATATAATCGCATAGCAAAGGATTGGTTTGAGGATCACAAAGAAGATACCTGGTGGATCAGTAGTACTAATAAATTCGTATCTTTTTTGAAGCCAGGCAATCTAGTCCTGGATGTCGGTTGTGGCGCAGGAATTAAATCCAAGTATTTAATTAGAAAGGGGTTAAATGTAGTCGGAATTGATCTCTCTGAAGAAATGATCGAAATTGCCAAGATAGAAGTGCCGGAAGCTAGATTTAAAGTAGCAGATATAATCGAACCGCTAGAGTTTGATGAAAAATTTGACGGAATATTTGCTCAGGCTGTATTGCTTCATGTACCCAAGGATGACATTAAAAATGTTCTTACCAATCTTATTGACCTGCTTAAACCCAAAGGTTATTTGTACATTGCGGTTAAGGGCTTAAAAGAAGGCCAGCCCGAAGAACAGATTATTAAAGAGAATGATTATGGCTATGAATATGAAAGATTTTTTAGTTTTTACACCCCAGAGGAACTTATAGATTATTTAAAAGAACTGGGGATGACTATTGTATATAATGAAATAATTTCAACTGGAAATACGGACTGGATTCAGATAATAG
>JACOZW010000016.1 GCA_016181145.1 Candidatus Yanofskyibacteriota bacterium
ATTACGGATGAATTATGACTACATTCTGGTGGATTGCCCGCCATCTATCGGTCTTCTTACCATCAATGCCCTGACGGCCGGTGATTATGTTCTTATTCCTGTTCAATGCGAGTATTACTCCCTCGAAGGTTTGGGCCAGCTTATTCATGCGGTTAATCTGGTACAGCAAGGTCTTAATCAGAATTTGCAAGTACTCGGTGTATTGCTTACAATGTATGATAAGAGGAATCAGTTGAACCGCCATGTTCTTAACGAAGTTACTAAGAATTTTCCCGGCAGGGTTTTTGATACAGTAATATCGCGGACGATTGATTTGGCGGCAGCGCCGAGTTATGGAAAATCAATATTGCAGTTTAATCCTAATTCCAAGGCGGCGAGTGAATACCGACGTCTTGCCGAAGAGGTGATTAAATTAACATTGTAATGAAAGAAGTTCTCGAAATAAAAGAAAAATCTGAAGTTTTTAGAAGTGTGAAGACTGGCGAAAAATATAGCTCATATGCAGAAATGTTACAAGCTGAGGCAGAGTATGATAGGTTAGAAAGAGAAGAGGAATTGGCTAGGGCAGTAAGAAATGAATCAAAAATAGAAAGAAAGGAAAATAAGGAGTCGTATTAAAATAATATGTCTACTGGTGTTAAAAAAATGTTTGGTCTAGGAAAGGGGCTGGAATCATTAATTCCCGGCTCCAAGCAGATGCACCCTACATCTCAGAAAGAGAATGTGTTTTATGTTGAAGTAAATAAGATTAGACCTAACCCAGAGCAACCGAGACAGGATTTTAATCAGGAAGGGTTAAAGGAGCTTTCTCAGTCAATACGTAAGTATGGGGTCCTTCAACCCTTACTGGTGGCTAAAATGGAAGAAGAGGGACCGCGTGGCAGGAATGTATATTACCAGCTGATCGCCGGAGAAAGGCGCCTGAAGGCCTCTAAAATGGCCGGTTTGCCTAATGTGCCGGTAGTGATCCGAGATGATTTTAAAACAAAAGGAGTAAGGTTAGAAGTTGCCTTAGTCGAGAATGTTCAGAGAAAAGACCTCAATCCAGTTGAAGAGGCCGAGGCTTATGAGAGACTGGCAAAGGAATTCAGTTTAACTCAGCAAGAAATTGCTCAGAAAGTAGGGAAGTCCCGCGAAGTTGTAGCTAATGCTATTAGGTTATTGGGCCTGCCCCAAGATATAAAAGAGTCATTACGCGGAGGAATATTGTCTCGTGCTCATGCTAGAGCTTTGCTTGCTTTTGGTAATACAGAAAAACAAAGAGAGGTCTACGGCCATATTATGGGCGGGAGATTGTCATCTAAGGATGTTGAGC
Organism: Candidatus Yanofskyibacteriota bacterium; assembly: GCA_016181145.1. Taxonomy (GTDB): domain Bacteria; phylum Patescibacteriota; class Minisyncoccia; order 2-02-FULL-40-12; family GWA2-44-9; genus 2-01-FULL-39-28. The sequence goes on from JACOZW010000016.1 coordinate 1,316, forward strand.
AGATGGCATCAAGCTCAAATCCGTCGAAGACAAAAAGGGCCAAGCTGACAACTCAAGAGATAAACCGTTTCCAGTCTCTAGAGAAAAATCTCGGCGAAATGCTCAAGGTGCCAGTTCTCATTCGAAGTACCGACAAGGGGGGACACATTGTTATTAAATTCGCTGATCTTCAAGAACTCAATAAGGTTGCAAAAAGAATCATCGACTAGTCGATGATTCTTTTTGCCCTGAGCTATAGTCGAAGGGCGAAGAGGATTATTGATTAGTAGTGAACCTTTCCTCCCCATTTTCTCAACCGGTGCTCCGGTCTAGACAAATAATGGCTTAAAACCTCCGGAAGCCTTCGTGAATTCCCTTCGGTCAGTTCCCGCTTTCCTGTCGGTTTTAAACCATTATTTGTAACTATCCCTCCCGCAATGGTTTCGAAAATGCTACGGAAAGGTTCACGCACACCTTATTTTCAAAAGAGGCGAGTTGCGCTCGAAACTTTTAAGTCGGTATTAATAAAGAAGCCCCGCCAAGAAGCGTAACCAAGTTAGACTTGGCGGGGCTTCTGGCGGGGCAAGCAGACTAGAATTTCCAGCCGTTACGCTCGGCGTAGTCGGCGGCGTCGAGAATCGGCTGCCAATTCTTAGTCAGATAGGGGAACATCTTTACCATTCCCTCAATAAAGATTGGTAGGTCCTGGTGCACATCCGAGACATCCCGAAGATTGATATCCTTGCCGACACAAAGAAGTGTAGAATAACCAACTCTTGAGCCTTCAAATAAGTATTCAACTTTCAGTTCATGGCCAGATCGCCGCCAGATATACCAGGTGCCTCTTAAAGAAGGGAACCTCCCTATATTAGAAGCACGGGCATCATAAAAAAAATTCACTAAACCCACAACTGCTTTGACCGTAGAATCGATTTCTCGCTTCATGCGGTCGATGGTCTCGGAACCGACGATGAGTTTGCGAACGATCTCTTTACTGTCCATCTTGCCCTCCTCCCCATCTCTGGGAAGCCCTCTCGGGTTTGTTTGCCTTTGGCAGGATTGCCTCAGGCGGGGTATCTCTACCCGCTAGTTACAATTATAACACATAGCTAGATAAAGTAAATAGTAGAAAAAAACTATGAGTCCGTAGAGAGCCCCGCCATGGCGGGGCGACCAGAGGAGCGAACTTAGCTGAGGTCGAATAACTCACGGAGGAGTTATTCGACCGGAGGCGTGCTGAAGATGGGTTAGGGGCGGAGCTACCTAGCCTTTATCGACCATCCGGCCGAAAGAAGGCGCTTATCGTTTGAGGATAATCTTTTGAGATTCGAGCATTCGATTGTATGAATGGAAACGCCCTGATTGACGGTCATATAGCCCTTTATCTTATCTCCCGGTTTGGGATCACAGCATTTGGATAATTTATACATTAATCCGGTCTGGCCCTGGATGATTGGAATACCTTGGGGAGTTATAACAATAGCAATTTTCTTCATCTGCTTTTTTCTCCCGCCAGAGGCGGGTCCGCCTTTGGCGGAGACTTCGATTCTCTCATCTTCCTTTTTTCCACCTCTTAATCTTTCCAGCTCGAGCCTTTTGTACTCTTCGGCGGTGAACCATGACTTTATTTTCTTTTTTGCTTCATTGGTTTTAACCATTTTTAACCAGTCAAATGAAGGTTTCATGATCTTGCTCTTTATAATTTCAACAACATCGCCATTGGCAAGTTTGTGATTCAGGGGGACTATTTTTCCGTTTATCTTAGCGCCTTTTATGGCATGCCCGAGATCAGTGTGAATAGAATAAGCAAAATCTATCGGCGTGGCTCCTTCAGGCAGGTCTTTCACATCTCCCTTGGGGGTAAAAGCGAAAATACGGTTTTTAAAAAAATCAATTTTCAAACCGGTCAACCCGTCTTTAGGTTTCATATCCTGGAGAAACTCTTTAAGTTGGGCAATCCACTTAGTTTCTTTTAGGTCAGCCTTGAGAGGCATCTTTTTTCCGCTTTCACTGTAAGCCCAATGAGCGGCAATACCGTTTTCAGCATGATCGTGCATATCCGGTGTTCTTATCTGTATTTCAACGATTCTTCCTTTTTCGCAAAATATGGTTGTGTGGAGCGAGCGGTAGCCGTTAGGTTTCGGGATAGCTATGTAATCTTTTATCAGGCCCGGAAGGGGCTTATAATGTTTATGAATAATTCCCAGGGCTTCATAGCAGGATTTGATGTCAGGAACTATTATTCTCATTGCTACTAAGTCATATACTTTCTCTACATCCATTTCGTGCATTTTAATTTTATTGTAGAGGCTGTAATGATATTTAGCTCGGGAATGTAGATCCACAACATTAATACCGGCATCTGTAAGATAGCGTTTGATCAGCGGTTTTGTGCGATCAATATAATTCATCCTATCTGTGTATTTATCTCTGACATTTTTCATGAACCAAGCATATTCATCCGGATAGACATACGGGAAGGACATATCTTCGAGCTGGCCCTTAAGGTTTCCCATTCCCAGCCGGGCGGCTATGGGAGCAAATATTTCGAGAGTTTCGGATGCGATTCTTTTTTGAGCCGGCTTGCTCTGATAGCGGAGCGTTTCCATATTATGATAGCGATCAGCTAATTTTATTAATATTACCCGGATATCTTCGGCCATGGCGAAAAACATCTTCTTTAGGGAATTTATATTCTCGGACACCGTTTTTTTATTCGGCTGATCGGGGGAGTATTCTATTTTTCCCAGCTTGGTTACGCCTTCGACCAGAAAAAGAATTTCCTGGCCGAATTGATTTTTTAGATTCTCTGCTGAAATGTCTGTGTCCTCTAGGGTATCATGAAGAAGGCCGGCAATAATGGTAGTCGCATCCATTTTAAGTTCCGACAAAAAATTGGCTACTTGAAGAGGGTGGGTGATATATTCTTCTCCGGAAAGCCTTTTTTGGCCCCTATGAGCTAGCTCAGCGGTGATGTAGGCCTTTTGTATTAAGGCTTTGTCTGTCTCGGTAAAAGTAGGATTATTTAGTATTTTTTCGAGTAAATCCGGCATAATTGACGATTTAATATTTGTATACTACTCTTACGGATAGTTATTTTCAACGAGGCGTGCTATGACAGATAATCCTGCAAGAAAATATGAATGGTTTGGAGATGAATATAAATTAAGAAAACGATACGGAACACTTCTTGGAAAAATGTTTAGAAAAGAGAAGATGACAGACGAAGAAAAAGAAGAGTTTGAATTA
>JACOZW010000018.1 GCA_016181145.1 Candidatus Yanofskyibacteriota bacterium
ATAATAATATTAAGTAATTTTTCTTGCCTTGGGGTTAAAAACATATTCTTAAAAGGATTATAGCAAATTAGCACTCCCAATGCAAGAGTGCTAATCCATATAGTATCCGCCTCGAGTCTGAAAACTATGAATTCGCGTGGCGAGGATATTTATTTACTTCACTATGGAGTCCTTCGTTACTATATCTTGTCCGCTGAATTTTACGCCAGCCATAATCGCCCTTAGGATCCCATGGACATATTGAACGGACAGCTACGAGGTGCGAATTAATTTTGTTTGTATCGGGATCACGCCGGCTATACCACAATATTTGGCAATTGCGTATTTTTTCAGAATCATTTTCTGATGAATCCAGACGAATAAAATCATCGTGCCCCAGATTCTCAAGCTCAAGCTGAATAGCCCTCATCACATGGCCATGACACACTACCACCACTCTTTTATCGAAACACTCCCGGGCCAGATGCTCAACAAAATCAGCTTTTAGGCGAAGGCAAAGCATCGGGATCGACTCCCCTCCGCCGGCAGGATAAGAAAGAAATGGATCGAGCCTGTATTGTTTTTCTTCAAGCTCAAACATTTTCTTCTGTTCGTCAACTGGACAATTATCCATCAAAGCCTTGTCCCGCTCGCGGAGCTGATATTCAACCCGCCACTCGGCCTGCGGCAAATCTAAATAAGCAGCGGTCTCTTTCGCCCTTATGTAGTCAGAAACATAGAAGCGGTCAAGTGGCATCTGGATATTAGCACGCAACCACTCACCGGCTGACTTAGCCTGATCAATCCCCTTATTCGTTAAGCGAAAGGCTCGGCTATGCCGTTCCCTGAAATCAGGAGTAAAAAAAGTATTATCTCCTGTTCGGCTGGCCTTATTGGCAACATTGCCTTCCGACTGGCCATGCCTTACAAAAATAGTATCAATCGGTAACATATAAAATCAGCATATCAAAATTATTTAGCTTAGTAAAATCATTAAAGATATCACGAGGATAAGTTCCATTAGTCCCGCGATAGAATGTTTTCTATTCTAGTGGTAAGATGGTGAGGTAGAATATATGGTTAAAAAACTTAAAAAAATCTGGAGATCTTTGGGGCCGGGGTTAATCACCGGCGCTTCTGACGATGAGCCGTCTGGGATCGCAACCTATACCATCGCCGGAGCCAAATTCGGCTTGGCTAGTCTGTGGATGGCGCTTTTTACTTTGCCGCTAATGATCGTGATTCAGGAAATGAGCGCAAGAATCGGAAGGGTTTCAAATCGAGGCCTTGCCGGTAATATGAAAAAATTCTATCCCCGATACATTCTATATACGATTGCATCGCTGATAGTTGTCGTTAATACGATAAATATCGGCGCCGATATGTCGGGCATGGCTCAGTCAATTGCCTTACTAATGCCCTTCCCCGAGAGAGTTACGGCAATCGCTATAACCATAGCTATTCTCCTCATCACCGTCATCCTTCCTTATAAAAAAATATTTAATATTTTCAAATGGCTCGCCCTGAGTTTATTTGTTTACGTCTTTGCCATATTTACTGTGCACGAGAACTGGCCTGATATTTTAAGGGGTCTTGTCGTACCGAAAATCTTATTTACCAGGGATTTTTTTATAATGATGACTGCATTTTTCGGAACGACAATCGCTCCCTATCTTTTTTTCTGGCAAGCTAATCAGGAAGTTGAAGAAAAAATCATAGAGCAATGCAAACCGGGCAGAGTCTGCCGCTTAAAACCGGCAACCGAGACAGAGTTGAGCGATCTTCGAATTGATACTCGGGTAGGCATGACTTTTTCTAACATAATAACCTTCTGTATTATCATATTAACCTCCTCCACATTATTTAAGGCCGGCCTTCATAATGTCGAGACCCTAAAGGATGCCGCGGAGGCACTGAAACCTATTGCCGGAGAGTACGCCTACCTTCTCTTCACTGCCGGAATTATAAGTTCCGGATTTTTAGCCATTCCGATTTTAGCTGGTTCAGCGGCATATGTCATTGCCGAAATATTCGGCTGGTCACAAGGGCTTAATAAAACCTTCACTAAGGCCAAAGAATTCTATTGCGTAATTATAGCTTCAACCCTGGTCGGCCTGATAATCCCCTTGCTCGGATTACATCCCGTCAAAGCCCTATTCTATACTGCAATACTATACGGCCTTATATCGCCGATAATTATATCCATGATAATCCATATGGCTAACAATCCCGATGTCATGGGCCAGCATACTAACTCAAAAAGCACGAATATTTTAGGCCGCATCACATTGATAATAATGTCCCTCACGGCAATAATCTCGGTCATTATTTTATAATTAAAAACCCGCCAAAGTGGCGAGTATCAAACTACTAACTGTATCTTGGGATTCTGTGAAAGGCATAAATATATTGCAGCAGCAACACAATCGGCCAGGAAACCTCTGCCAACACCCTTATCATGCATTTTTAATCCATGTTGGAATGCTTCCTCAACTTTTCTCATAAATAATCTTTTTGAAGAATTCATTATTGTATCATACATCAACTTAACTGTTGGAAATCCATTAACAAATTCTCCATTATGAGCAATGCCAGTTACACTAGTGGAAGAAGCAAGGTCCATGGAGTAATACTCAAAAACATTCTTAGCCTCAGGGTGTTCCGGAACAGGTCTTTCATTATAACGACAAAGTCCATGAGCAAATCTTTTCATCGCGATTAAACTATCGACATCACCTCGACCGGTACTTTTCAATGCAATGTTTTTAGCTCTTGCAAGAATAATACTTAAATCCTTTGGTTCCCCTGAATAAAATAAGTGCTGACCAGCTACTATAGGAACAAGCAGCTCAATTATACCCTGGTTTATTCTGCCACCAGATCGATTTTTCAAGCTTTCTCTTTGGGCTTGTAGTGCGTGTGAATATATTCCCTGAATACAAGGCGACCCGTTGAGCCTAGAAACTAAATCTTCGAAGGCATTCCCTAAATTAATAGCCCCTGTCACAAAATACTCTAGTTTTAAGTGCCTACTAACATCAGTAAATCTTGTAGTACAGCCAGCCTTATCGGCAAGAGGTTCTAAGGCCGCCGCAAGCGTTACCAACCTCGCTGTCTCTCTGGGGACCCTGGAATTACTAATATTTAATGGCAGATATTGCCATGCCTTTTCATATAATTGTTCATCGGGATTGTCTGTCGGAATTATACCCCTCTCAAGAATACCAACATTATAAAGTTGCTCGATAAGTTCTACCCTATCCTCATTAAACTCAAGCATTTTCTCTCTGATTTGTTCTTCGGTAAGAAATTCTCCTTCTTCTAATTTATTGTTCTTTCGATGCATAGCATCATAAACGTCAGCAATAGCAAGAACTCTTCCGCATTCTTCAATAAGCACCTGCTCTGCCTTAGAATATTTTTGAGAAGAAACCGGCAGCTCAAGGGGGTAGGCATTAGGTTGAAACTGATGATGCAATAAAACAACGGCAGCCGAGAAATCAAATTTATCTCGTAAAATGCGGTAACTATCCATAACATGACTTTCCATTATTTTAGCATCCTCGGAAGTCCAGCCAGCTGTTTTATGGAGTGTACTAAGAGGAATCTGGGATTTTCCTAAATCGTGGAAAATTCCAGCCAAGAATAAAGCATTCTCTGGCAGATGCATGAACCTAGCTATTTTTCTTGCTAAGAATCCTACTCTCAAGCTATGGGCATATGTAAATTCACTCTTTTGTCTAAGAATTCCTAAAAAATTCCTGACAGACATCTTAAGATCCTCACTAAACCTGAGTTCATCCATCGTCTCTTCGAATTCCTTTTCGAGATCCGGCAGAGCAATAGTTGCTTCCATTTTTCCTCCATATTTCAAGGGGCTTTAATGAATAATATTATACACTAATATTTAGGAAAGTAAATAATAAGAGCGTACTATCGCATAGAGCTAATTCTTGCTAAAATAATCATTATGGTCACGATCTACAACACCCTAACCAAAACAAAAGAACGCCTCATCCCGCGCCACGACAACAAAGTCCAAATGTTCGTCTGTGGGCCAACGGTTTATGACTATATACATATCGGCAATGCTCGGACTTTTGTATTCTTTGATGTCGTATCTAAATATCTCCGCCAAGAAGGATACGAAGTCGATTACATCCAGAACATAACCGATATAGATGACAAAATAATTCAGCGGGCCAAGGAAGCCAGACGCGAACCGCTTGAATACGCGAAAGAATATTACGAAAAATTCAAAGAAGATATGAAAGCCCTAGGAGTTGATTCGCCGAAATATATTCCCGCAACAGAACATATCGAACAGGTGGTAAATCAGGTTAAAACCTTAATAGCCAAAGGCCATGCTTATCTAATTGAAAACGACGGTTATTATTTTGATCT
>JACOZW010000019.1 GCA_016181145.1 Candidatus Yanofskyibacteriota bacterium
CGCGGCAAAACACCGGTTATTATCAGACCGAATAAGACTAGCTGTACTATAAAAAATAAATTTAGTATTCTATTATTCATTTTTTTCCCAAGAAGACTGCGTATTTCATTAGGCCGGTATTCAGTAATTTATATTGAGCAATACCTACCGGGCCATATTTAATAACAGTATCAGGAATTAAACCAAATAAGTGGGCGATTTTTAATAACGGGTATGCGATGCGCACTCGTATATAGAGTATTCTTAAAGACTTTTTTACATTCGTGCTCTTATTCCAATGTTTTATTTCCCTAAAGCCGGCCAGATCCATATCTTTCTTAAAATCAGATATATTAGCTAAGTTTGTAAGGGCAAAACCCATCAAGAGATCTTTCAATAATTTTTTCTCTAACCCCACTGCTTCCCTATCGAGAAAGCCGTCTGCAAGAACAAGCCGGCCACCGGGCTTTAATATTCTATAGGACTCCTTTAAAAAATCGGCCTTATTCTCAGCATAACACACGCTCTCAATAGCCCATACAATATCAAAGGTATTATCCGCAAAACGCGTATTAAGATAATCCCCTATTTCAAACTCTGTCTTATCGCTTACGCCATACTTACTGGCTATTTTTTTAGCTTCCTCAAGCTGTTTAGTGCTTAAAGTGATTCCAATCACATTTGCACCTACATTCTTTGCAATCCAGACAGAACTTCCTCCTATCCCGCATCCTGCATCTAAAACTTTATCGGATGGTTTAATATCAGCTGCTTCCGTCAAAAATTTATTTTCATTCAACAAAGCTTCTTCAATAGTTTTAGTTTCTTCATCCCAAAATCCGTAATGAACTGCATTAGCACCTCTGCCCCAAAGATGTTTATAATACGGAAGGGTTTCGTCATAATGTTTTGCTATAAAATCATTATCCATAGATTTATTTCCTGCTTGACTTTAAAAATTCATCTGATATTATATACCTAAGCTCTTTAGAAGCTAGAATGAGGAGTGCGTTGTGAGAATAGTTAGAACTGCCAGATCCAAGGGTACCATAGTAAAAAGAATTGTTGAATGTCGTTCTTGCGGATGCGAAATAGAGATTACATCAAATGATATAAAGACTCTTCGCCTTATTCCAGACTCAAGGGATGGCGACTACTACGAATTGACCTGCCTAGAACCAGGATGTGAAAATTTGATCACTATTGACGCATCCCTTTTATCCTAAGCCCCGCCGGGCTTATTTAATTTCATTAAAAAATCTCGCTGAGAAATCTTTCCAGTTATATTTTTTTACAAATTCTGGACCATTATTTCTGATATTCAGGGTTTTTGATTCGTTGTTCAGCGCCGATTTTATAGCCTCGGCAATATCATGAGCATTACCACTCTTAGAATAAAAAGCATACTCACTGAAAAGCTCATGACCCAATTCATTATCCATGATTACCGGCGGAACGCCAAATGACGAGGCCTCCATTGGCGGTAACCCAAAAGCCTCTCTATCGGAAACATACACTAAGGCTTTAGCCCCGGAATATAGATTGTCGATTTCTTCGCGATTTTCCAAATAATCATGATACTTAATCTTCTCCGCGCCTGATTCCTGATTAATTTTTTTAACTAAATCTTTGATAATCGGAACCTGGTATTTATCCTTTCCTACGGCGATTAATTTTAGATCTGGAAATTCAGAAACAATTTCCTTAAATGCTAAAATCGTTTCTTTCAAATGCCTTCTTGGAAATGCCTGACCCACGTATAGCAAATAATTACTTAATTCCGGATTTCGGATTACGGATTGAACAGATTGAGAAGTGCTAATCCCGAGATACGATACAAAAATCCGTTCTGGATTTATTCTATATACTTTGGCAATCTCCCTTTTTGATGTTTCAGATATTGCCAATATTTTAGTTGCCATAATTGCTGCCCAATTAGTAAACAATCCATAAGCTAGTCTATAGCGAAAGGGTAAGATTCCCGATTTGTATTCATAGTAAACATCCTCAGTAAGCATTACCACTGATTTGCCGAAATACAAAGGCGGAAGCATATAGGCCGGAAAAAACATCCAATCAAGTCTGTCTGCCATGGCCCGTAAAGGCATCAATATATGGTAAAAAATATTAAAAGACGGAAAACCCAATACTCGTTTGACGAAAATTGGATTTTTTAAAAATTCATCATCCGGGACTCTTTTTTTGAAATATAGGTATAGTTTATATTTTTGTTGCCATTCGGGATTACTCTCATATTCTTTAAGTAAATTCAAAGTCAGCTGGCCGACTCCCCAGCGTGATTTAGGATCTTCTATATTTTCACATTCAATACCGATTCGAAGCATGTAGTTTATTTAAAACCATAATACTTAATACACAATACTTTATACGATTTTTCCCATCTTATTCTTATAGAAATCAAAAACTCCCGATAATATTGCTAGCGACTCATCTCGTCTATAAAAAAATATAATTTTAAAAATCTGTTTTTTTATTATCCAGAAACTCCACGGCCAGACAAGAATTTTGATATACCATGGCCCATTTTTCTGGTTAAAATACAAAGCGTTCCTATAGTGATATCTTAGCAATAGCGGATTGCCGAGTTTTCTATTGGTCTTAGAGACTTCTTTATGCTGAACCTTCGGTTCATCTATAAAATTTATCGGTACACTTGCCCGGCCTGCCCTTAAAGAAAAATCAGCATCCTCAAAGTACAGAAAGTATTTCTCATCAAGAAGACCTATCTCATCAAACACATTTTCATGAATCGCCATGGCCGCACCTATGGAATAGTAACTCCTATTACGCCTCAAATACTCGGAATAAAGCGGGTTATAGCCATGCCTAAGAGTCGGTTTTAGCCACTCTATCAACCCATAGTAGGCAGTGTAGCCATCTTCAGCTAGAGGTATGCCGACAATGCCCTCCAGACCCCCTAATTTAGCCTTTAGAGCGCCGATAAAGCTACTTTCCACCACGGTATCATTATTGATCAAAACTACCCAGTTAGAGCCGTTTTCTAGGGCCTTTTTGATACCTATGTTATTGCCCCCGGAGAATCCCAAATTCTTCTCATTTCTTATCAAAAGTATGTTATTTCCGCCAGGGGCGGATCCGCCTAAGGCGGAAAAATCCTCCTCCACCGAGGCATTGTCCACGACTATTATCTGAAAATCTTTGTCTGTTTGATCTGCGAGAGAATTCAATAAATTTATCGTGTCCACGGAACCATTATAGTTGATTGTAATTATAGATAAGTGCACTGACTGATTATACTTAAAAAAAGAGACCGATTCAATCGGTCCTAAACAAAACTTAGCCCGTATAACATCCTGGATAACCAGCGCTCTTTGCCCAAACCTAGAGCGATATAGAACTGCGTTGGCAATGGCTGGCCTTGATGCATAGAAACAGTATATGCAGCACATCTATGCATACCCTCGATTACAGTAATATTTTCGTAGCTATCATATAACCCTATAATAGTAGTCTGATCTAATTTCTGAAGAAATCCCCTGAATTCCTGGAGGGGCGGGTAATTTATGACATCCTGATTTTCCATAAGTTCCGCAAAGGACAGATAGATTCGATTCCCGTAAAATAACTTTTTCCAACCCCTGAATAAGCCCGGTTTTAGCCTAGGAATACTTTCTGACGGGTCAGTGAATTTATATAAGGCCCAGTCGGCCCTAGCCACGTTAAACCGCCAAAAGGATTTTTTTCTCCATTCTTCCCATGAATTATGGCCCTGCGATTCCCAATATTTTTTCCAGTGCTCTAGGTTCTCTTCATTATTGCGCCATATCTCTTTTACCTCAGGCCATGTTAAAGATCTTACATGCTCAATTCTGCCGAACTCACTGGTTATCGCAACATGATGGATACTTGGCCCATTTGCCATTACGACCTCCTCGTACTCAGCTTAATTCTCAAGATTATAATGTAAAAATTAACTTCCCGCAACTATTTTCAAAATCTGTTCCCTAAATCTCTGGACAGAAAATTTTTGAATATGATTTTTTATAATAACGGGATCATAACTTGAATAATTTTCATTTAACCTGCGAATACCATCGGCCAGCCCCTCAGGTATCGGATCATCGAAAAATTCACCGGTAACACCTTCAATTATGGTCTCGATTGCGCCGCCTTTGCGTAAAGCCAGTACAGGCTTCCCGAATGACATTGCCTCAATCGGCGTAATGCCGAAATCTTCTTCCTGTGGCATAATAAAAGCTCGACAGCCACGATAATATTCTGCTAATTTTTCATCCGGGACAAAACCTAAAAGCTTAATATTCCCATTAGTTCCTATTTGCTGTTTTAACCGCTCGCGTTCCGGACCTTCTCCGATTATCAGGAAACAGGCGAGAGACTATAAGATAAAAATCAGTATTAGGTATTAAGTATTTAGTATCATGGATTAATTTCTCCTCCTTAATACTTGATACTGGATACTTGATACTAACCGGCGGATAAATAACTACAGAATCCCTTCGGTAGTACTTATTTATACGCCGTCTGACGTGCTCAGATATCGCAACAAATTCGTCAACTCTGTCTGATGCCTGCTGATCCCATATTCTCAGAAAATGTTTGGATAGATTAATTAAAGTATTACGAATTGAGAATCCATAATCCTTAATTGCATTAAGATCCCAGATCTGCCTGGTCGGGCTATAGCAATAGCAGATGTGCTTTGTTTTCGGTTTGAGAACCAGGCCTTTTGAAAATATTGCCGAAGAGGAAATAACCAGATCAAAATCGGAAAGATCGAAAGATTCTATTGCCGTGGGCATGAGAAAGAAAAAGTATTTGTAATATTTATTTATGCCCGGTATTTTTTGTAAAAAACTCGAGCGAATTTCGGTATCAGGAAAATATTGAGAAGTGAATTTTTCATTCTGAAAAAGAGTATATATCGGCGCATCAGGAAATATTTTATGCAACTCCAAAAGTACGCGTTCCGCACCGCTTAAATTCACTAACCAATCGTGTACTAAGGCGATTTTCATGCTATTGAAAAGGGTTTGATTAATTTCGAATCCTTTCAGCTCCTTTAATACAAATCCGAGATAATTTGGATATTTTCCTGGGTCCCAATTAGGATGACCCGGTTCGGTCTGGATTTAGGCAGACCGCATGGCCGGGTCAGGTTTCTTAATTGGTCAGAGAAAATGATAAATTATCGACGGATTTGTTAATGGAGCGTGTTGGATGAGAAAAAATCAATCCCTTTTCAATAAAATAGCACAGCTACATAAATTCTAAACCCTTGACTTTTGTCCTAAATAGTGATATAATTAAAGTATCCTAGATATCCGTCATGGTGGCGGATAAGCGAAGGGAGAACAGAATGAGTATCGTAGCACGGTTCGTAAGCACAACGGAAGCAAAGAAGGCGGGGTACTTTTCCCGCCGTCACGAGAACTCCAACGCCCACCGTGACGCGCAGGACGCGTGGCGTGAGCGCCACGCCATCGAGTGCGTGGCAGAGCGTCAGGCCGAGCGTGCGGAACGCTCGGCGGCGCAGCAGATTGCACTGCTGGATCGGCGCCTCGGCGTCGGTCAGGGAGCGACGAAAGAACGCGCCCGCCTCACAAAGGCCGTCGCGAAGTAACCCAGCCGGTTCACCGGCAGGCCCGCCTAACCCGCGGGCCTTTTTCATTCCAATAACTACGTATAAAAACGCTAATCTGATTTATTTTAAATCCTTTGAGACGAATCACTACAAATTCAAAATATTTATGCTATTTTGCCGGGACCCGATGGGGGTGGTCAGGCTCGGCCCCGCCTTGGCGGGGTCCGCATGGCCTGACCGGGGGAA
>JACOZW010000005.1 GCA_016181145.1 Candidatus Yanofskyibacteriota bacterium
TCTCATGGTGAATGAACAGTTACAGACTTGATCAAAGTAATCTTTGCCTTGTTCTAGCGCTGCAGCGTATACCAGGGGCTTAAATCCGGAACCGGGAGAACGAGTTGCGAAAACGCGGTTATATTGTGTTTCATTGAAATCATGGCCGCCGCTCATAGCAAGAATATTGCCTGTTTTAACCTCAATAATTACAAATGCACCGTCGATTTTATCACCGATGACCTTTTCAGTATTTATGTAAGCCAGGTGTTTCTCAAACTCTTCCGATGCTATTTTCTGGATTTTTGTATCAATCGTCGTATGGATTCTTAGGCCGGCTGTGCTGGATAATTCTTTCTCTGTCCATTTCTGGCCCAGAAGAAATTCCTTGACTACCCGGTTTCCATAATCAAATTTCCTATTTTTTAATGGCCGAAGATCTACTAGTTTTATATCGAGATCCTCATCTTTTTTGAATAGGGATTTTTTATAATCTTTACGCGATATATAGCCATCTTCCATCATTCTACCCAGAACCCAGTTGTACCTGTCTCTAGCTAAGGCCATTCTTACTATTTCTTTGTCCCGTTTGTTTTTATAATCCTTGTCGGCCAGATCGGGCTTATTGAAGACCGGTGAATATATGGATGGGGACTTATTCATGCTAACCAGTATTGCGATTTCCTGTAAAGTTAATTCATCTCTGCGAATATCTTTGCCGAAATAACGCTGGGTCGCTTCGGCAATACCGTTAACGCCCCGTCCGAAGTAAATAAGGTTCAAGAAATTTTCAATTATTTTGTCTTTCGGATAGCGCTTATTCAGCTGGATAGCTATTTTTGCCTCTTTAAATTTACGCCAATAACTATGCTCTCGAATCCGGAAGGATTCAATCTCGTCACCGAAATTAAGCCTGGTGATCTGTGACGGGATACCGCTGGCGCCAGAAGTATTGCGTATTCGCATAACTTGACCCAAGCCGGCACGTATAATAGCGCATGGGTCAACGCCTACATAAAGTCTGTCGCAAACAAGATCGATCATGAATTTATTAGGCCGATCCGGATTGAATCTTTTGTCTTCGGCCGCAATGAAACCGTATTTAACCAAAGACGGTATCTCCTCGCTTTTTACGGGAGATCTTATTTCTTCAAATAATCTACCGATAATTTTGCCGTCATTTGCGTAAATTGTGGAAGACTTTTTAAAATCAGAGCGGTTGAGCTTGGAAAAATCTACGATGTTACCATTGTCGTTTTTTAGGTCTCCGGTATATTTGAATATATAGGAGTACCCTGCACCGAATCCGAGGCAAAATAACAGCAGGATTAATAATAAAGTATTTCTCAACCATGGCCGGCGCCTCAACATAAATACCCAATAGTCGGGCTTGAGCTTTTCCAGCGGAAGTTCCAATAATTCTTTGGACCTTGACCACGATAGCTTCATCTGAGTCAGCCTCTTTGTGTTTTTAAGGTTCAAAAAACAATACCTAGTACAGTATGATATTTAAGTCGATTTGGCAATTCTGAATATTAATCGACAAAAAACCTAATTTGAGCTATAATTTATTAGTTATTTCCCCTCGTAGCTTAATGGATAAAGCAGGACTCTTCTAAGGTCTTGATGGGGGTTCGATTCCCTCCGAGGGGACATTTAATAATAAAGACTGATTTTAAAATCAGTCTTTATTATTGTCCTCGGATGGAATTAGACGGTGTTTTTTGATTGCATATTTTTTGGGTAATGTTAGTTTATAGTCAGCATTTTTGACAAGAGGATCTACTGATGGGGAGCGGTCACAGCCACAAAACTGATAAAGACCGCTATCTCGCGGTCTTAAAGATAAATTTTTTGATGTTTATAGCCGAATTGGCTGTAGGTCTTTACTCCGGAAGCCTAGCCATGTTATCCGACAGCTTTCATTTATTTCTGGATACGCTGGCTCCTTTGATATCATATCTTTCCGAATTTAAGTTTTTCGGTCTATCGGAAGATAGAATAAAGAAAACAGTAACTCAGGTCAGCATTTCTCTTTTCTTTATCGTTGCAGGAGTGATAATCTGGGAAGCTGTCTCCAGGATCATTAATCCGCCGGAATTAAAAATCAATTTCTGGTTTTTCCTCGTGGCTATAATTGGATTGATCGGCAATATCTATTCTTTCCTGATTCTTAAAAAGGAAGAAGGCGAAGATTATTCAATCATTCGAAAATTGTTATCCCGCCACATGCTTGCCGATGCCGGCGGTTCGATTGTCGTCATACTCGGCGCAATAGGAATAGCTGTTTGGAATCTGAATGTTCTCGATCCGATATTATCAATAATCCTTGCAGTGTTTATTATTCTTGCCCCATTTATCCATTAAAATCTCTGCCTTGGCGGGGATTTTTGATTTAATCGACAAGATGCACATAAAAATGGTACAATTAGTCGGAAAACTTCGGGGTGGCGTATGACGGTAGTACGACTGCTTTGGGAGCAGTTAGACCGAGTTCGACTCTCGGCACCCCGACAAAATGGAGAAATTTGAGAGAAATAGATTAATCGAGGATGCAAACTTTTACGACCGCATACTGGGCCAGATTTTAGATGAGTTAGAAAGCCTATCTAAGACATTTGATGATCAGATGGCAGAACTTGGATATGAAAGATCATGGTTAGAAAAAATCAATAAGATAAAAACGGGGGAAAAGTTAGGTGCTGAACCCGAAGTTAGACGAATCACTTTAGAGATTGCCCAAAAATCAGGACTTTCGGATATAGAGCTTACTTATCTTTTGAATTTAATATTTAAACCGCCTAAGTATCGCAAACAAGAAACGGATGACGATTAACTTCGCTTCGCATAACCATTCCAACTTCCTCCCAGCGTCTCCTTCCGTAGCTTTAGCGGAGGGAGATGGAGTCGACAATATACAGCTTGATTGATAATGCTATAATCAATACATAATGAAATATACTCTTAGAATTTCAGCCTACTTTTTAGCAGTTGTTATAATGGTTAGCTTGGCTATCTTTATTGTAAACGACTACATACTCACTGCTATCTATCTGGGTATTATTGTTGCCTCTGTGATATTTAGGAGAGAAAAGGCTGATCTGCTGATTTTAGTAGTTGGTTTTTTTGGTACATTAATCGGTGAATCTTTATTTCTAAGCACCGGAATCGAAACCTTTACTAGAACGACCCTTTTGGGAATAATGCCGCTCTGGCTGCCGTTTTTGTGGAGTTATATTTTTCTGGCGATAAAGAGGGTCTCATGGATGCTAATTAAGGAGACTCCTTAGGTCACTATAGGGTTTTTATCGCAATTGTTTTAGCTGTCTTTTTCTGTATATAACTTCATTAAGTATCCGAAGGGTGTTTAGTTTACTATATACCCAAAATAGTGTAGAATATATCTGGAAATGGGGACTATGGTGAAGTGGTTATCACATCGCTCTGTGGCAGCGAGGTCATGGGTTCGAGTCCCATTAGTCCCCCAGATAAAAAACTTTGCGTACAACTGTGGTTTTCTAATTCCTTTGACTACATTCTATCCTCTGCTATATTCCACATAGTATTTTAAAAATAAGGTTAGTGGATGAAAACAGCGTGGATATTTCCTGGAGGTTCTGCAAGGGCAGTCTATACGGCCGGAGCTCTATATGCTCTGTGTAATATGAATATAAAGGAACCGGATATGATTATTGCGGCTTCTGGAAGTGCGCCTACTAGTATTTGTTATGTTACGGGTCAACACGAAATAATTCTAAAAGTTTGGTTAGAATCTTTATCGACCAGAAAATTTGTCAGCCTTTGGAGATTCTGGAAAATTCTCGATATTGATTATCTGGTGGACGATGTTTTGAAAGGTAAAAACCCGCTAGACATGGAAAGGATGACTAGATCAGATATTGTTGTTTATTTTCCTTTAACAAATTCAAGGACTGGAAAAATTGAGTATTTTTCCAATAGAGCAGGAGTTAACATGTGGGAAATTTTAAGGGCATCGATATCTGTCCCAATCTTTACAAACCTCTTTTCGGTAAGGGGAAGCCTTGTAGGCGACAAATTTTTTAGTGATTCTTCGCCGGCTTCAAGATTTCAGTTACATGTAAAGAAGGCAATTTCTGAAGGAGCAACCAGGATAGTAGTTTTTGATAATTGGCATAATGATGATAACCCCACCACTTATTTCATTAGTAAAGCTTTTGCATGTCTACATGGCCCTGAATTCAGGAGGAATCAGCTAAGTTATATAAATGAAGTTGAAAATTTCTCTATTCCCAATAATGTAGAATTCATTAAAATAGAACCTAAATTAAAACTAGGAATGAGTCGCCTAGAGATTGATAATGCTAATGCTAGAAGAATATTTAAGCGTGGCTATGATGATACCCTGAACAACGATAAATTAAAAGAAATCCCCGCCTAGGCGGGGTAATTTTTATGCATTTTTATTAAGCTGGGCAATTTCTTCAGGAGTAAAGTGATAAAAATCATTTAAAAATTGAAAAACTTCATCAAGATCCATCATAAAAAGATCATCGTCAGAATCGATGGATACGCGGACGCCGGCCTGCAGAAGTTTGCGGAGTTGTAGTATCTTAGGACCGTGTATTAGTTTAGTAAACAGCAAAGAACCCGGACATACAGTTATGCCAATGTTTCTTTTCACGACCTCGTCGATAAGATCATCGTGCTCCGGCAGCGAAAAGGCGTGATCAATGTGCGTAGCCTCAAGTTTGAATATTGCCGTTTCAAGATTTTTACGTAACTGGGGTTTGTCTTCTTCGTAGTTTGCTAATATTTTTTCCGGCGTGTTTTTCTCTTCATCGGTCCGGTCTTTAACCCATTCAACATGGCATCTTCTTTCTCGGATTCCCAAATTCTTAGCCAGAAGAAATGCTTCGAGATGCTTTTCCGGAGGATTTTGAGGTTCGTTGCAGACCAGAGTAATACCAGCGACATATTCCGGATCACAGTTTGCCGCCAGATCAACCAGCCTAATGGATTTATCCGATGAGACTTCACGGCCAATGCCGAATAACATTTTAGCCCTAACTGTGTGCCCGGTCTCTATCTTTGCTTTATTTATTCCTTCCTTAAGTCCGGAAATAAAAAGCCGCATAACACTTTCTTCGTCCAGTAATCCTTTGGGCGTATATTTGTCTCCGAAGACGTGATATTGGGGCGCGACTGTAATTTTCAGATCATTGAAGCCTTGGCGGGCATAGTGAGTAACATATTCTTCGGCGGCTTTGAAAATAGTAATCGGGCTCTGCATTACCCCGGTTGTAACGGAAAACTTTGTCACGATATCTCCGTGTACGTCGCTAAACCAATTGATAATTTGGCGGTGATGATCCAGCCAGGGATTAAAAGGATATTCTCTGCCGCTGAGAGTGTGCAGGCGCGGAAGAATATTTAACAACACCCTAGAACCGTCAAGATGTCTGTGGCTGCTTCTATTAATTCCGCAGTAAGGTGCCGGCACGGATACCCCCGTTTTTTAAAAGATCGTTGAGGAGTATTATGTACGAATTTTTTTAAAAAAACAATCTTGCGGTCAGTTGATCTTAGGGTTTATTTGTCCATTAGCCCGTTTTTGTTCTAGGGGTATTGCATTATTCTGTAAAAAGTGTAAAATAATCAGGTTCTGCTAGCTCTTCTGTCTTCTATGGAGGTGCCATGAAGTTTTTTATTTTTTTCAAGTCCCGATCAAGAATAATTCGAAGGTACTTGGCCATCAAGAAAGAGAACGATTTGCTTCGGGAAAAGGTGATCAGGCTTGAACGCCAGTTGACTTTGACGAAGCTTCAGGTAATTGCGGTGCGTAAAAAAATTCTGCCATAGCTGGCGGACTCGTTTTTATTAAGCCGTACCCTGTCCTTTTATGGGACAGGGATTTTTTATTTAGCTTCTCTGCTTCCGTGGAGCAGTATGGCTTGACAAATTGATAATAATCAATTATTATATTGTTTAATACTGCGGACTTGGAGGTATGGAATGGAGTTGAGAGGATCAAGGAGCTGGTTCTGGTTCAGTGTTTTTATCGTCTTGGTACTTTTGCAAGTAGGGGATGCATCGTTGACATATATCTTGGCAACAAAA
The DNA here is from genome assembly GCA_016181145.1 of Candidatus Yanofskyibacteriota bacterium. Classification (GTDB taxonomy): domain Bacteria; phylum Patescibacteriota; class Minisyncoccia; order 2-02-FULL-40-12; family GWA2-44-9; genus 2-01-FULL-39-28. The sequence continues at coordinate 6,079 of JACOZW010000005.1, forward strand.
ACTCCGCCTGGCATAGATATGGAGGCTAATCCGCTGGCTAGGTATATTTTTGAAACTTTTGGTCTTCTGTGTGGAATGATAGTGGGTAAGAGCATAGCTATTGCTGCGGGATTTTTTATATACACTCGTACTGCCGATAAAATAAGGGTGGTACGCCTTGTTGCCAAAAGTGGCCTAGTTTTCTTGGTATTGGTTTATATCCACGTTAGTAGCCATAACTGGAATCAAATCTTTATACTACGGCATCTCGGTTTAATCTAGCTCCCCGGCATTATGCCGGGGATTTTTTTTATCTTCTTTATTCGCTCGCCTATTTGTACTGACAGATTTTTTTTGATAAATTTATACCCATATGACCCATTCAGAAATCCGTGAAAAATTTTTAAAATTCTTTGAGTCAAAGGGACATAAGATAGTGCCGTCATCTTCTTTGCTGCCGACCGACCCCTCGGTTCTTTTTACGACTGCCGGAATGCAACAATTCAAGCCATATTATACAGGCGAGGCTGATGCTATGAAGGATTTTGGCTCACTCAATACTGTATCTATCCAAAAATCAATGCGAACATCGGACATTGATGAGGTGGGGGATGAATCCCATCTCACGTTTTTTGAAATGCTGGGCAATTTTTCTTTCGGCGGATATTGGAAAGAAGCAGCTATCGCCTGGGCTCATGATTTTATTACCCGAGAGTTAGGGTTAAAAATTGATTATGTTACCGTGTTTGAAGGTTTGCCTTCAGCTAATGTTCCTGCTGACGAGGAATCCGAATTGCTTTGGAAAGAAGTCGATCCAAAGATAATCGTAAAACGAGCAAGTATACAGGATAACTTTTGGGGACCGACCGGCTCCGAAGGGCCTTGCGGACCAACAACGGAGATATATGTCGATGGCGTAGAAATATGGAATATTGTTTTTAATGAATTTTTTTATCCTGGATCAAGAGAGGAGCTATTGAACGGAAAAAGCGATAAAAATCTAGAAAACCTAAAAACGGCCGGAATAGATACTGGCATGGGATTGGAGCGATTGGCTATGGTGGTTCAAAGAAAGAAAAATATTTTTGAAACAGATTTATTCGAACCGATAATCAACAGTCTGCCTAATCATTTTGACCTGAGAACTAAAAGAGTTATTGCGGATCACTCAAGGGCGATGGTTTTTCTCGCTTCGGAAGGAGTGACTCCGTCTAATAAGGAGCAGGGCTATGTAATGCGAAGATTGATGAGAAGGATAATGGCATTAAACATATCTAACGATATTATAGATCAGGTAATAAATACCTATGCCAGTCGGTACCCCGAATTATTAGTGCGGAGGAATGAAATATTGACCGTATATTCAGAAGAGCTAAATAAATTTAATAAAACTCTCAGAAACGGCCTGAATGAATTAAAGCGTCTGGAGGCGGTTGATGCTCATTCGGCGTTTAAATTATATGAGAGCTTTGGCTTGCCCTACGAGTTAATCAAAGATATATCTAAGGATAAGGCAAAGAGTTTAACCAGAGAAGCCTTCGACGAAGAATTTAAAAAACATCAGGAAAAATCCCGAGCCGGAGCTGAGAAAAAATTCGGTGGACACGGACTGATACTAGATACCGGAGAGTTAAAAGCAGGTAATGAAGAAGAATTGAAAAAAGCTACCAGACTACACACTGCGACGCATTTATTACATGCGGCATTAAGAAAAGTTCTCGGAGCAGAAGTCCACCAAGCCGGATCTGATATTACTCCCGAAAGGCTAAGATTTGATTTTAATTTCACCCGCAAATTAACACCGGAAGAAATTAAAAAAATAGAGGATCTTGCCAATGAGGCGGTCAAAAAAGATTATAAAGTTACAAAAGAAGAAATGGCCTATGAGGATGCCCTCCGTTCCGGAGCTTTGGCATTTTTCAGGTTGAAATATCCGCCCAAGGTCAATGTTTATTCTGTGGGCGATTTCTCTAAAGAGTTATGCGGTGGTCCTCACGTTTCTAGCACTAGCGAGGTGGGTAAAATAAAGATTGTGAAAGAGGAAGCTGTTAGCGCCGGTGTCAGGAGAATCCGAGCTATCGTTGAGTAGGTACGGCGGGCCGGCAGTAGAAGAATTACCGCAAAGTATTGACTAAATCTAGTTCTTGGGTTACCATAGAAAAGCTATTTCTAACTTTTCTCGGGGAGGTTCGATAGAGATGGAAGCATTCTGGGGCTGTATGGTGGTGGCACTGGTGATTGTTTTAGTTGGAATCAGGACCACGGGGCTACTTGAAAGAATCGCTGAAGCATTGGAAAAAGATGGTGGTGAAGACGGCGATGATGACGGCGACGGAATAAGGCTGACGGTTCCGGTTAACGGGCTGGAAAATCCCAGGACACCCGTAAATAAAAAGGTGACGAATCTTGCGGCGTATAAAAAGTTTAGGGGTGATGACTTGTTTCATCACCAACCCTCGGAGAAAGGTTACGGACACGGAGTTTAATCGCATGCCCTGTTTGGTCAGGGCTTTTTATTAGAAATTATAATATAATCTATTTTTATGGTTTATGGATTTTGGAAGAAAATTAACACCCTTCGACGAGCTCAGGGTAAACCCATTATGATACTGGCGCCTATGGCTAATGTTACGGACTGGGCTTTCAGGGATATTGTCGCTCGATGCGGAAAACCCGATGTTTTTTATACGGAATTTCTATCTTGCGACGGCATTCTGCATGGTTCTAAGAAATTCGAGGGGGAGTTATATTTTAAAAAGAAAGAAAAGCCGATAGTGGTTCAGTTTTTTGGCTCTAAGCCTGAAAATTTTTATAAATGTGCGCAGATGGCACAGGAACTGGGCTTTGATGGAATAGATATTAATATGGGCTGTCCGGATAAATCGGTTGAGAAACAAGGAGGTGGAGCGGCCTTGATAAGAAATCCCGCACTGGCCGTAAAAATAATAAAGGAAACTCTGCGTGGTTCCGGTAAACTGCCTGTTTCAGTAAAAACAAGACTTGGTTTTAATAAAATAGATTACGATTGGATTGATAATTTATTAAGTACTGATATTGCAACACTTTCTGTCCACTTAAGAACTCGTAAAGAAATGTCAAAAGCTCCTGCGCATTGGGAGGAAGCGGGTAAAATTGCTAAAAAAGCCCATAGGGCCGATAAACTTTTAATCGGCAATGGCGATGTCTTGAGTCTGGATGAAGCCAGAGAAAAGTCCAGGTTTTATGATCTTGACGGTGTTATGATAGGCAGGGGGATTTTTCAAAACCCATGGTTTTTTTCTGGCAAAAAGTTGGACTCGCCCCAAAAAAGAATCGAATTGCTTATCAGGCATGTGGGGAATTTTGAGAAGCTGTGGACCGGCGGAAAGAACTTCGACGTGCTTAAAAGATTTTTCAAGATTTATGTGAATGGATTCGAGGGGGCTAAGGAGTTGCGGGTGGAGTTGATGGCGGCTAAAAATAAAGAGGATGTCCTTAGAGTATTAAAAAAGAGCCGACATTTCGACTCATAGGATCCAGTATTCCTCGAGGAATACGCGGATTGTTTCTTCTGTCAGAACTCCGTATCTTTTTATTGCGAGAAATAAGTATAATTCTATCGGCCTATTTCTCAGGCTTGCCCCATCTCGGAGAATCTCGTATAGATCTCCAGATATCTCAGCAGACTCCGTTTTGCCATCAACCTGGACAGACACTTTAATTTTGGCCACTCACTCTCCTAAAGCTCAAACCAGGTCCTGATATTATTATATAATAATATCTAAAATTTGTAAATAATTAAGAGAAGGCCACCAGCTCTATTACTGGATTTTATGTTGCTTCCAATAAGGGGTGCCGGGGTGCTGTGGAAAAACTTACTATTGTGTCAATTTTGTTTTAGGGAATCAATGCTATAATAGAAGAATGCCAGGCACTAAAATTATAAACGTACTAAAAGACGATAGGTTTGAAGATATTCTTCGTCTTTTTCAAGCAAGTCCCGCTCAGGAGATTATTTTTGTAATGCCCCCGAAGAGTAAATTCCTAAACGATGAAGGGCATTTTACTGTTTTAGCTGCAGCAGCAGAAGAAGAGAATAAAAATATCCTGATACTAAGTTCCAATCCGGACATAGTTGAACTTTCTCTAAAATACAATTTTGGCGTTTTATCAAATAAAAATGATAAAAAACACCCGAAGGCTCAAGCAGTGGTTCGGACAGACGAACCAGATGAGGCGGATGAAGAAGAGTTGGTTAGCGAAGAAGAACAGACTGAGCCGACTGATACGGAGAATGAAGAAGATTTTGAGAGGGTATCGGAGGATAATAAAACTATAGCAGAATCAGTTTATGGAGCAGGCCGTGAAGAAGAAGACGATGCCGGTAATTTTTTGGCCAGGGAAACGACAGATATTGAGGAAGATCCGGAAGATGTCGGAGATAATGTGTCACCGCGAGAGGACTATGAAATAATTACAGCGGCAAGAGTTAATAGATCTCTCGATGATATTGTAAAACCACGGGAAGACAAACGGGTTAATGTTCGTGTTTCCAGAAAAGTTGAAAAACCTATGGAGGTGGAATTAAAAAAAGGCATCAAGGAATCGGCGGCAGAGGACGGTATAATGGATCAGATACAAAGCGTTTGGCAGAGCCAAAAGAATAGTTGGTCTCGGCCAAGAGAAGCGAGGTCATTTAAAATTGCTCGCATTGCAAAATTGGATCTAACGAATAAATTAGTTCCGTTTATGGGTTTTGTTGCGGTGATATTGCTGGGGATAGTGGTATATGTTTCAACCGGAAGCGCTCAAGTTATAATAAAGCCAAAAACCGACCCCCTCGATCTTAATATCAGTGTCAGTGTTTCCGACTCTTTCCAAGACATAGACGCTGAATCGAAGAGAATTCCGGGCCAGCTTTTCTCGATCGATAAAAATATTGAAGAATCTTTTAGCTCGACTGGTGATCGTGATGTAGTGCAAAAATCCCGAGGGAAGATCACTATTTACAATGAATATGGCACAACGCCTCAGGTTTTGATAGCGACAACGCGCTTTGAATCTGAAAATGGCCTGATCTTCAGAACCCTCACTACCGTTACTGTCCCCGGCACAACAGTTAAGAATGGTGAGATATCTCCTGGCAAAATTCAGGTTGAGGTTATAGCCGATAAAGCCGGCGATGCTTATAATATTCCGGCAGGCAGATTCACTATTCCGGCATTTAAAGAAAAAGGCGATGCTGATCGCTACCAGAAATTTTATGGCAGTTCCGAGGCGGCGTTTAAGGGAGGGATAGTCGGGAAAGCAAAAGTGGTGACTGAGCAAGATTATGTTGATGCCAAGAAAAAAATGGAAGAACGGATCGGTGCGGAGATTGAACAAGAGCTTAAACAGCAGTCAGCCGGATTAAAAATACTGACTCCTTTTAAGCCTGTCATAGATGAGCTGACTTCAGATGCTAAAATTGACGAGGCAACAGATAGTTTTACCATGACCGCTAAAGCTAAAATACAGACCGTCGGATTTAAAGAAGCGGACCTTTTTCAGTTAATATCCCAGTATGTGGAAAAAATGAAAAACTTAGCGATAATTCAAGAAAAATTAAAATTAGAGTTTGAATCGATTCAATTTGATAAAGAGAATAATAAATTAGAGTTTAACGTAGTTATCAGGGGCCCCGCTTATGGTAAGATTGATCAAGACAGGATCATCGGCGATTTAATGGGTAAAAATAACGCTGAAATAACTAGTTATATCAAGAGTATAGATACTGTAGCTTCGGCGCGTGTGCTTTTATCGCCTTTTTGGGTAAGGAGAGTTCCTGAGAGCAAGGATAGGATTAAGGTCGTCATTGATTATAACTAGGCATTGAACCGGATCAGCCTTTTAGGTATACCAGAAGCTTAGTGCCGGAAGTGGCCTAAGAATCCGCCGGGGGGTTGACTTCTGAGTTTCTTTTTGATAGCATACATAGGCTCTTAAAATAATCTTACTTTATAGACCATTTTGAAGGCAGCCCGCAATTATTAAGCGGTGTGGATAAGCTTTAAAGGGCTTATCTCCTAGTAGCCTCAGGCTACTGAGACTTCTGTTCTTCTCGCGGGTCAGGTCATAAAATAGAGGTTTGTTTTTTTAATTGAATCAACAGAAAGAAAAACTTGATGGTGTAGTGATTGAGGCTTTGCCTGATACCCAGTTCAGGGTAGAACTTGAAGATGGGCAGGAAATCCTTGCTTATCTTGCCGGAAGAATGAGATTAAACCACATAAAGGTTATGATGGGGGATAAGGTAACCCTGGAATTGAGCCCCGATAGGAAGAGAGGAAGGATAACTCGCAGATTGTAAAATTTTTAATTATGAGCAGAGTCCGCCTTCGCATAAAGCTCTCGCCTCGCCAAAGCCTACGGCGAAGCGCGGGTCGGCGAGGCACTGATAATTGTAGCTATTCCCTCCAAAGGCGGGCAGGCGCTACACTCATAAACAATTATCGTGAAGGTACGAGCATCAGTGAAAAAAATGTGCAATAACTGTAAATTAGTAAAGCGAAAGGGGCGCTTGTATTGTCTGTGCAAGACACCCAAGCATAAACAAAGACAAGGATAGATTGAAATTACCAATTACCAATTTCCAATAAATTTTCGATGATTCAACGACAAATATAAATTCAATGGAAATCGGGAAGTGATAAATGTCCAAATGGCTAGAATACTAGGTATTAATATACCGGACAATAAAAAAGTACTTTATTCGTTATCCTATATTTATGGGGTAGGTCTTAGCTCGAGTGCCCTAATTCTTAAATCAGCCGGGATTGATCCGGATAAAAGAACTAAGGATTTAAATGATGATGAGCTCAATAAGGTACAGAAAATACTCGAGAGGAATTACAAGGTTGAGGGTGATTTACGCAGAGAGGTTGGACAAAATATCAAACGTCTCAAGGAAGTCGGAGCGTGGCGCGGATTAAGACATTCACGAAGATTACCAATCCATGGAAGAAGTAAAACAAATTCCAGAACAATACGAGGTAATGTCAGGAAGACTATGGGTTCCGGCAGAAAATCTTCTTCGGAGAAAACCTAGAATAAAAACAGAAACTAGGGTCTAGGGGGCGGAAACTAGAAGAACTAAAACTTCTAACTTCTAACTCCAAAATTCTAAATTCTAGAACAGTGGGTAAGAAACGTATTATTACACAATCTAATACTGAAGGGTCGGCCAACCAGCAGGTGGCCTCTTCTGCTTCCAAGAAATTATCGAAACGACAGGTTATAAATGGGGTTGCCTATATTCATGTTTCTTATAATAACACTATAGTGACTATAACTGATTCAAGGGGCGAGGTTATTGCCTGGTCTTCATCCGGATTGCTCGGTTTTAAGGGAACGAAAAAATCAACGCCCTATGCCGCTAACTTAGTTGCTAAAGATTGCACCGAAAAAGCTAAAAAATATAATCTAACAAATATAAGGATAATTGTACGTGGTATTGGACCGGGAAGAGAGGCTGCAATGAGAGGATTAGCGGCAACCGGCCTCAATATCATTTCCATTATGGATGCGACTCCGGTTGCTCATAATGGCGTACGGCGCAAGAAACCACGTCGAGTTTAAAGTAGAAAGTTAAAGTATTTAGATTAGATACTTTACAAACTTTGTACTTTATAACTTTATAAACTTATTATGGCACGTTATACAGGACCAAGAGAAAAAATAGAGAGACGTTTAGGTGAAAAGCTTTTTCTTAAAGGCGATCGTTCGCATTCTCAAAAATCCGCGATGGTCAAGAAACCTTATCCGCCGGGTATCCACGGACAAAAGAGGCCCGGAAAGCTGTCTGAGTACGGTCAACAGCTAAAGTCGAAACAGAAGGTCAAGAATGTCTACCGTCTATTAGAAAAACAGTTTAAGAATTATATAAAATCTTCCGTCATATCAAAGAAAAGTCCGTACGAGCTGATAATTAACAAGCTTGAGCACCGTTTAGATAATGTTGTTTTCAGGAGCGGCTTAGCTCAGTCACGTGATCAGGCCCGGCAATTAGTAAATCACGGCCATATAACAGTAAACGGTAAAAAAGTTTCTATCGCTTCGTATCAGGTTGCCATAGGAGATACGATAGGTGTCAGGGAAGTAAGCAAAAAATCTCTATATTTCAGTTCACTTATGCCACAATGGTTTAAATCCTACGAGGCGCCAAGCTGGATAACTGTGGATAAGGATAAAGTGACATCGGTAATGAAGGGACATCCGATTGCAGAAGAAACCGGCATTCGAACAGACGATCTGCAATCGATAATTGAGTTTTATAGTAGATAAAAGTAGTTTATTGGGACTTAGCCACTAGAACTTAGGAGGGACTAATGGCTAAAAACTAATAGCTAAAAATTATTCAATGTTACAACTACCAGAAAAAGTAAAAGTCGTATCAAAGGAGGGGAGCAGAGCTGTTTTTGAAATAGCTCCTTTGATGCCCGGATATGGAGCAACAATCGCAAATCCTCTGCGAAGGATTCTGCTTTCTTCAATGAAGGGTGCCGCCGTAACCTCCATAAAAATAAAGGGGGTGGAACATGAATTTTCGACAATTCCTGGAGTGCTGGAGGATGTAATTGAAATAATTTTAAATGTTAAAAAACTGAGATTCAAAATTCATGGTGATGGACCGGTTAAGATTAATATTGAAGCCAAAGGAGAGAAAAGTGTTACGGGAAAGGATATCATTCTCACCTCTGATATAGAGTTGATTAATGAAGATCAACATATTGCTACTCTGACTGATAAAAAGTCTGTGTTCAGTATGGAGCTGGAAATTGAGAAGGGCGTTGGCTATGTTCCGGTTGAACAGCAAAGAAAGGATAAATTACCGATTGGGGTAATAGCTATTGATGCTATTTTTTCTCCGGTAAAAGTAGTTAATTTTTCCGTTGATGAAATGCGCGTTGGCCAGAGAATCGATTATAATAAAGTGACTCTTGAGGTAGAAACAGATGGTTCTATCGAACCAGAGCAGGCACTAAAAAATGCTGCTGAGATTATAGCCGACCATTTTAAAATCATCTCCGATATAGATGTTCCGGAAGTTAAGGGATCAAAGCCAGTTAAGCCGGCAAAGGAGAAAAAGGAGCCTAAGGCTAAGAAAAAGAAATAGCTTAAAGCCAAGAGGCTGGGGCATTAGACCTTTAAGTCCCAGGCTCTAGATAAAAGAATGAAACGAGGTAAAAATCGAAAATTTGGAAGAGTAAAAAACCAGAGAAAGGCGCTTTATAAAGCGCTGGCTACCGCATTGATAGAAAATGGGAAAATAAAGACAACCGCAGCTAAAGCTAAGTCTCTATCTCAGTTTGCTGACAAATTGGTAACGCAGGCCAAAAAAGGAAATTTAGCATCAAGAAAGCTTGTTGGTTATGATCTGGGGGACAAGGCTATAAAAAAGCTAATGAATGATATAGGCCCTAAATTCAAAGATAAAAAAGGCGGCTATACTAAGGTATTGAGATTAGGCCGCAGAATAAGCGATGGAGCCGAAATGGCAATCATTGAGTTTACTTCGTAAAATCAATGAAAATATTTAAATATTTAAACTTTTAAATTTATTATGAGATACGAAATTGACGCCACAAATCAATCACTGGGAAGGCTGGCTACTAAAATTGCCGGACTTTTACGCGGTAAAAACTCAGCTTCTTATGATCCTAGTGTAATATCCGGCAATATGGTAATAATCAAACAGATAAACGGCGCTAAGTTTACTGGCAGTAAAATGAGTCAGAAAAAATATCACCATCATTCCGGATATCACAGTGGTATTAAGACGCGGAGCCTGAAAGAATTGTGGGCGTCAAAACCTGAGCATGTTTTGCAGGGGATAGTTTATCGGATGCTTCCCAAAAATAAAATGCGTGATAAGATGATCAAAAATCTTAGATTTGAATAAAATGACAAAAGCTACAAGTAAAACAAAAAAGCCGGTTAAGGCGGATTCCGCAAAGGCGAGGGCAACAAAGGAAGCTAAAACTCTAAAACCAAGTCGCCATCTTGAGGAAGAAAAAATTGTCACTGTACCTGAAGAGGTGGCGATTGAGGTTGAAGGGGGTGTTTCGGATAAAAATGGAAAAAAAGAAAAATATTTTCAGGCCGTAGGGAGAAGAAAAGAATCGGTTGCGATTGTGCGCCTTTATACCAAGAAATCCACTGACGCTATTGAGGGAGACCATGCCCTGGTGAGAGTGAACGATAAAGATTACCGCGAATATTTTTCTGATGCAAACTTGCAGGGCGTGGTAGAGTCTGCGTTGAGAAAATTAAAATCGTTGAACAGATTCAAGGCTACGGTGAAAGTAAGTGGGGGTGGATTAGCTGGTCAGGCAGGTGCCATTAAGCACGGCCTTTCCAGGACACTAACCTTATTTGATCTGAATTTCCGCAAGAAGCTTAAAAAGTCCGGATTTCTAACTCGCGACTCTCGTACTAAGGAACGGCGCAAATACGGCCTCAAGAAAGCAAGAAAATCAGGCCAGTGGAGCAAGCGATAAAATCTCTAGGCTAGTATATAAATATAAAAATGACCGCAAGGTCATTTTTATATTTATACAGATAAATTTACTCAAAAATTTAGTAGAAGAAATCTTCGCGGGGAGGAGCGTCTTTTACTAATTGAAAGGCTTCTTCGGCCGTATCGACAATTTTGTATAAATCCAGATCCTCCTTATCGACAGCCTTATATTCTCCAAGAATTTCATTATGAAACCATGAATGAATCGGGGTCCAAAAATCTTTACCGACCAAAACGACCGGAATTCTGTTGGATATCTTTTTCGTTTGCATGAGGGTCAGGATCTCAAAGGTTTCATCAAGAGTACCTAGTCCGCCCGGAAAAAAAACATAAGCTCTGGCAGCATAAGACAACATTAATTTTCTTACAAAAAAATAATGAAACGCGATACTCCTCTTAACGTACGGATTAATACGCTGTTCAAGCGGTAATTCGATATTTAATCCTATTGAATCACCACTTCCCTCAGACGAGCCCTGATTCGCGGCCTGCATAATTCCTGGTCCGCCACCGGTAACCACCGAGAATCCGCCCTTAGCCAGCAATAATCCGAGTTTACGAGCCTCCTCATACCATCTGCTTCCCTCTTCAAATCTCGCAGATCCGAAAATAGTGACTGTCATTTTAAAATCTGCCAGAAATTGCCACCCGGATATTAATTCGGATAGAATTCTGAACACGCGCCAGTGAAGCGAGGCCCTAAAGTCATCCTGTGGAACCTCTTCCGCTTGAGGTAATTTCGAGGCGGGTAAATTAAATTTTCCTTTTCCATCGTTTCCGCTCGCAGTATTAGTCATAAGCAAATTATACATTATTGCCGGCGCAATAGAAGAGGATAATTTAAATTTTGTGGAACCGTCAGGTTTTAGAAGTCTATAACTCCACAATATTAATTCCGCCGCGCTTATCTATTTCTATGATTCGATATATTGAGTATTGGCGGCCCTTTGGATCTTTCTGTTCAAGCTCTAAAATAATATGATCTTCGCCCCGGAACCAAGTTCCGTTTTGAATAGGAATTAGAAAGCGGGTTATCAGTTCCTTATCGCCCTTCTTATAAAACGGCTGATAACTGGTGTCGTTGAGCCACATTAACCAGAGTTCATTTGAAGTCCACCAGGCTATCTTATTTTTATTTTCTGAAAGACGAAAACCCTTAACGTTATTGGCGATTTCCTCAAGCTGTTGGCCGTCGGCACGGTATAATTTACCAGTCTTATCATCAAGCAGGAATCATCCCTCATCCAATGTCGTAGGGGACGATGTTTTTTTTAGGCTATCAAGCGGAGTAAGTTCCGATTTCAGGATAGGGAACGGCGCCAGCTCTTTAAATAGGATATTAACCTCTTCAAATAATTTTTGTTCTTCTTCTCCATCTTCGGGCAGGATCATTATTTCCGGAAAATCCGCTACAAATCCTCCCTCGACAGTTACCTTTTTCTGCCAAGAAGAATAGCCGTCTTTTTTTACGGTTAGTTTATAATTCCCCGGCAAAAGCCTGTCAATACTATATGAACTGCCGAAAAAAGATGTATCTCCTTGAATCTCATCATCTAGAAAAATTTTAGCCCCGACATTTACTTTCATCGATATTGCACCGGTCCGTTGGAATCGGCTGTCAGAAAAGCTATACTTATAACCCTGGGCATAAAGTATGATAATGTAGCTTAGAATCAAAAAGACTGCCACCGCAACATAGAAAAATAGACGTTTTGTGTTCTTAGTCATGTCAGTATGGGATTGTTACCGAATAGCATTTCTACTGCAATTTTAAGATTTCAGCTGCGCCTTTGCAAAAATTGCTCGACAGATACACTGTATATGCCTTACAATTTTTGCTTCGGCTCGCTTAAAATCGTAAAATTTCGTTACGAAAGCCTATTCGGTAACAATCCCATTTATTTTAACACATATTCGTAACCTTTTCCAGCTTTAATATATCCGTGTAATCATTTAGAATTCTTATGTCCCATAATCAATTGATCAGATGGAAAAATTTATCATTAATGGCGGAAAGAAATTAAATGGTTCTATCGAGATTCGAGGTGCAAAAAATGCAGCCCTTAAAGCTTTTGCAGCGGCTTTGCTTACAACTAGGCCGGTATTATTAAAAAACGTTCCAGAGGTGGAAGATATTAAACGGATGGTGGAACTGATACAAAGTTTAGGCGTTAAAATCGAACATATAAAAAACGGCGAATACAGAGTGACAGCTAAAAAAATAGAGACATATTTGCTTGATCCCGCGATTGCCAAAAAATTAAGAGCCTCCGTGGTTTTAACAGCCCCTCTGCTTGCCAGGGTGGGTAGGGTAAAATTTCCGCATCCGGGCGGTTGTGTTATCGGCGAAAGGCCGATAGATGTTTTTATCGACGGATATGGAGCTCTTGGTGCAAAAATAACCCACAATGGCGCTTTGTACGAAATAAGCACCCAGAAATTAAGAGGCTCAAAATTCATTTTTCCTAATATCAGCGTAACCGGTACTGAAGCCATGATGATGACCGCTTCAATGGCTGAAGGAGAAACATTTTTGAAGAATTGCGCTTGTGAGCCGGAAGTAGAAAGCTTAGCCAATTTTCTTAATAGTTGTGGAGCTCAGATCATTGGCGCCGGTACGCCCAATGTAAAAATTAGAGGGGTAAAAAGCCTGCGGGGTGGGATTTATGAAACCATTCCCGACAGAATTGAAGCCGGAAGTTTAGCTATATTAGCGGCTGCAACAAAAAGCCGTTTGAAGATAATGAAGTGCGAACCTGAACATCTCGATTCTTTGTGGAGTCTGTTTGGTAAAGCCCGTATTAAAGTTAAAATTAATAAGAGCTCGGTAGAAATTCTACCTTCATTCAGCTCCAGCTCGGTGAGTGTTAAAACCAGGGAGTATCCAGGTTTTCCGACTGATTTACAAGCACCGCTCTGTGTGCTATTAACACAAACAGAGGGACATGCCCTTGTTCATGAAACTATTTACGAAGGACGCTTAAATTGGACCGATGAATTAAAAAGAATGGGAGCGAATATTCTGGCCCTGGATCCCCACAGAATAGAAATTAAGGGTCCGGCCAAATTAAAGGGCCGTGAGATTGAAAGCCCCGATCTGCGTGCCGGAATGGCTTATATAATAGCCGCCCTATGCGCTAAAGGCCAGTCGACAATAAATAACATTTATCAGATAGATAGAGGTTATGAAAAGATAGAAGAACGGCTTAAAAAAATAGGAGCAGATATTCAGCGAGTGTAAAATGTAAATATCAAAATGCAAAATGATAGATTAAAATTAAATAATTATTTTTAATTTTGATTTTTTCATTTTAAATTTAGCGAAGCGCTTATGGCGAAGATTGGTATAGATTTAGGTACAACTAACACAGTGGTATTCCTACCCAAGAAAGGAATCGTTGTAAATGAGCCATCGGTGGTGGCAATTTCGGTTTTGGATAATAAACTTCTGGCGGTGGGTAGTCTTGCAAAAGAGATGATAGGGCGGGCACCGGACAGCATCATCGTTTGCCGGCCGCTTGTGGATGGAGCAATAGCCGATTATAGAATCACCGGAGCTATGATAAGATATTTTATTAAAAAAGCCTCGGGATTTATGAGCTTTGTTAAGCCGGAGGTCCTAATTTCAGTTCCGGCAGGTATTACTTCAACTGAAAAAAGAGCAGTTATCGAATCAACTCTTAATGCAGGGGCAAAAGCAGTGTATCTGGTAAAAGAACCGGTATTAGCTGCTATTGGCGCGAAGATTCCGATAAATAGTCCGACGGGCAATATGATTTTGAATATCGGGGGCGGGACTACTGAACTCGCTGTGATATCATTAGGCGGAATCGTAAGCTGGGATTCAGTCAGAATCGGCGGTAATAAACTTGATCAGGCAATTGTAGACTACATTAAAAAGAAACACGGCCTGGCCATAGGCGAAAGAACGGCGGAGCAGATAAAAATATCTATCGGCAGTGCCATCAAACAGCCCGAGGAAGAAAAAATAAATATAAAAGGACGTGATTTGGCAACCGGTTATCCTCGGACAATTGAGATTGGTTCAAATGAGATAACGGAGGCGTTATCCGAACAGCTACGCGAGATAGTTCAGATTGTTAAAAATGTTCTCGAGGTAACGCCTCCGGAACTTTGTGCCGATATTATGGATAGGGGAATTACCATCTCGGGCGGAGGAGCGTTGCTTAAAAATATTGCCACTCTGATCACACGCATTACCGGCGTGCCCGCCAACATCGCTGATGATCCGCTCTTTTGCGTCGCCAGAGGAACTGGAATTGTGCTGGAGAATTTGGAGGTTTATAAGAAGAATGTGGTGGCAAAACGCTAATCTGATTTATTTTTAATCCAGTCGCCTCATCAACAAATTCAAAAATATTTATTAATTTTATCCGACCGCTGGGGGTTTCCCCCGGTCAGGCCATGCGGACCCCGCCAAGGCGG
>JACOZW010000020.1 GCA_016181145.1 Candidatus Yanofskyibacteriota bacterium
AAAATAAAACAACTAAAGCACCACCTACACCAGTAACGTAACTTATAGTAAAATTTTTCCAATTTTAAGAATGGGTATAAGGTTAGAGCCATTCCAATCCAAAATAAAATGGCGGCAACCCAAAGGGTTTTTCGTGGCCCGATGATCATTGGGAGTGTTTTTATTCCGGCTGCTTTGTCACCGCGTATATCTCGCGTAGTAAGAACAAATTCACGGGCAATCCCCAAGATTAGTAATATAATAGTCGCAACAATTACAGAAGCAGGTGGCCAGACATTAAGCGAAAACGATCCATAAATAAATGGAACTGCCATTGCAGACGCTACAAAAATACTGCCAATAACTTGTACTCTTTTTACCTTAAAGCTATACGAAAAACTAATAAGAGCAAATACAACGATTGTAATGAATGCTAATGAATTGACAAACCATGAGCTAACTATTGCTATGGCGTAACATAATATTGCAAATTTTATTGCAAAAGCCTTAGAAAATTCACCTGAAACCAGTGGGCGGTCCGTTCTGTTTAACGTGCCGTCGGTTTCTATATCAAAATAATCATTTGCTGCAAAAGCACCCATTGTTTCTAAGAAAGGCGGAATTATCGAAAATAATATAAAAAAAAGATCTGGAATCTTTCCAATTGACATTATTTGACCAGCAATTATAGCAATTGAAACCAGCAGGGAGTTTTCTATTCTTACTAATCTTAAGAGGGGTGGTAACATTCGATCACAAATATAAAAATGCATTCATGTTTATAATGTCTTAATCTAATTAAAAAGCTTATAAATCTTCAAAACTGGCGAAATTTCCTTATTTAATATACCTGGTACTATTGTGCCCATTGACTGGGTTGTAACGCTTGAGAAGAAGCTTTATGAGATTGGTGCTCAAAACCTTGTTTATTATGCAGCTAAGGAAATGGGTGTTCGCTGGTTTGAAGAAATGCATAAACGGGTTAGACTTTCAACGGAAGATATTCTCCCATGGGGGGTAAACATTCTTGCAATAGGTGGTTGGGGCGAGTCTACCATCGAACAAGTGAATACAAAGGAGAAATTTTATACCAGTTATGCTGAGAAAAGCCCTGAAGCAAAAGCATTTGGAAATGTTGGATTTCCTGTGTGCCACTTTTTACGCGGGTGTGGTGCGGGCGGGGCAGACATAATCTTTGGTGAAGATTGCCATTCAATTGAAACTCACTGCATGGCTGAAGGTTATCCTCGCTGCGAGTTTCTCGTTCAGTCGGCACGAAAGTTCAATAAAAGGAACAAAAGAGTAAAAAACAGCTTGCGTTGCCAAAATCATTTAAACTATAATAACTAATTTTAGTGCGATTTTCAATTAAAAAGAACCGGGACGGTTCTTTTTATAAGGCTAGAATTTTATCTGCCAGTTTTGTATACAATTCTTTACGATGATTTATCTGCTCATGTTCTTCATGGGTCAAATCCTGATATAGTTTTCCAAATTTAGGCATCCAGAAAATTGCCCTAAAAGGATAGCCGGGTTCGCATTTAACTTTCTGCTCTTCGACAATATAGCCATCCGTACTACCTCTTTCAATAACAGTATTTTTACCATCATAATAAACGCCGACAGCAATCAAATGAGTAGTTCTTTTTTCTATAGGAACACCCTTTAATTTTTCTAAAGCAGTATCTATCATTTCCTGATCGGTCATTTCATAACCCAACCACCTCCGCGACTTAACCCCCGGTTCGCCGTTAAGATAATCTATTGCCAAACCAGAATCATCGGCAACTGTTGGGATTCCCAACGATTCGAAATATGCTTTCGCCTTCATAATTGCGTTCTCTTCAAACGTCTTTCCAGTTTCTTCAACTTCTGGTACATTTGCAAAATTCAACAAAGAAACTGTCTCAAAACCAAAATTTTTAAGAAAAAAGGATATTTCCCGCGCCTTACCGGGATTTTTTGTAGCAATAAGAATTTTCATCCCGTTAGAAGTTTTACAAACCGTTCACCGCCTTAAACCGGTGACAAGCTTAAAAACTTTATATTATTTGATACGTGTTATTCCCGATAGGGCTAACTTCTAACGGGATTCATACACTAAACTCGCATATCGCGAAGAATCTTTATGCGTTCCTCGATCGGAGGGTGGGTCATAAATAATTTCGAAAACCAGCTGACGCCATCTTTGCCCCGAAAAGGATTAGATATAAATAAATGAGCAGTACCGCTATGGGCATAGCGCATAGGAGTTTCATCTTGACCTATCTTCTGAAGAGCATTAGCAAGTCCATCGGGAAAGCGTGTAAGCAGTGCTCCTGAAGCATCTGCAAGAAATTCTCTTTTTCGAGAAACCGCCAATTGTATTAGCGTGGAGGCTATCGGTGCCAATATCACAGCAACTAAACCTATTAAGAGAAGGACTCCCCCTCCCTGCCTGTCGTCTCTATCCCGATGACCAAAAAATGTAGCTCTTAAAATTATATCTGAAAGTATAGATATCAATCCGGCTAATACAACCACTACGGTTGAAATTAAAATATCTCTATTACCGATATGAGAAAGCTCATGAGCCAAGACTCCCTCAAGTTCTTCATTCTCAAGTTTTTGTATCGCTCCGGTAGTAATAGCCACGGCGGCATGCTTGGGATCCCTACCTGTAGCAAAAGCATTAATCTGCGGGGAATCTGCGGGGAATCCATCAAATAAATCCGAGGCGTAGGCAATCCAGCGGTAATTGATAAATTTTCCACCATTCGATAAACATATTCGTTCCCTTGACGGGGAATCGATTTGGCATGGGACATTGCCAAAGCAATGCTATCCGATTTCCAATAAGCAACTAGGTTCATACCCATACTTAGAATAACCGCGAAATATAATATCTCAGGAGCTTGCCAGACATAAGATATAAGCCAGCCAAAGGCAATCACAAACAGAAAAAACCCGGTCATCAATAACCATGTTTTACGGATGTTTGAGTCTTTTTGTGCGTATAGATTTGCCATTTTGTTATTACCCAATCGCTCTCGCCTTTCTCAAATTTTGATCATGCTCCTCGCCTCAGAAATTTACTCAGAATAGTCTAGATTTTATATATCAAAATAACAGGTACCCTCGCTTGCCTCCTCGCAGTCTTCTCTGGCTTTGCTGCTCGGCGCTCGACCTATTATTTTGAATAAAATCTGGACCATCTTCTTAAATTTCCTCGTCTCGTCAAATGACAAAATTTGAAAAAGTCTGCGCGATTTATTCTTATCATATTTTAGGCGTCGGCAAGGTGGGCATGGTCATTCCAGACTGAAAGCTGCCAAGGCAGTCCTTTAACTTTTTCATTATACCTGAACATCGATAATCCAGTATTTACCATTCTAACCTTATGGGCAAAGGCTTCAAGCTCTTTATCTTTCAACTCCCGACCGAATAACACACAGGCAGCAACAACCCTAGAAAAGAATCCGTGCGTAATGACAAGTATATTTTCTTCCGGCCGTTTTGCAAGCAAATCCAGAGCTAACAAGGCCCGGGCCTTTATGTCATCGAAATTCTCGCCATCTTCAAACCTCAAACCAGCAGAGAATATGCTTTTATCCCATTCTATGGTAAGCACCTTAGCCTCTTCACTGCCACGAGACATGCCCGCAAGCCTTGTAGGTTGTTTACGCTCCACAAAGAGATCCGAGAATTCTATGGGTTTGCCTATCTTTTTTGAGATAATTTCAGCTGTATCATTTGCTCTTTGCGATGGACTGGTAATAATTGTATCGACAGTCAAATGCGAGACTCTCTTGGCGACATATTCCGCCTGTTCCCTACCCTTAACGGTCAATGGCGATTCTGATGACTGATAAATATTACCAGCTAAATTTGACTCGCTTTCCCCATGCCTGATTAAATAAAATTTTTTCATCAAATTAACTAATCTTAGAAATTTTAATTTACGAGCGCAGGCTATCTGCCTTTAGGGACCATCTAGTCGCCAGATTGATTGGTTTGTCAAAGGTCATTCCTTGACAAAATCTGGCGACGATCGAGTGAGTCTTGCCGCTGGAGCAAGACGAACAATTTAACCGCAACCGGTTCGCGGGCCGCCTCTTCGTTAAGCTGGAAAAATTCTGCTTTTTGGAAACCAAATGGTGAGGCAATGAGATTAGTCGGGAATGATTCGATAGCCGTATTGAGAGTTAATACATTCGTATTATAGAATCTTCGGGCAGCTTGTATCTTGTTTTCGGTATCCGAAAGCTCATCTTGGAGCTTAGCAAATGACTCAACCGCTCTTAACTGGGGATAGGCCTCGGATAAGGCAAAAAGGCTCTTTAGGGCCCCGGAAAGCATGTTCTCAGCCTGGGCGTGCTCGGCAACCGTCTGAGCCCCCATAGCCCTAGAACGGGCCTGAATAACAGCATCCAGGGTGCTTCTTTCATGCTCAGCGTAACCCTTCACCGTCTCTACTAGATTAGGTATCAGATCATACCGACGCTTTAGCTGAACATCTATATCTGACCATGCCTCCTTAACACGATTCCGCGCCCGAACCAGCATGTTATATGCTCCCATGAGCCAAAGACCCAACACCACTAAAATAATAACCACGATAAATAATGGATTCATCCCGTTAGAGATAGTGCAAGCACCCCCTACCACTGTATGGTGGTAGAAATCACTGCATTACCTTAGCTTATAACCTTCCGCACCATCCCGTTAGGGTATCTCTAACGGGATTAATTAATTTTATGCCATAGACGAACCCGCCCATAGCGGAAACTAATTTAACTATACCACTAATTATTAAAATTTAATAGATTGACTGACAATATATTTAAACTATACTGAGGGGCAAGATTGCTTATGCGAGGATACAAAAATGTGGAAAACCTCATTCTGCCTAATCATCTTTCTGCTGTTTAACAATATAGTTTATGCCCAAGAAAAACCTAAAAAGCAAGAGCGCTTTATCTTCTTAATAGAGCTTGCTAAGGGAGAGGCTCTTGTTCCGTCGTATTTCGAACCGCCCAATTCTGACGAAAAACTAATAAAAATATTCTCTATATCTCCGGAGCTTCGAAACCGAGAATCATTTATTAACGGGGGTGTACGATTTGCCCTGAATGCCAAGAATGTAAAAGAAATTGATTTTTCCAGCCGACAAAATGTATTTTCTGCAGGACCAGTTCGCGGTGATGTAGGATTTTATTATATCTACTCCAAGAATAAAGGCATCTTGTTTCAAAATAAAAATTTAGAACTAATCGGTTTAACCAGAAAGCAACTTGGTTTCTTTATTATAGGAGCGGGCTTAGGCTCATACCAACAAAGCCACTTTCGTATTTCTTTCATAATTGGTGGAGCTTATACCCGAAATAATATCTATATTTATACGGACAATCAGCTATCAAATTACTATAACAATAGCTTCGGTGAAGATGCTCTAATGTTACAAGGCGGTGAAGTGCTGTTGTCAGTCAGATTATCAAGGTTCCTAGTCATAGAGGGAGTGGAGAGATACCTTGTTGCCAGAGAGAACAAACAAAAAGTAATTTCCACGGAACAACTATTACTTTCCGGAAAAGCAAATGTATTCATCTTTAAAAACCTCGGCTTATCTGTCCGTGGAAGCTATGTAAATGATCCGCATGGCTCTGTCGCATACACTAAGAGATTAGAAGCAGGACTTGCTCTAAAATTTTAAAGAACCCTTTCGGGTTCTTTTATTTATCTTATACCAAACCTGACAAGCTGTTGATTCACTAACCACATAAAGGTAAACTCTTTGTCTTCCGGAATATTGTCGGGGTATATTCTGCTATTTGGTGCAAATGGGTCATTACCTATCTCCGACCAGCTTTGGATAAGGAGGTGGTCTGGCGAACCAATCGCCACCCTAATGCTTTCTGCTGTCATAATGGCTTCATTCGTAAATCCTTGATTTGACCCACCATCATCGCCCCAAATTATAGCTCCAAAGTCCATACCATGACCACGAGAGAAATCCCTCAGCCTGCGCAAATCGCCTGGAATATCGTAATTAGCTAAAGCGCCATGACGATGACCATCAATATGCAAAAAAGGAAAGTGGACGCCAAGTTTTTCCACGGATATAACCATTTCTTCTATTTCTTCGGCTCCAAGATATGGATAAGCCTCGATCAGGCCGATGGAAACCCTGGGATGCATGCTATTAAGTCTGTTGATATAATATTTAACCTGCCCTGCTGTTGTATCAATGGATTGTTCACAGCTAGCTTTAATAGCCGTAAATGGCTCATCTATAGCAAGGTAACGAACTCGGCCACCATTCATCTCAATATTCCTAATTGCGTTGCTAGCCGATTCCACATTCTCATCGGGCATTCTACCGCCACAGTTCCAATCCTTAACTGCTCCCGCCTCAAGGGCAAACACTATTCCTTCATTATTGAACCAGCGAAATGCGCCGCCCGGAACCACATCCATAAAATTCTTAAGATTATTATTCCCACAAATCACACAACCGCCACTCTCGACTTGCCCAGGATATAATTTTAATACATCTATTCTTGATCTGGCTTCTTTCCAATCATCCGGCTTAGCTACTAATCCAACAACATCTGACCCTATGTTAGGCGTAACCCACACCTGGACCCCGGCTGATGAACCGCTTCCACCAGAGGGACTTACCGGATTGCAATCCTTATCACAGCTAGCCACACTCAGTGCTAAAAGCAAGCAGAAAAGTGAACCCCTCATTTAACTCCCCCATTAATTTAAACGAGCTATTATGACGGTTATACCACAATCCAGTAGCAAGTAAAACCAGGATCAACTAAAAAGCGGCTTAGCCGCTTTTACCTCAAAGAGATACCGACACCAACAAAACCGTAGGGAACTATAATCCTCCTACCGCTGGGCTCGTAATATCCATTGGCCAGATCATATTTATCGACTCCGAATTTTAGTACATTCCCACGCACACCAACTTGGGTAAGAAAAAATTTATGTCTCTTAACCGCTCCGACTTCGAAGAATGGATAAATAGCACCGTCATTCTTAGTGCCTACCCAAGGAATATCTAAATTTCTCTCAAGAAAAACATTTCTATATGTTACTAGTTTACCCTTCTTATCGTAAGCAAAGTGAGTTTTTTCAAATTTCAGAGACGGAACACCCAACTCTACACCGACACTAGCCTTGAGATCGAAGGCTACTAGCGGTATGGTCCTGAAAAGTTTGAAGTTAAGGGCATGGCCAAAATCAGAGTATCGCAGGTCGTCTTTCCGATAGCCAACCGACCAACCAGATAAACCCGCGTGACTGCCGTTAAAATACGTCTCAAGATCAATTGCAAGACAATTTATATTGTGTTTGGCTCCCTCCAGTTTACCTTCCGCATGAAGAATAGATGCCTCCATATATGTATCGTGGTTATGCTTCTTTTCCTCGACCGCCTGAGCTAATGCTTTAGGACATAAACTGAGAAGAATCGCTATAACCAAAGCCAGACTTTTCATTATTGTCCTCCGTTAATAAGAGCTTTGAAGAGGGGGCTTGACCATCGGGCCGGACTCTGAGAATCCGGAAAATCATCTATCAGCTTAAAACCGCTAACCTCCCATAAGACATACCAATATATCCTTTCGGCTCGCAGAATATTTTTAATAGCCGGATACTCATACTTAATATGGTCAATGTGTTGGCTGGGATTAATGTTTCCAGACTCTGTAACCCAGACACGATAACCGCGTAAACTGTGACTAAGAACACCCGGATACCAAGAAGCTTCACCAGCTGAATAGCAATTAATAGCAACTATAACCCTCTGCCTGGACATATCTTTTAATCCCAGCTTGGCCATCCGCTCCAACTCCTGCGGACCACGCTCACCGCTACCAAGAATTGAATAGGTCAAAAGCGTAATATCCGGATAATTTTTCGCTACGTGATTATAAATCCTATTAAAAACTCTCATATAATATTCTACGGTAATACGATAATCACCGCGGAGAGTCGGGTCTTCATCAAAAACAATTGTGGTATATTCATTGCCGATCTGAAGATACTTGATATAGGGATAAGCTCTCACAATTGAATCTATCTTGTCTTCTATATCCATTCCATCATGAATAAGATAGAAGTTATCAACTATCCCCAAGAGTTCAATTCCCTCAGTATTAAGCATGCTGATAATATGATTATTAAATCCCTCTCTCCTTACAATACCA
>JACOZW010000006.1 GCA_016181145.1 Candidatus Yanofskyibacteriota bacterium
TTTGTTAAACGCATTTGTATTGTCGGTGCAGAATCAACCGGTACGACCACAATGGCTAAAGCCTTGGCTAAGCACTATCAAACGAATTGGGTTCCGGAATATGGTCGTGAATCCTCAGAAGCAAAAATGTATCGCCAAGATGCCGATAAGTGGCAGACAAATGAATTTATCGAAATAGCCAAAGAGCAATGTCGTAGAGAAGATCTTTTTGCACGAACAGCTAATAAAGTCCTAATTTGCGACACCGATGCCTTTGCCACCGGCATTTGGCATGAAAGATATGTCGGATCCAGATCAAAAGAAGTTGAAGCAATATCCAAAAACAGAAAATATGATCTTTATCTCCTAACCGATATAGATATTCCTTTTACTCAGGATGGGACAAGGGATGGAGAACACATAAGAGAATGGATGCATAATGTCTTTATTGAGAGATTAACTGAAGAAAATAAGAAATTTGAAATATTATCCGGAAATCATGAAAAACGGCTTGCTAAAGCTATTAATTTGGTTGATTCGATTATACAAAATTGATGACAAGGAAAACTAGCCCTTGCCATCAATTTGGTGTAATATGAAACACCCACACAGAACCTTAAAAATAAGGAGGGGTAGCATGCAGATCGTCTATACCCACGAGGAACCGCCGCAGTCTTTTTCTAAATCAATCTTCCTGGCCGGACCAACGCCAAGAGCTAAGGAAGTTAAATCCTGGAGGCCGGAAGCGCTTGAGCTTCTTAAGACTAAAGGTTATGACGGGGTTGTATTTGTCCCCGAAGATCGTGACAGTAATTTCGATGAATTTGACACCGGTTACGACTATGAGAAAACGCCGAACTGGGAACATCGGATGATGGACATGGCGGATATCGTTTTATTCTGGGTCCCCCGTAATCTGGATACCATGCCGGCTTTTACAACTAATGTGGAGTTCGGACTTCAGGCCCATCTTGGAAAAATAGTTCTCGGCGCACCAAGGCGGAGAAAGAGAAATTCCCCTTTTCCTGTGGAATACTCCTAGTTTTCAGATTTGGTATCAATCTCATAAAAAAAGTGGTAATCGGCTTGATGGAGCAAAAGTTTATTGGACATTTAAAGTCGGGAAAAATAAAGATAAAGTCTTCTACTGGGCGATACATCCCAATATTCATATCTCTTCAGAAAACAGGAATAAAACGAATGAATGCGTACTTTCCAGATTTGATATATCGTCTGTAGTTTTATATAGACGCGGGCTGGATATCTTCGAATCGGAAATAGTTTTAGTTAAAGAATTCCGGAGTCCAGTAAGAAATACTAGCGGATTTGTCTGGGAATTGCCGGGTGGTTCATCCCCCGTCAGTGCTGATCCATTAGAAACAATAGTAGACGAAACATTGGAAGAAGTAGGACTCAAAATCGATAAATCCCGTTTTGTGCCAGTAATTTCTAGACAGTTAGCTGCTACTATGTCTGCGCACCATGGGATGCTTTATTCTGTCGAACTGAATGACGATGAGCTGGCTTGGCTCAAGAGCCAAAAAGACATTCCTCACGGATCCGATTATCCGGATAATCCGACTGGGGAAAGAGCCTATACTGAAGTTGTCAAATTGAAAGATATACGGTATAATAATCTCGTTGACTGGGGTAACATGGGAATGATACTCTCGGTTCTTTCACAAGAAGGAGAAAAGCAGTGAATAGACTTTTCGAACGGGCAGCTCTTCTCGTTACAGATGTTCAAAATGATTTCTGTCCCGGAGGGACACTTGGAGTCGAAAATGGGGATAAGATAGTTGAATCGATTAATCGCTTAACGGAGTTTTTTGAAAAAATAGGCAGACCCATTTTTTATTCAAAAGACTGGCATCCAAAAGTAACAAGGCACTTCAAAGAATATAATGGATCGTGGCCAGAGCATTGTGTTGCTGGAACACAGGGTGCAGAATTTCATCCGAATTTGATCATACGCAAATCAGGGATTATTATCTTAAAAGGAGAATCTCCCGATGATAATGATTATTCACCTTTTAAGGGACGTGTCTGGGTTCATTCTGATCCAAATAATGTTAGATTTTATGTCCCATTTCCGTTGGTAGCCGAGTCTCTTCAATTGGATACATTCTTTAACTGTGGCTTAGCTACTGACTGGTGCGATAAAGCAGGGAGCTTAGATGGTCGAGCCCTCAGATATGCAGTTCACATGGTTCTAGATGCTTGCAGACCAGTTAATCTCAATATCCCCAATGATCCTTGGCGGAAAGAACCAAAAATTCACAACATCTGTAAGACTCTTGAATCTCAAGGTATCGAGGTTACCGACGAGAATATCGCCCTTGAAGAAATGCGTCGGGCAGGTGTTATTTTTACCACCACCGACGAAGTTCTATCACAAAGCTGATAACAATCGGCTTGGCCCCGCAAAGCGGGCCGCCCCAATGGCGAGCCTCGCTCTTAATTGAGCGGGGCTTTTTGTTTGACAAAATAGTAAAAATACTATAAAATATAGCCAAAGTTCGTTGTCAATTTAAGGAGCAAAGCAATGCCAGATAGACCTATCGTAACTTCCTTACTTCAGACAGATTTCTACAAGTTCCCGATGGATTTATTTGAACAAACATATTTTTCGGGTGCTAATGTTACCTATGCCTTCAAAAATAGAACTACTGATGTTCGCCTTGCTGAAATAATTGACATTAGTGAGCTTAGAGAACATCTCGACGAAACAATGAAGCTTAGGCATACGGTTGGCGGATTACAGTGGCTGGCCGGAACTTTTCAATATGACCAGCTAATGTTCCCGATCCCGTATATCTTATCCCTGCGAGATTTCCAGCTTCCGCAATATTTACTCGAAAAGACTGATAATGGACAATTTCGTTTGGAATTCTCAGGTCCCGGCGCAACTCACTGGGAAATCCCAGCGTTGATGATAATTAATACCCTACTCAACAGAGCTAGAATGAAGGGTATGACACGCTCCGAAATTGAAGGTATTTATTCAAGCGGAAAATTAAAGCTGGCTGAAAAAATTAGGGAAATTAAAAACTACCGAGAATTAGCATTAAGAAAAGGTTACCAGCCCTTATTCTTCAGCGATTTTGGGACGAGACGATGTTTTGCGCCTGAATGGCAAGATTACGTCGTAGAAATGCTGAGGGAAGAATTACCGAACGAGTTTAGAGGAACGTCGAATTGTTATCTAGCTAAGAAACATGAAATTATGGCTATGGGCACTAATGCTCACCAACCCCAGATGATAGCAATAGGTCTCGCTAGAGAACGAGGAGAAGACGTTAAGCAAGCTTTATTCAATTATTGCCTTAATTGGAACAAGTTATTTCCAGCTAATGCATTACAAATTCTTCTGCCAGATACGATGGGTAGTCCATTCTTCTTTAAAAATGCACCGGCTGAACTTGCAAAAAGTCGCGGTGTTAGAGGAGACTCAGGAGATCTTTATCGGGAGGGTGAGCGAGCAATTCAATTCTTCCAAAAACATGGTGAGGATCCGACGAAAAAACTTTACATCCCGAGCGATGGTCTTGTTTTGCCAGTAATATTTAAACTTTCGATACATTTTACGGATAGAATACCCGTATCCCATGGTTGGGGTTCGAGTCTAACCAACAACATGGTCAATGACCCCAGATTTAAGCCGATATCCAGCGTAATCAAGCCAATGTCCGTTAATGGAATCTTCCTGGTCAAACTAAGTAACAATATTGCAAAAGCGATGGGAAGACCTGAAGATATCCAGAGATGCAAAGAGGAATTTGAATATACCGACTATACCGACGAGAAATGTACCTACTAGTTACTAGTCCCCGCTCTTGCGGGGCTTTTTTTATACAAAAAATTATTTTAAACTAAACAAAAGGGTCAGAGCTTACATGCTTGTGCTAAATTCGAGGCAAATTCGAGCATTAAGCCGAGCCATAGTAAACTATGACGAGGATTAAGCGGAGAATTTAACAAAGAAGTTAGCCAAGCCTGAAAGGTGTGCCGTAGGCCTATAGATTCTTATCAGGCCAGGCACACATGGAAGTTATGAAAAATAAAAAAGTAGCACTATATGGCGGATCCTTCAGTCCGCCCCACCTCGGACATGCTTCTGTTATAGAAGCTCTTTTAAGATTGTTTCCATGTGATGAGATCTGGGTTATGCTCTCGGCCGATAGAAAAGATAAGCAGATCACCGCTGACGGCAAAAACAGAATTAAGATGCTTGAGCTTATGATTAACGAATTATTCCCGGATGCTAAAATTCCCATCCTAATTTCAGATTTTGAACTTAAATTAAACAAACCGACTGCCACATATGAAACCCTGAGACTGCTTAAAGAAAAATACCCGGACCATACATTTAACTTTGTTCTTGGTTCTGACAACTTGAGAATCATTGAGACCGAATGGGTAAACGGCGAAAGACTGTTCCAGGAAGCTGATTTCTTAGCCTTAAAAAATCCACTGATACCACTGCCGAAGAAGCTCCCTCCGCACATTACTATTCTCAATGATGTTGCCTGGACCAATATATCGAGTACCTTTGTCCGCAAACTCATTGCTCAAGGCCACTCTGGTATTCCCTATCTTACAAAAGGAGTGGCTGAATACATAAAATCCAACAGTCTGTACAAGTAAGTAATTTTGTAGTATCATATGAACGCTCGTTTAAAATACGGAGACATATATGCGAACAGCTGTTTATGCCGGGAGTTTCGATCCGCCAACAAATGGCCATCTCTGGGTAATGGAGCAGGGCTCAAAATTATTTGATAAGCTGGTCGTGGCTGTTGGAAATAATCCTGAAAAGAATTATCTATTCTCAGAGCATGAAAGAATCGAATTAGTTTTACGCTCATTGAGAAATCTGCGCTCTCCTGATGTTCTAAAAATACACATCTCCGCCCTAGAAAATTACTTTCTTGTCGATTTTGCCAGGTTAATAAATGCGAAGTGGATATTAAGGGGTGTCAGAAGCGAGAAGGATTATCAATATGAAGTTGATATGCTTGACCAGAATAAAAGGAAAGCGCCGGAAATTGAAACTATTTTCTTAACTCCTCCCCCGGAATTACGCCGAGTCAGTTCAAGCTTTGTGAAGGGCTTGGTGGGACAACACGGCTGGGAGAATTGGATCAAAGATCACCTACCGCCAGCTATTCAGGATAGATTCATAGAAAGGTTTAAAAAGTGAGAACGACAAAACAGCGTTGGGTAGTTTTATGCCAAAGACTTGGAATCAAAGACAGCCAAGCTACAAATACGGCGATAAACGATACTTATGATAAGTTAATTGCTGTTTATACGGCACCGGACAGACATTATCATGATCTGGGGCATATAAGCGATGGCCTAGAAAAAATTGATGAGATACCTCATTCCCCTGAGCGTGATATTCTAGAAATGGCTTGGTGGTGGCACGATTTTATTTATAACCCCGCAAGTAGTACCAATGAGAAAGATAGCTGGACCGAAGCAGATAAGGCATTGACTGGACTTGGCCTCAACATAGCCTTCAGAGTTCGCGTCGGACAATTGATATTTAATACCACACACGACCATATCCCCAATACTATTTGGGGACAAAGAATCGTTGATATCGATCTTTCATCTTTGGGTGCTCCGCCAAAAGTCTTTGACGAAAATGCGGTCAAGATACAAAGAGAATTCAACATACCAGATGAAATTTTCTTTTCTACTAGAGTCCGGTTTTTTACTAAATTTTTAAAAGGCAGACCGACCATTTATCTTACGGAGTATTTCAGGGATAAATACGAGGCTCAGGCCCGAGAGAATATTAATCGAGTCATTGCCCAGTGGAGTGACTAAGCCCGCCAATAATAATTTGGCGGGTTTTTATATTTGACTTCTATAAAGTAATCATATATAGTGTACTTAGTACACTAACAATCAGGAAAGGGGCATATAGATGCACGGGAAATCTAAGTCCATTGATGAAATGTCTGTCAGAGAACTAGCTGAATATTGGTACGTCCTCTTCAATCGAACTGTCCTAGATTTGAATCTTAATGTCCAATATACCAAGGCTTACTGTTTGGATCTCGCAGAGATGGCTACCGAAATACGGAGAATTGCGAGCGAGAGAAATTTATTACTTCTCGACCATTATTACGTGCGTCCGGAAATACAAAAAACATGTCATTTTGTCGGTGATTCACTTGGTTTGGGGCTGAAAGCTCAGGAGTTGGTTCAAAATCAATCTGGTCAAATAACAGCTGTCTGGTTATCGGCGGTTCGTTTCATGGGTGACACAGTTAAAATAGTTTTGGGCGATAATATACCTGTCTACATGCCTAAATTCTCCGGCTGTTCTCTGGTTGCTTCACTTCACGGTGTTCATTTTGATTACCGTCGGCATTCGGAACAAGAAACATCAATAAAACTTCTTGAAAAACCACAGAGTGAGCATCCGATCGATGTTTGGTTCAAGGAAAATCCAGGCGGTATCGTACTGTCATATATGAACTCTGACGTTGAATCAAAGAGAAAAAGTTGGGCTGTTTTCACTTCGCGTAACGCGCTCAAAGTATTAGAGTACGCCATGAAAGAAAATCCCGGCAAAAGAGTATATATGTTACCAGATCAGTTTCTTTCTAATTTTGTTCTTGAAATTGCAAGAGCAAACAACAACCCCTGGATAAAACCGGAACTAGTAGATGTCTTTGAAGGAATGTGTCATGTTCACGCTCAAAAAATCAGTCCATTCGCGCTAGATGAAGCATTATTACAACACCCAGATGCTGCCCTATTAGTTCATCCAGAATGTGGATGTGCCGTTAATTGTTTTATAAGAGTAGCCAAAGGCCTTATTCCTAGGCCGACATTTATCGGTTTTACCCAGGAGATGATAGAATATGCAAAACGGCCAGATACGCCTCATGAAATAATAGTTGCTACCGAAGCAGGTCATGTTTTCACTCTTAGAGACCTAGTCCCCAATAAGATATTCTACCCCGTTACTTCTAATGCAACCTGTGAATTCATGAAAGCTACCAAACTGGAAGACCTCTACAATGCTATTAAAAATCCCGATTGGAGTAATTACGAAATTAAGCTTTCTTCAGAAACAATTAGAGACGCAAGACCGGCCATAGATAGGATGAGGGCTAATGCTTAAACCGAGTATATCTCGGTTTTTTATTTCCAGAAAAAATCTTTTATCTTTTTCTTAAATCTTTTCCACTCCGGCCGGTCGCCGAAAACCATTTCCATTCCGACTAAAAGTAAAACAGACCCCGGCGTAAAAGGCGTCAAAGCTATCACTAACCCTAAAATTATAAAAACCCAGCCAAATATTTTTTGTGCAAAGTAGGTTATACGCTGATATCCCAGTCCTCAACTTCATAGTGCTTGAGAGAGGGTAAGTTTCCTTTTTGAGTGACGACTCTATCGAATATCTTACTCAGCCATTTTTTTGCATTTTTAGGATCAGTGCCCTTTTCTTCAGCTTCTTTTTCTGAAAATTTACCATCAAAACCTTCAAAAAAAGCTGTTGCCAACCCATCCCTAGATCCAGTTTCTAATCCTATTCTATGAGCAGCACTCAAAAGTAATCTTAAGTCATAACACACATCTCTCATATCTTTTAAGCTAGTACGGCCTACGCCTGAATATTTTTCTTCTATCTGATTGGTAACCGTCCCTACATCAACAATTTCTGCCGCAAGGGTAATGTTGGCAGAATGCATGTTCCCGTTATGGTATCCGATATTAAGCAAAACCGCCAAATTACCGCCCATTCTTCTAAAAAATTCTTCAAAGAAAATTTTCTCATGCTGGGCATCCCCGATCCTCAACTCCGGTAAACCCATCTTTTTATCTCTGCCCTCCTGGTTGAATACATCAAAAGCCCTTTTAAACATATCCCTCGCGCGATCAGGACTTGATTCGTTCGCCTCGGCGATGCGAGTATTGATTTTCATCAGCCTAATAACCTGATTCGGTTGATAAGCAATTCTCGGAGAAAGAACCCTTTTCTTTTTTAATTCTTTCGTAGCTACTAACTCTCCCCTAAAAGGTAGTCGATTAAGATCGGCTATTGCCCAGTAAACTTCCGTTCTAAGTCCATTTTCGGCAAAAAAGTTAGCTTTATCTATTAAATCTCCGTTCCCAAACGATTCTTTTCTTGAAGTTAGTCCGAGTATCTTATATCCGTCGTCATTTACGCCCCCGTCTTCATCTTTTATGGTCCAGGTGCCATATTCCTCAAAAGGATAACCCTTTGCCGATGGCTTAAGGTAACCTACGCCCTTTACGTTTACGGCGTAGAAAAAATCTCTTTTAGATTCGTCCTCACTATCAAACCTGACCTCTGCACGAACACCCTCGTCAGTTATAGTTCTCCAGTGGGGGGCTTCGATGGTTTTTGTTTCCGTACCGGCGCTAGGACTAATAAATACAAAAAAATCACCCATATCGCGGTCAGAGGTTATGTGTTCATTTTTTTTAACCACAGTAAAATCAGCTCCTTCTTTCAGCCTAAGAAATTTTTCTGGCCTTGGCCTAATACCGGCTATTTCACGACCCGGGTTAGAATCTAGTTCCTCAAGAGTCGGGTTTACATTCGCCTGCTCAACTATTGGTTTTTCTTTCATAATGAAATTAATTAAATTTTGTCTGCATTATTAAGTATATCCTCTACGATTCTAATAGTTTTTTCGACATCCCTATAATCTCCTTCCTCGTTAGCGGTGTGCATATTTAGTAATGGCATCTCTATGGCAATTACTCCCATATCCGGAACTGTTGCAAATATC
This sequence comes from Candidatus Yanofskyibacteriota bacterium, assembly GCA_016181145.1. Classification (GTDB taxonomy): domain Bacteria; phylum Patescibacteriota; class Minisyncoccia; order 2-02-FULL-40-12; family GWA2-44-9; genus 2-01-FULL-39-28. Next base: position 8,766 of record JACOZW010000006.1, read on the forward strand.
ATTGAGTCGTTAGGCCTGCCCTCTGTATACATAGCCCCATATTTTTTCTTATTAATAATTTTGGCTATTTTCTTAATTTTTTGTACATCAAAATATTCCTGTTTTCCGGGCGTGCCATATCCCGCGGATGTATAAATCACCGGACCCTCGCCTGGTTTACTTTTTTTAGTTACTTCAACAACCGCTAATAACCTCGGCTTTCTTTCTTGTTCAGATAAATTTTGAGATGCTACTCTGGCACCATTACTATAGCGCCCACTACTTGCTATACGCCGCATAGTCTTACTCTTGCCATCTACGATTTCTTCTACTCCACCCTCCTCTTCAACGGTGAATAAAACTGAGGGCCTAAGTCCATTTTTGATTACCTGCAATATAACCGAAATACCAAGAGCATCGTCGAGCCTACCCACCAACTTATTGCCATCAACTTCTGCCGTTCGTGGCGCACCAACCTTATCCATATGAGCACACAAAATAATTTCTCTTTGAAGGTTAGCCGTATCATCATCGGGAGGAGTTCCCCACAAATTACCTGCTCCATCCACTGAAGTAGTATAAGACAAAGCTTTGAGTTGGGCTTCTAGCTTAGATCTTAAAATTGATTCCTGCTCAGATAGGCTTTCTGTTCCGGATATTTCTTGGAGATACTCAACTAAGGACTCCTTTTCAAGCTCATTCTCCCTTTCGCCGTTTAGTTTATTTTTTTCCAGAGCCAGGCTATCTGCCTGTTCAATTATTGGTTCTTCTTTCATTTTTTACTCGATAAAATTTAAAAACTTAGCGTAAACTACTCTTAAGTTCATACGGTTCTCTGCTGGCTTTTTCGGTTTTTTCCTTTTCAACTATCTTTTCTCTCGGCATAATCTTAGTTGGTCTTAACTCTTCGATATACTCACCTAAGTTATCTAATCTCACTAACTCAGCATAAAGCTCCGGATCTTCGGCAATTATATCCATCAGCTCACCATCTTCAAACGAAAGACTTAATCGATCAGGCATACCTATGCCTTCAGGCAGCACACCTTCACGCACTGCTTTTTCAAAAAGAGCTTGCCTATAAATATCGAGGTGGTGGAAATGAGGAACTAGACTTCCCTTTAATATGCCTAGTGTATTTTTAATCGGCTTCAACTCTGGACCGAACGAATCAGTTAACCCTCCCTCAAACCAGCACATTGCTCCAGCACTTTTACCACTTAATACTATCCCGGATTCATACGCTTCACGAAGAATGGGACGTAAACCGTGCACATCCCAAACTGCAAGCATATTAGCAGTATTACCACCCCCAACATAGATAATATCGTGACCCATAATAAATTCTCTAAGTTGCTCATCAGAGTGCTGTCGATCAAATAACGAGAGCACCGAAACCTTACACTCGTAACCTTTTAAATTTTTCTGAAGATTTATAATATCCTCCTCTGATTCACCGTTACCGGTCGGAATATATAGGACTTTGGGAGATGGACGGTTAGGAAGCGAAAGAAGCCATTTATTAAACTCAACGGACTCAGCGTTACCCAATCCCATACCACCCCCAACACACACAATTCGTTTCTTTATTTTATCACTCATATGATTTTTATTCAATGCCTTTATTCCCAGTCACCATGCCAAGTTTCGTTTCCATTCTCATCAATTTCCCAAACCGCAACAGAATAAACCGATAATGACCAGACACTCTCTGGTTCTAAAGCCTTGCTCTTATCCCATAAAATATAACCATTAAATTCCGTTTCAGAAGTTCTTCTTAATCCTAATGCTTTATTCTTCTTAAATCTTCTCCTGTAAACATCATTGATGGGCTGACGATTAGTTGATGCTCGTCCCCGCATATCCATTGGTATGGCTACAATCTGACGCATTTCGGCAGTAGAAAGACTTGGATTATTATTAATTCTTTCGGTTCTCATTCTTTTCGCAGTTTCTACCGCTTTTTTTAAAACCTCTATTGTAAAGTTATCCGAATCAAGGGTTTGTATAAAATTTTCGACAGGATTATTGCCGCGAACTATTAATACAGGAGTCTTGGCTTCTGAACCAGTTGCCTCGGCTTGGATTGCTAATACAGATCCTTTTAATTCCTCGTTTGGTTTACCCCTATTGGAGACATACACCCAAGTTTTTAAATTGGGATATCCGCCACCAGCTATTTCTTCGCGCTTATGCAAATGACATGAATCCCCCAAATCGCCGGAGAAAACATTAAAGAGACCTGAGACCGGAACCATTGTTACAGCAACATCTCTCTGAGAATTTTCGTTCTCAACTCCCAAAATCTTATCTATCTTCTTTTTTAAGATAGTGATCGGAAGATAGCCTGTTTTTTGATCAAGTTGCTGCTGCCAAACTATATTTAATTTCTCAAGCAGTTCCGGTGAAAATGGCGTATGCTCAGTATGCTCCTTATTTTGCAAGTGATGCAGATAATGTTCTTCTACATAATCTTTGGCAATTTTATGAACACCATAAATTCTATCAGTCGTAGGAACATTCCCGTCATCAGTATCATAAAATAGTTCATCTAATAAATCCATTTGTCCTTTGGCCATAACTGTATCAAACATATGCATAGCCGATAATTCTCGTATTTCTCTGCCAAGCGGAATCTTGCCATCAAGCCTGTTCAGATCCTCCAGGGCATCTGCATATAAACTTTCCAGATCTTTTGGTTTTGGGTTATCGGAGAATCTTTTTTGGATATTGTCGATTTCTTTAGCTGCTTCTCTGAGCATATCTGCCTGGCGCTCAATGCCCTGCCGGCCCTTGGGATTCTGAAGGGCTTTAGACTTCTTAATAAGTCCCTGTTTTGCTTTAGGATCGGTTTCGTTGGCTATCATCCGTTCAAATTCTTCTGGAGATTTTGCTAGCAGATCCCTGACGTTCGTTTCTTCATCGGAAACTTTTGAAATCAGAATACCAAACCATCGATCTATATCATATTTTATAGCAACCTCCCAAGCTTGAGCTAATGGCAGATATACATCGCCCACTTCCTGACTAGCCAGTAGCTTGTTTATTTCTTCTGATTGATCTCTCGCGGTCTCAACTTTTTGTTGCCTTAACAGGGGAACCCTAAACGTTGCCTCCTTAAAACCGGGCGGCAATTCAGCCAATGATGGAGTTCTTTTTACAGTCCTTGCCCATTGTCTAATTACATTTGGGACATCATCCTTTTCCCCTGCATTTTCAAACTGGCTAGAACCCTTAAGTCGTTTAAATAGCTCAGATCCAAGATCCGTTGTTAATCCATCAGGTATTCTATCGGCAAGAAGCTCCGTCTGAATACCCTTTAATGCCTTGCTTAATTCATTAAAAAGCTCAAGAGAACTCTTGAATCGCCAGGAACCATCTTTGCGCCTGGTCCTTATGCCGAACTCCTCACAAAGATCGATAGTAGCCCCAGAAAGATCACCTGGTTTTTTGTGTCTATGACAGTCGATATATACATCAAATAGCTGAGGAAGGTTATTCATGCCCATCATTTCTATAAAACTAACCACAGCTTCTGCATCCTCTCCATTCTTGAGAGAAATAACACCCCTAGCAACAATATCTTGTATAAATGGCCTGAATTGATTTGCCCATGGATCATTGGCCGCATTTGCCACCATCCCCTGAATTTTTTCTAATTTTATTAATGCAGCCACCCAGGGATTATGAGAAAAAGTCTTATAAATCAAGAAGGCTAAATCATTATCTTGTGGCATTCCTTTTAAAAACCTGACGGTATTCAAAACTTTTCTAGGATTATCCAATAACTGACGGGAAACTAGTCCAACAACATTATCGGCGCTAAAAGCTATCTCTGATTTTTTAATCCTTTCCCTTAGAATATTAAATGCTCCCTCGTCCTCATTATCTATGGCGTCAGCTAATATTTCATCAAAGATTTTTATCATTAAATCGGGACCAGGTAGAATTTCCTCTAGTCTGAATATTTTATGCAATTTATACATTCCCCTTAATTTTACTACAGCGTAGTTAAATACCCGACCTATCTGTTCCTGGCTCAAATTCAGCTTCACACCGGTTGCCTCCTGAATATCCTTCATTCTTTCGATTACCGAATCGAAAGAATAATCATAGTAGCTCGTGAGATTGCTTAAATAAATCCTGTTAATCAGCTCCTCATGCTTTTTAAAATCCGGTGCTATACCTGTTAATTCATAGATACTTTTTATACCCTCATAATTTTGACCCCTAACCATAGAAATATATAATTCCATTACTCTTTCCGGGTCGAATGCAGGTTCTATCCCGGAAATCCTTTTTAAATTTTCTACTAACTCCCGATCAAAACCTAAACCGATCGCATTATGCAGATTATACAGAATCTCATCATATTTAGACTGAATAACGTGCTCATAACCACCAAAATCCGGCTTTATCCCGGTAATAGATTCGGCTACAGTGATCATCTTAATGGCCTGATTACTATATCTAAGCCAGTATACATATCTTTCCTTCATATTAATCTCGTCGATTTCGGGACGTATGCCAGTGGTTTTATATATATGTTCAGCCTTGTTTAATCCCCGAGATCCATAGATAAAACGATCTTCGTAACTTTCGGCATTAAGAATAATGGCTTCATATTCTCTCTGTATCCTCTTTTCTACTAATCTAAAATTTGGTTGAATTCCGGTCACCTCCGTAATCGTTTCCATAAATTCCTCAGGATATTCTTGCTCGCCCAGAACAATATCCAGATATTTTTCCTGTATATCTGTGGGACCTACTTTAAATTTAATGGCAGTCATGGAGTATAATTTTCTTATAAAATCTATGTCTTCTTCATATGGGTGGCCCAGAAGTTTTTCTCGATACTCTAATTGTATCTGAGGTTCCATGGCATGATAATCTGGAGCTATGCCGGTTAATTCTTTAATTCTTGAAATTGCACCACTTGTTCCCGGGACACCGCGAAACTCCTTATTGATCAAGGTCCAGTAGGCCTTATTCATCAGCATTGGCATCTTATCGCTAGCATTATATTTATTTAATAAATCCTTTAGTTTACTAACGGTTGCCTCTAGGTCAATTCGGACGTCATTATCATCAAGATCGTTCTGATTAATGCCATCAGCGCCTTCAGGATAGTAATCCAAATAATCCACAAACTCATCAATCCCTTGCCTCAGCTCAACATCCATGAATTTTTCTTCGAAATCTTCTTTTATTTCTTCTGGACCAGAAGGTTCGGATATGTTGGGAATATATCCTATGGTTTTTTCAACTCTAGTCCCAACAAGCTTTATCGCATTATCTATTGCCTCAAGATCCCTAGGATTATCGGTTTTTTCCTTGATTTCTGATAATGTTTTAAGAACTAAGTACGCGTCATAACCCCTCATAGTATTCGAGTTATAACCATAATCAGTCTTGAATACTTCATCTAAAAAATTAATCATCAGTTCAACGTCTTTGGCCGTTCCGATCCGACTCATTAAATCAGTAATTCCGCTCTTCACTGTTCTTTCTGTGTCTTTTGCCACAGAGGCTAGACTATAAAATTCTAAAACTTTTTTTGCATCTTTTTCAGAGGCCGCAAAATATAATATTTTAGAATAATTATGAAGTTTTGTTCTGTCGGGTTTTTTAGTGTGGCAAAGCTCCAGAATAAATGAGACGACCCTTGAACCCTCCTCTCTTAACTGCCTTCTCAAAGAAATGACTCTATTAGCTTGGTTTCTCCATTCTGTTCGTTTTTTCTCCTCAATAGCTTTAATCTTATCATCGTCAAAACGCTCACCCCTTTCATCATAATAATCATCATAATGATCCGCACTATACTCGTCTTCATAGAAATCCTCATCGGCCCTATAATCGACAAATTGTTTAACAAGACCAGCTAGCCGTTTGCGATCTTCGGGAGTCAGCTTATCCTCATTCTCTTTATTCTTATACTCATTTCTGATCTTTATAGCGAGACTCCTTGGATCTTGATTCTGTTGTTCTCCAGAAACCATAGTCCCGACCATCTTGCCATCCATAGAATTACCGGGGTCAGTGTCTTCTATTATTAGAACGCGGTAGGATTTACCCTCCTGGGGTATCTCTGAGAATGGGCTTAATATTATAATTTTTCTATCCGGAGAACTGCTTTTAAAAGTCTCGACTCCTTTTTTATTTTTATAAGACCTAAAAACAACGCTTTCAAAGACCTCGCCTTCATGGCCCTTAAGCACTTCCACCCTGCCCCGATTATCCATGCCTATTTTGAGCTTATTTTCCAGCTTTTCCATAGGATATTAGTCTAAATTTGTTGCTATTGACAAATATATTAATAAATGCTATAATTAAAGGGTAAAGATCGTTAGAAAGCGTCATTAAAAAAGTCGGGAAAAAGCTGCCCCTGCAATCTCTCCCTAGCCATGGGCGAAGATCGTAGAAGGCAGACAAGGCCCTATATCAAAAAGGTATGGGGTCTTTTTATATTAAAAAGCATATCTACAAGAAATAATATACCAAATTAAAATAAATTAAAGCCCGACCAGGTGATAAATCACCGGATCGGGCTGGAGTTCAGGTCATCAACGACTCAAGAGGCTGGAAATTACTCGTCGGATGAAGCCTCAATCTGTTTCCATTCCGATAGAGATAGGCTCGCCGCCAGGGTCGGGAGATAAGTATCCGATATTCATTCCCGACCACCTCTATGGCGCAGTTGTCTTCAAGTGCCAAAACAGGTTTACTCAGCCGGCCCTCTGCCATATTGTATGCCAGCTCTCTCCTCCGCCACGCCTCGGAATCGAAATGAGGTGAATGAAGGAGAGGTACAAGTCCCAGACCGGTAACCCACATTGGTTCCCAATCCTCGCCCGAACCTGCATCGAACTTATTGGAGTCGCTCAGTCCAGCTCCAAACCAACAGATAGAGCCGGCGCTGAGTCCCATTAAAACCTTCCCTTCGGCATATGCTACTCGGAGAAGATCAGATACCCCTCTTTTATCCCACTCTCGCATCATATAACGGGTATTACCTCCGCCGACATAGATAATATCCGCCCAAGCGATCTTATCCTCAATATTTTGCCGAGTATTCATATCGGCAATCAATCGAAGATGATCGTAGTTGCACCCGAGCCGAAGGCCAAAGTGGGTGTAGATACTGTGGCAATAGTCGATATCGTCACGGCTAGCCGTCGGGATAAAGAGAATGTTGACCGTGCTTCTTCCGATCGGCAACTCTGCGGCAGCGAGACGCACTGCTTCCTCGTCAATCGCCAGCGTTGTAGCTGGCTGGCAAGGAACATAGACCGAACCGCCACCTATGGCGATTATCTTAGTTTTCCTCATCTCTAGCTCCTTGTCCTTACATTATTCATTTGGGAAATAGCCTGCTTGATATTAGATCATACTTTTTAATAACAAGCAAATAAAATTATTTATAAACAATAAGCTCCGAGATAACTCATCGGAGACAATTGAGACCCCGAAATTGAATGACGGTATAGGACCGGAGGCGTGTCGAAGATGGGTTATCTCGGAGCTTATTTTAAAAGTTTTAGCATCTCCTGCCAACTGCGAGTATTAATAATATCTTTAGCCTCCGCCCAGCCACGACGAGCCTGGGCAATACCGTATTCAAGGTACTGAAAATGCGAAATGTGATGAGCATCGGAATCAATAGAGAATTTAACTCCCATCTCTATCCCCTTCCTCACATATTCATCTTTAAGATCAAGCCGGTCAGGAAAAGCGTCTATTTCCATAACGGTTTTGGTTCTCTTAGCCGCATTCAATAACTCTTCGACATTGACCGGATAAGCCGGTCTTCTATTTATAATCCGTCCCGTTGGATGAAAAATTATATCCACATTGGGGTTTTCAATCGCTTTAATTATTCTCTTAGTCTGCTCTTCCTCAGACAAATTAAACAGAGAATGTACTGCCGCCCCGACGACATCTAGCTTAGCCAATGTCTCGTCGTCAATATCGAGAGTGCCATCCTTCATAATATTTACCTCGGCGCCCTTTAAAATCTTAAATTTCGAATTAAGAATTCTGAATTCCGAATTAATCTTATCAATTTCAGCCATCTGTTTGAGAAGTTTTTTTTCATCACTTCCGCCGGTCATGGCAAGAGATTTAGTATGATCAGTAATACAAATATATTCCAAACCCCGTTCCTTAGCCGCTTCGGCCATTTCTTTTATTGAATGCTCGCCGTCAGTCCAGTCGGTCTGAACCTGCAGATCGCCCCTCAGATCACCGTAACCGATAAGATCGGGTAATTTTTTATTCAGCTCAAAATCTAATTCGCCATGATTAGTTCTGATTTCAGGGGGCATTAACTTAAAACCAAGCTTTTTATAGATCTCATCTTCGCTTTTACCAGCCATTAATTTTTGCCCCCTATAAAGTCCGTACTCATTGAGTTTGTAACCCTGTTTAATTGCAATCTCACGCAACTGGATATTGTGATATTTGTCACCGGTAAAATATTGTAAAGCGGCACCATAAGATTCAGGAGAAATAACCCGCAGATCTGCATCTATACCAACTTTTAAACGTACCGACGATCTTGTTTTCCCCCTTTCATGAACTGCCTGAATTTCCGGCATAGAGACAAAAAAATCCATCACTTTTGATGGTTTCGTAGATGTAACCAAGATATCTAAATCGCCGACCGTCTCCTGCATCCGACGGACCGAACCGGCAAATTCGGCATTTTTGACTCCCTCTATCTTCTTTAGTCTCTCGAGTATTGTCCGGAATAGCGGCATATTAAAACCTAGAATAAGCCGGCCCGATGAACCTTTGAGAAATTCTAAGCCCTTAATGATTTTCTCTTCTGTTTTAAGTCCAAGTCCTTCAATATTCCTGATCTTGCCGGCTCTGGCAAACTTTTCTAATTGTTCAAGATTTTTGATGCCTAGCTTTTTATAAAGATGGAGAATCGTTTTAGGCCCAATGCCCTCAACCGAACGTAATCCCTCAATGTCAACTGGCAGTTCTTTCCTTAGGAGATTATAGTCCTTAATACGATGAGTTTTAATATATTCTTCTATTCTCTCGGCGATACCCTTACCAATGCCGGGAATATCTTCAAGGGCTTTTAATCCGCCGGATTTATAAATATCTTTCAAATCTTCCTGCAAGGATTCTATAATATAGGCCGCCTTTTCAAATGCCTGAGGCTTAAAAGCTACCCCTTTTATCTCAAGAAAAACCGAGATTTCTTTGAAAATTTTTGATAACTCCTGATTTATCATTTATCGATTAAAGAGCCCCAACTTCCGGCTTGACTGTGCCCCTTTTTACTTTTTCCTTGAGATCTTTGTATATTTTTATCTGCTGAGAGATACTAAAAAAAGCTAAAATTCCAGCAATCGTAAAGACCGCATTAAAGCCGAATCTGTTAGCCATAATACCTCCGATAGCTGCGGAAGCGGCAGTGGCTATGCCGATAGCAACCGATTCAAACGACCACTCAATATTCTCATGAAGCTTGTCTAAATGCCTTGAAAAGATGGCGTACCAAGGCGGTACTAAGAAAGCCAAGCCCACGCCATATGACGCCTGTATCAGATATATGTGGTACGTTTGCGATGCAAGAATATACCAAAACGGAGCAAGCGAGATGAGGATACCCCCCAAAATCATAGAGTAAAAATCATCATATTCACCGTGGTTTTTGTCAAGATATCTGGCAATAGGAATCTCCAGGATAACCTTAACAAGCTGGGTTATACCTGCAGCGAAACCGACAACCTCGATCGATCCGCCCTGAATTTGTTTAGTTACAAAGATAGCGAATATAGGACCGAATAAGCCGAGGCCGATATTTAAATAGAAATCGGATAGTATAAGAGTTTTAACAACATGGTTTATTTTCATTTGAAAAATAAATTAATTGCGTATTTCGAATTACCTGCCTGCGCAGGCGGGCGAATTAAAATATGAATATATATTATTTTAACAGATACCAAAATCACCGCAATAGCGGTGATTTTGGTAAAATACGTAATTCGTAATTAGCAATATTGTAATTTTACAAATGCGGAAATCCAAAGCCTGAGGCATCGTCCTCGCCGACATAACCTAAATCTTGAGAAAATTTATAAAGTAAATCTCGAGTCGCAGAATCCGGATCAGGAGCGTCCTTCTGCCATTCCTTAGCGGCTAAACCGGCAATATGAGGTGTAGCCATAGAAGTACCTGACATAATAACATAGCCTCCGTCTTTACCCGTCGATTCTACAACCACGCCCGGAGCGGCAAATTCAATATCGCCATAATTTATCGAATTAGGGTCTGTGGTTGAATTCGAGCCCCTCGAGCTCCAATCCGCAACATCTCGATCAATATCAAAGGCGCCTACGGCAATAACATCGGGATTGGCTCCCGGGTAATCAATACTTCCAATATCAGGACCGTCGTTACCGGATGCAGCAACAACCAGTACATTTTTTTCTACCGCATAAGATATAGCATCCCTAATAAGAGAGCTCTCAGAATCACTGCCCAAACTCATATTAATAATATTGGCTCCGTTTACAGCGGCAGTTCTCATAGCAACCGCTATATCATCTGACCAGCAGGAGCCATTTGCTCCGCAAACTTTATAAACAAGCAAATCAGATTCCGGTGCTACTCCGTATATACCCTTACTATCAGATCCGCCGTCGGCGGCGATAGTACCGGCGACATGGGTGCCATGACCGTTTTTATCATCGCAACTATTGTCTACAACTGACTGTTTAGCAGAGGTAAAATCCTTACATTCCTTAATCCTGCTTTTTAAATCGGGATGAGCTCTTAGAATGCCCGTATCTAGAACCGCCACACTCACACCCGCCCCTCCGGACGGCTTATCTGTTAAAAGTTTACCGCCATAAACAGCCTCGACTCCCCACGGAATCTGATCAGAAGGCAACAGCCTGGCAGGAGAAGGACGAGCAGATTTGGCCTTTGTGTCGGTGTCTGCCGGATCAGGAACAACAGGAGACTCCGGCAGGACATAAAGCTTTTTAACCGGAATAAGTTCAACACCGAACACTCTGGCAACACGAATCTGCCAATCAGTTAAATCGGTCGTAAAGCCTTCCTCAAATTGGTGCCGTACGCCAAAGGATTTCTTCCAGAAATTAGAGTTTGATTTGACTAAATATCGGGTATCATCGGAGGCTCCGTAAGCGAAGCCGGAAAAGCCCAAAACAAGGGAAAACACCAGTAAATAAGCCACTTTCTTAGTTTCTATAGTCATCCCACCAATATACCATAACCGTGCCAATGGGGCAATATCCACATCCACATCCCCGCACCCACATTTTCCGAATTCCCCGCTCCTATTTCTTTCCGCCATCGTTAGGCAGAAATATGTCCAAACCATTTCTAATCTTTTCGCTGTAGTATCTGACCTTTCTATGGTTGATTACGGCCTTGATAAAAGCTGACTCAAAAATAAATTTGAGGATATAGACAAGTATGATGGCGCCGGCAAGGAAAATAAGAAGATATGTAAAATTCTTTATATATACAAAGAAAAATCTGTAGCTCTGTCCGAAGAAATAACCTATGAATAAAGTAAGCGAAACCCAGCCGATAGAACCGATAAAGTTATAGACGGTAAATCTCCTGAGATTGTACTTGAGCGAACCGGCCATTATAAGGGCGGCGATTGTGAGCGAGAAAGTAAATTTTGTAATAATAATGGCCATACCGCTATGGCGTTCAAAATATTCCTGCACGGTTTTTATAATCTTGTCGCTCTTGGGTTTGGTCCTGCCCCACTTATCTATCGGCTTGGCACCCCCAAAATAACCAACTGCATACCATAGATATCCATTCAGAGTATAACCTAGGGTAAATACCGCAAAAGTAGGCAAAAGAGGAATAGCTTTGGTCGAAACCAAAAACCCTCCCAAAACCATAGTATTTAAACCCTCAATCGCGGCACCGAAAAATAAAAATATATACTTATGCGAGAAAAGTAACGGAAAATTTACCTGAAGAAAAGTAAGAAACTGATCCATGTTATTTAAAATTTTTGAGTATCTGGAAATCCTTGGTCAGGGCATCCTTCATCCCTCCATTATACACGGCTACTGCCGGATGGTAGAGGGGTATGATTTTCACTGTTCCGCTAGTAGCTATTTTAGCATCAAAGATTTTACCGTGCATCTGACTGATGGATTTAAGATTATTTTCCAAGCCAAATTTTTTCATAATATAATCCATAGAAAATCTGCCTAGAGTGGCTATTGTTTCTGGCTTGATTATCTTAATTTGCTGATCGAGATAGGGAGCATACGCCTCAATTTCATGGGGAAAAGGATCTCTATTCATCGGGGGACGGTCTTTTACTATGTTAGTAACATATACGTCCTTTCTCAATATTCCGACTGATTCAAGTAATTTATCCAGAACCTTTCCCGAAGCTCCGCAGAAAGGCCTGCCCGTTGCTGCCTCATTTTTTCCGGGCGCTTCACCGACAAACATTATCTTCGCATAATGATCGCCTTCGCCGATAACAGGAAAAACGCTATTTTTTATGCGTTCTTTATATAGAGGCAAATGATCTCCATTAAGAACCTCCTTAAAAGCTCAGTCCTATTATTTTGTAATTGAGTATCTCCTAGCACAATGACTAGTTTAGCCTATTAGATAATTTTAGACAACAAAAAAGGAGGGGTGCGACTCGTTGTCGCCCCCTCCTGCAACCGCCCTTAGGCGGTTGCCGTCTGCTCCTCGCCCGCGGCCGCTGCCGCGAGCTTGTTGGCCGCCCTCGTTGCCGCCGCTTTCTTGGCGCGCGCCGCGTACTTGGCCTTCAATTCGGCAGCAGCCTTGGCAGTAGCCTTGGCAGCAGCTTCGGCCGTGCGTCGAGCCTCGTGCCGGGCACAAGCCGCCTGGAGTCTTGCCGCAGCACGAACCTCCAGGGCTCGATAGCGGCGCTGGCTGGCCGCCTGACGCCGTTCTACGAGACCGGAGGCCTCGATGCGTCGCCATTCGGCCATTAAGCCGTGTGCCGAGGCATACGCCTTGGCCGCATCGGGCCCGTTGGCCTTGGCCACCCGCCGGAGCTTCTTCAACGGAAGCCCGGCATGGGACCGTGCAATCCCGGCCTTGTGGGCCTGGGAAGAACCCTGGGCGCCGTCTTCCTTTTTCTTCTGCCCGCCCTTTTTCCCGCCAGGCGCAGTCTGCTGCCTCTGTTCTGCCATTTTTCTCTCCTCGAAGAGTCTCTCGACTCCTCAAAATCTGATCCTGTACCTATATTCTATCACTTTTTTGATAAAAAGTCAACCCCGCTACAGAAAACCAGAAAACCAGCCTCCCCTGCTGGAGAGTCCAGAACATGTGGTCGAAGAGACCGATGAACAATAGACCAATAACCAATAGCCAATAACCAATAAACCTTAGGGGTGATTTAAAAACATTTTTAATACTAAAAAATAAGAACAAAAGAAAAGCAGAAAAACCAAGAAGTCCGGTTTCTGCATATATTAACAGATAAATATTATGAACCGGCTGATAGGCGTAGGCAGGTAAAAATGGATTTTCTTTTATAAGCCGTCCGATGAAGTTACCATACCCGATACCCAAAAAATTGATATTATTTCTTAATACCTCCTCAATATAAAAAGACCTTAATTCAACGGCCTGATCTTCGCCACTGATAGTGAGCCGACTTAGAATTTCTGGCCAGAAAAGAATCGCGAAAAGACTCGCTACTACCAGAGTAGTTAGGAAAATTTCTTTAACTTCCTGGCGGTATTTTTTATGATATATCATAATTCCACCCCAAAAAACTATCCCCCAGACCAAAATAATAACCCGAGAAAAAGTTAAGAAAAATCCGAAAAGAATTACCGCGTACACAGCAAGCAACAAACAGCGAGTATTACGGGAATATTTCTTGTTTAAAAAAATGAGATAAAAGGCAAAAAGAGATAACAATAAGAAGACGGCCAGAACATTTGGATGAGGGGT
>JACOZW010000007.1 GCA_016181145.1 Candidatus Yanofskyibacteriota bacterium
AGAACATCGTCTTGCGTGATGGCAACGTAAACATCATGTTCCAAACCCCCTTATACCTGAAATTCAGGAAAAACTAATTATACCACACTTCTGTGGTTAATGCAAGTTTTGCTGGGGGCCGTGATAGATGTTAGAACTTGGATTGCCAAGAATTATCAAGCATTCTATCTACCGAATTTTAATTAACTGGTTTCAATCCTAACTTTTTTGCCATGACGCTTAGGCTAACCTTATCTCCATACCTTGCCACTGCCCAATTATAATTTCTCTTATTGTTTATTCTTATAACTTTTTTACTAATATCCTTTATTGCCTTTCCTCCAATTATTTTTTTCTTATTCACGTCAAAAGCAATTGCCTGAACAGAAAATCCGACCTGCCTCATAAAGTTACGAATGTTCGGTTTCCAGCCCCATTCTTTTAACAATAGCATATTCTTGAGAGGTACTGGGTCAACCGTAATTCCATCTTTCTTGAAGCGTAAGTTTCCAAAAGTATTTTCACTTATTTCCCAGCCTTTTAACTTTGGCAATGGTTTCTTTATTTCTTCAACCACAAAATCATAATCATCTAGAGATAAATTAGTTCCGTGTTTTATCTTAAGTAAATTCTTATAGACTCCGCTTCCAATAAGCCAAACTTTACCCGTACTAATCCTTCTCACTAAATTTAATGCTATCTGAAATTTCTCGTCACCAGTTAAAAGTAAGTCTAATTTTTTCTCGTAATTTAGTTTGGTCATTTTGAGCATTAGGTTCTAACCTACTAACCCATTACGCTAAATAATGTAGGTTTTATCAGCGGATTTTGTTTGCTGGGGGGCCTGGACTCGAACCAGGATAGATGCCTTCAAAGGGCACAGTCCGACCATTAGACGACCCCCCAATTTCTTTTATTTTACTTGGTTTGCTGGTATATTTCAATGTAGTTAGAATCGGGGATTTTATTTATAACTAAAATTATTTATGGATTATCAGCAAAAAAGTATTGAAGAACACAAAAAAGCCAAGGGAAAGATATCCGTGGAATCAAAACTTCCGGTAACAAATCGGGAAGAACTGTCTATCGCATATACTCCGGGCGTGGCCGGTCCGTGTCTTGAGATAGTTAAGAACAAGAATGCAGTTTACGATCTTACGAGCACCAAAAATGGGGTTGCCGTTGTGTCGGATGGAAGTGCTGTGCTCGGATTAGGCAATATAGGTCCCGAGGCAGCTCTGCCTGTAATGGAGGGCAAAGCTGTTTTGTTTAAGATATTTGCCGGAATCGATGCATTTCCGATTGTTCTAAATACACAAAACACTGAAGAAATAATTTCTATTGTAAAGGCTATCGCTCCAACATTTGGCGGAATAAACTTAGAAGATATATCTGCGCCCAGATGCTTTGAAATTGAAGAAAGGCTGATAGCCGAACTAGATATACCGGTAATACATGACGATCAGCGCGGATCAGCGATTGTTGTTTTGGCCGGACTGATAAATGGACTTAAATTATCAGGTAAAAATAAAGATGCTGGTATTGTAATTAATGGTGCCGGTGCGGCGGGAACAGGAATAACAAGACTGCTTTGCTCTTATGGGTTCAAAAATATTGTAGTTTGCGACAGTAAAGGAGCTATCCATAAAGGACGGGCGGATCTTACGCCCGAGAAAACAAAAATAGCTGATAGCACCAACGCTAATAATCAGAAGGGTACGCTAGCAGAGATATTAGTTGGCAAAGATGTTTTTATAGGAGTATCCGTCGGAAATTTACTGGACGAAAGCCATGTTGCATCAATGGCGAAAAAATCTATTATCTTTGCCTTGGCTAACCCAATCCCCGAAATAATGCCCGATAAGGCTAAATCTGTCGGTGCATTTATTGTGGCTTCCGGCAGATCTGATTTCCCGAATCAGGTTAACAATGTTCTTGCTTTTCCAGGAATCTTTAAAGGAGCGATACGTTCGAGAATAAGAAGAATAACTCAGGAAATGGAGATTTCTGCTGCCGAAGCTCTTGCCGGCATGGTAAAAAATCCATCTCCGGAGAAAATAATTCCTGATCCCTTCGAATCGGGAGTCGCCGAAACGATTGCCCTGGCTATTGAAAAACTATAGAGATTATTCGCTGAGGATTTTCTTAAACCGCGACCAGGCGGTTTTTGGTTTCTTGATGACCTGAATAATTTTACCGTTGACTAAAAAATTCGAGGCTTCCTGATGATGAATAAAGATGGGGGAGAAGCTGGCACTAGATTCTGCCAGAAGAATAATGCGGTGATTCTCTTTATCATTGAAGTATCTTTTGATGGTGGCGTTATTGTCGATAATAGCTAGAACATAGTCACCGTTTTTTATAGACCGATAGGTTGGGTCAACTACTACATAATCTCCATCTTCGATAGACTCGCCATTGATGTTGGCTTTATTCATTGAGTAACCCTCGGCTTTAATTGCAAAAATATCCCTCTTCTTAGATAGTAGACGGCCCGAAATACGGAGGTAACCACCGACTTGTTGCTCAGCATATATCATGGCAGGCCCGCAGTTGGCTGAACCAAAAATCGGTACTGCGACTAAAGAAGTGTTATGAATTGTGCCCGGTTTAGTTCTGGAAACAATCTTGGCCGAGCGATTGATTACTAAAAGTCCATTTTTCTCAAGCTGAAGAAGGTGGTGTTTGATTTTCTGGGGCTGGCCTTTTTGGCCTATGAGTTTGCCGATTTCGCGGAGACTAAGCTTGCCCAGGTCTTGCTTAGTTGATAGCTCTAGAAGTTTTTCTTGGAGTTTGTGCATAATAAAAAAATAATATTATAAATTCATTATAGCATTGACACTTATCCACAGTCAACTATGGATTTGACACTGTTGACGGAGTTTTATCGTTTGTTAAAATTAGAAGTGACATGACAATTATAGATTATATTATTGTTCCGGCGGGTTGGATTTTAGGCAATATTATTTTTAATAATTTTGAAAAACACCTGCCATGGTACAGAAGATTTATAAAACTCATGCTTACGATGGGGGTTTTATATTCTGTTCATTACTTTTTTGGCAGAGTATCCATGTATTCAGTACTGGCATTGATGGGCGTAGGCATGGTTGTGCTACATGCCTGGTG
Source organism: Candidatus Yanofskyibacteriota bacterium (assembly GCA_016181145.1). Taxonomy (GTDB): domain Bacteria; phylum Patescibacteriota; class Minisyncoccia; order 2-02-FULL-40-12; family GWA2-44-9; genus 2-01-FULL-39-28. Next base: position 3,109 of record JACOZW010000007.1, read on the forward strand.
GTTTCCTAAGAACGACATCAATGGCCTCACTGCCGAGCCGTATTTCCGTTATCTTAGACTTATTGATAAGATGAAGGGTAATTAAGAATCAAAGTAGCGCTATAAAAATAGAAACTAAAAATTGACTAAACCATTATAATATGTTTAAACTATCAAAAAGCTCTTTGATAAATGCAGAGGATAAAATGACAACAAAAACCGGTGCTGAAAATATAAGGTGGGATTTAAGTCTAATGTATTCGGATTTGAACGACCCGAAGCTTGGTGCGGACACTAACCACCTCGTCGAATTAATGAAGAGCTTCAACGCGACGCATAGAGGCAATCTTTCAAAAAATCTTGGGCAGGCAATTTTGGATTTTTCGGAGATCAGAATGTTAAGCGCAAAGATTGAATATTACCTTTTCTTTAAGCAGAGCATTGATGTTGCAGACGAAGCCGTAAAAACTAAGATGGCCGAAGTCAGTAGAATACTTGAGGCGGCATCAGGCGAATATCTGGAGTTTTTCAATATTGAACTTGTAGCGCTGGACGAATCAATCCTTCTTGGGTTGTATGAAGATAATCCGTTAGTAGCTAAGCACCGTCCGTGGATAGAACATATAAGAGTTTTCAAACCTCATTTTTTGAGTGAGCAGGTGGAATCGGCTCTCACTAAGCGCGCGTCTTTCGGTCCCAATGCATGGGAGGAGTTTTTTGATGAACTTGCATCTGATTTGGAATTTGAACTAGGCGGAGAAAAAAAGACGCTGGAAGAAATGATCCATGCGATGACGGATTCTAAAAGTGCGGAGGAGAGATTTAAGATAATGACTCTTGTCAATAAGGGCCTGGGAGGTCAGTTTAGCAAGTATTCAGCCCAAACATTATATATGGTAGCCGGTTCAAATGGAGTGGAAGTCAAGGAACGATCTTATCTTCATCCCATGGAATCTGCCAATAAATCCAATCGTATTCCGGATTCCGTGGTCGATGCGTTGCATAGGGTTGTAAAAGATGTTGCCGGACCGCTTAGCAGGCGCTTTTATCGTTTAAAAGCCGCACATCTGGGATTAAAAACCCTGAACTGGAGTGATCGTAATGCACCAATGCCTTTTAAGGATACCTCGGCTGTTCCGTTTGATGAAGCTATCAGGATTGTTCTGGAGGCTTACCAATCCTTCAGTCCTACGCTGGCCGGGCTTGTCCGTGATTTTATCAGAGACAAGAGAATTGACGCTCCGCCGATTAAAGGCAGGCGAGGAGGCGCATACAACGCCTCGACGGTATTACCGGGCAACAAACCGATTTCATTCACATTTTTAAATTACCACGGCTCAAATAGAGATGTGATGATTCTCGCCCATGAACTTGGCCATGGAGTGCATGGAATTCTTAGCGGAAGAGCTCAAGGTCCTCTTATGGCTCCTGCTCCGATTGCTTATTGTGAATTTGCTTCGACTTTTGGCGAGATGACAACTTATAACTCTATTAGAGATAAACTTATAGCTGATAATGATACAGAGTCGATGCTTGCACTGGTGATGGACAAAATAGACGACACTATAAACACTACGGTCAGGCAAATAGGTTTTTCCAATTTTGAGAGACGGCTTCATGGCATAGATGAAACATATACGAACTGGGGCGAGCCTAAAAAAATGTCAGTTGGTAAATTAAATAAATTGTGGATTGAAACCCTTAAGCCTCTTTATGGCGAAGAGGGCGAGATTTTCACCTACGAGAACGCAGATTTTCTCTGGTCATACATAAACCACTTTCACCGGCCCTTTTATGTCTATGGCTATTCGTTTGGTGAACTCTGTACTCAGAGTCTCTATGCTCAGCAGTTCCGCCTGGGAGACAGATTTGAGCCCCTATATCTTGATCTGCTCCGTTCTGGCGGAACCAAAAATGTGGTTGAACTGCTTGAACCATTCGGTCTTGATCCGGCTCAGGAAGATTTTTGGGTTCAGGGTATCAAGGTTGGTCTTGGTGCAATGCTGGAGCAAGCCGAAGAGCTATCCCGCAAGATGGGCGTTTCCATTGACTGATTTGTCAGCAGCCGCGAAATTATCGCGGCTTTTTTATTAGAGTTTACCCAATCTTTTATAATTTATGTCAGTTAACAATCTAAAAAGAAAATTAAACCGTCTGGGCAATAAGAAAAAAGCGCAGTTTCTGCAAAGGTTTTTCAAATCAGGCAAAGGAGAATATGCTGAAGGAGATATTTTAATTGGCGTCTCCGTACCGCAATCAAGAAAAATTGCCCTGGAATTCAAAGATTGACCGATAAACGAGGCGGTGGAACTGCTTCATTCTCGAATACATGAAGAAAGACTCGTGGCGCTTTTGATTTTGTTGGATCAGTTTAAAAATGGTAATAAAAAAACACAGAAAATAATATTTGAAATATATCTAAAAAATGCCGCTAAATATGTAAATAACTGGGACTTGGTTGATTCATCGGCTCCAGCTATAGTCGGCGGTTATCTATACGACAAACCGAGAAATATTTTGAAAGAGCTGGCCGACTCAGGCAACTTATGGGAAAAAAGAATTTCGATTGTGGCCACTTACTACTTTATAAACAAAGGACAAAGCCGAGATACATATCGGATCGCTAAGATTCTTTTAAATGATAGGCACGATCTGATACAAAAAGCGGTCGGCTGGATGCTGAGGGAGTCCGGCAGAGGAGTATCCAAAAAGGAGCTCGCTGATTTTCTTGAAATACACGCCTCCATTATGCCAAGAACGATGCTGCGTTATTCCATAGAACATTTTTCTCCTGATGAGCGGAAGTATTATATGGAGAAGAGGAATAAATCTCGGCACTCAGATTAAAATTTGACTTATTATCTATTTTGATATATAATGGACATATAACATTGAATCTCATTAGTTTAGCGGAGTAGGAGTCAACCTCATATTTATCTAAAAACTTTCGAGACTCACTGGCCATCTTAATATTAAGAAGCGTTTTTTATATGCTCTAAGGCCGGAAGTTATAGATAAAAAATGTATACACGAAGTTTTAGGTCCGCCAGAGGCGGATCCGGCAGGTCTTTTGGTTCTCGGCCAGGATTCAGGGGCAATAGGGTAAGAAGTAATCGCAAGGGTCCTCGCGATGAATCGATCGATCCGTCTAAATTCATAAACAAAGTAGTGCTGACTGAGGAAGTTGAGCATTACAAACCTGAACACAGTTTTCAGGATTTTAACATTGAACAAGTTCTCAAACAGGCGATTATAAGTAAGAAATATACTCAGCCGACACCGATTCAGGACCGCGCGATTCCCCATATTCTTGCCGGTAAGGACGTAGTGGGGATCGCTAATACCGGGACCGGCAAAACGGCCGCGTTTCTTATCCCGCTTATCAATAAAGTACGTCTTAATCCCAGAGAACAGATTCTGATTATTGTACCGACCAGAGAGCTGGCTTTGCAGATTGAAGACGAGTTGAAAGGTTTTACCCGAGGCATGAAAATTTTCTCAGTAACCTGCGTCGGCGGTATGAGTATCGGCAGACAGATGTCCGAATTGCGCTATCATAATAGTTTTGTTATTGGTACGCCCGGAAGGCTGAAGGATTTAATTGAGCGCGGAAAAATTAACCGGGCTAAATTCAGCACGATCGTTCTTGATGAAGCCGATAGAATGCTAGATATGGGCTTCGTCCACGATATGCGTTTTGTAATGGATGGCATGCCTAAACCGCGCCATACGCTTTTCTTTTCAGCTACTCTTTCACGAGAGATCGAAAATCTTATTTATGAATTTCTTCATGAGCCTGTTCGCATATCCGTAAAAACCAGAGATACGGCGGCTAATGTCGAACAGGATGTAATAAGAATCGGACCGGGTGATATAAAACTCGATATATTGAATAACATGCTTCGCCAGCCTGAATTTAGCAAAGTATTAGTTTTTTCCCGCACTAAACATGGCGCTGAAAAACTTTCCCACGTTCTTTCCGGTCAGGGCTTCAAAACCGAATCTATCCATGGAAATAAAACCCAATCTACCCGTCAGCGGGCGCTGGGTTTATTTAAAGACAGCCGTATTCAGGTACTGGTAGCAACTGATGTAGCCGCCAGGGGTCTTGATATTGCCGATGTCAGCCATGTTATTAACTATGATCTTCCGGCAACTTATGATGATTATGTTCATAGAATCGGCAGAACGGGTCGGGCAAATAAGCGCGGTAAGGCATTAACTTTTATAGAATCTCGTTAAAACTTTCCTGCGAGCGTGTTAGCGAAAATTTAAATGCTTATAGATGATATTACAATCAGGGTAAAAGCCGGAAAGGGCGGTGATGGCGCCGTTGCTTTTAATAAGAATATAATGAGTCTTGGTCCGACCGGCGCTGATGGCGGCAATGGCGGTAATATTTATCTTGAGGGTATTTCAGATCTGAACGCCCTTAACCAATTCAGAAACCAGAAAGAAGTCGTGACTGCCGACGGCAAAAACGGCAAGGGCCAGTACAACGACGGACGAGACGGAGATGATCTTATTCTAAAAATTCCGGTAGGAACAGTCATACATAATCTTGAAAAAAAAGAGACGAGCGAAATTGTAAAGATAGGCGACAGAGTTTTAATTGCCAAGGGCGGTCGTGGCGGAAGAGGAAACTTTAAGTTTCGCTCTTCTACTAACACCAGTCCCAGACAATTTACGGCTGGTAAGGAAGGAGAATCGTTTACGCTAAGATTAGAGCTTAAATTAATAGCTGATGTGGGCCTAATCGGCTTGCCTAATGCCGGTAAATCAAGCCTCTTGAATGAATTGACTAATGCCAATAGCAAAGTGGCCAACTATCCTTTTACTACACTAGAACCTAATCTAGGGGTCTATTATGAACTCATTTTAGCTGATATTCCAGGACTTATTGAAGGCGCCTCGGGTGGCAGGGGATTAGGTATAAAATTTCTCAGACACATAGAAAGGACTAGGGTGGTTTTTCATTTGATCTCAGCTGAGTCAGACAATCCACTAAGGGATTACAAAATTATAAAAAAAGAGCTCTCCGGTTATTCCAAGGATTTAGCCAAGAAACCGGAGTATTTGTTTTTAAGTAAAAGTGATGTGGTCTCTGTAGCTGAACTCAAGAAAAAAATTACGATACTCAGGAAAATATCTGCCAAAGGCGGACCCGCCTCTGGCGCGAAAAAAGTCATCGCGATATCAATTCATGATATTGATAGCGTAGATAAGGTTAAGGATATTCTCAATAAGATACAGGGGGATAAATAAGATCGTGAAGACCTGAGATATAAGTTTGCAAAGAATTCAGGGTCGTATTAGAATAACTATTATGTCTATTCTGGAAAAATTTAAGGATTTTATAGATAAGGCAGAGAATAAAGAGGAGTCTATACAGAAGTCTATAAAAAAGGAGTTTATAAACACGAAAGAGATAATAAAAGAACAAAAAATCTATCCTAAAATACATGGGGAAGTTTTTGGTCTACACCATGATAAAATTAAGGAACCAATCATAAAAAAAGAGGCTGATTTTGATAAGCTGATTGACAAGGTCTTAGGAATGACAGAACTGCATACTCAGGCAAGACTGAAATCATTTATGCATGTCTGGCTAGACGATGAAGTGCCTCTAAGCTACAAGGAATCCCTGCTTAAAGCTAGAAAATTTTGGTTTTCTCTGAAAAAAGAGGGAGTGGCTCTGCAAAATATAATTAAAGATAAGATAAGTTCGTCTAGTAGCGATACCGAAATTTATTATCTAATTAAACTCTATCGGAACTTGGGATACGAAGATAGCACGGAATTTTTTAGTCAGTTATTAGATAACCCAAAAATCTGGAACAATCAGGATTTTAGTTCTGTTATGAATATTCTGGAATTTCTTAAAGAAAATAATGACCCCAAAGCCGTAGAAGCTATCATACGGTACATAAACAACATATTGACTCCTGGATATGCAAGGGAGCAGTTTTTGGACAATGACTTGTATAGACCTGTGGCAGTGCTAAGAGCAATTCTAGGTGAAGATGGATTAAGAGAAGCGCTTCAGCTCCTTGTTGAGCAAGACACTACATTTAATGGCTGGTTTCAAAAATATAAGCTACTTTATGACGCTAATACTCAAACATACTCGGACCGTAAAAATGAATTTGCGGTAGATGTTTTTAACGAAGAAGAGGAGGTAGTTCGCCTTATAGAGCTGGAGAAACAATATAATGGGTGGGTTAAAGATGCTGAAGAATCAAAGAAATTAGCGGAAAACCAACCAACCTCGAAGGATAAGATTTACCACTCCGACCAAACCCAAATTATACTAAACCGGGAATCCAGAAGGTGGGAGGGCGGCAGATTTTTTAATTTTTCTGGAAGATTTAGGCCGAGAGTAGAGAAGGGTATTTCAGTAACTGAGGATAACTATCTCAAGGCATTGGAGGGCACTATAAATACAACAAGCCGGACCGAAGAAGATACTGATCCCTGGGAGGCTAATTTAAATTTACTATCCGGCATAGTTGATGAGCAAATTTTAGAGGGTGAAAATTTAAAAATGTTAAATCGGCAGGAGTTATTCAGATTAGTTACTCTTAGCGTAGGTGAGATTCTTTGTTCTGCTGTCTTGAGTGGCAAAAGAGAAGAATCACTGGCTAAATTAGAAATCTTAAGAAAATTTATTTCTCAAAACGAAAAAAATATATCGCCTTTTTTCTCATACTATCTCAAAGATGGACTAGCTAGAATAGAGAGATATATAAAAAACGACTTGAATTTTGACTTTCCGGAACTTCCCAATAGTGCTGGATCTTTTCTCATGTACCACGCCTGGTATAACAAAACAAGAGAGCTTCCTGATTTCAGAACTCTCTTGGCGGAGAAGATCCGATGGCTGATGGCAAATGATTTGGTCTATAATTCACAATCCATATCATTTAACGAAGAGACTGGTCTTCCTATAAGCGGTTCATCTTTTAATAAGTTTATTGAATTAATAAATACTTATAAAGAAAATCTCGACTTATACAAAAAAGTCGAAGAGGAAGATACCCCCATCTACTGGGAGGCAGTCGATAAACTAGAAGACTCCGATGCTAAAAAAGTGGTTGTTTTTGGCCGGGACGGACGTTTTTTCTTTACGGCATTAAAGGCTTCTACGTTTGGTGTCAGTGACAAAGAGATTAGGTACGTGGTTATAACCAGAATTATGCGTAGCGTTGAGACTAAAGAAAGAATCACAGAATATTTAATGCAGAACGGAATATCTTTGGACTTTACCTTTATTGATACAGGTTTCCGTGGAACTATACCCGAATTGGCCATAGAGCATCTTGCTGATGAGCAGGGTGTTCAGTTAACTGCGGGGGAGATAAATAAAAAAATAGCTTTGTTATCAAGCAGCTTGAATGAACGTACAGAACTTTCAAGAAAACGCCGAACTCACGATCTCCAACAGAATGCCATAACTAAGATAGAGGATCATCGTCCGCAGAATATGGAAAGCCCGGCCAATCTAAAAACAGATAAACGTGGCAAATTACAGCCGGACGGCAGACCCCATTCCGTATCTGCCCAGCTTGGATACTGGGTAGTTGAACACGCTTCTCTGAGAAATTTTGCGCCGAGATTGAATGCCCAGAAAAGAATCGAGTATTTAAAACAGAATCCCCTAGAGGGCCTGACATTTGTCCAGGATTATAGCGGAGAATCTATAGGGACTCATCCCATGGAGTTGTGGCAGGATAAATTTGGAAAGAAATTTTTAATCAAGGGCGGTCCCGAGCATACCTTAAGAGCGAATTTGGTTGGTCAGAGATTCTTGAAATTAGCCGGTGTAAAGGTTCCTGAAACAGATAACGTAATGGTAGGCGACGAGCTCAAGTTAAAGATGGAATTCCTGGAAGGTTACAAGGTGACGGGACTGAGTCTCCCATCCAAGCTTAAGCAGAGCGAATTGATTCAACGGGCACTGTTAATTGATGCCTGGCTGGGTCAATATGACCGTACTCCATGGAACATCATGTCTGATCAGTTTGGCCATATAGCTTTTATCGATAACGGCGCCGGCTTATTTTCCAGAGCCAGAGGCGGTCATAAAGGCTTTCCTGAAAATTTTGATGTAAATCAACTGGCAGAAGTCTTAGCCAATCCTCAATTCCCCGGTCAGCCAGTCAATGAGGCATATCATAATTTGATTGAAGTCAAAAACGGAGAAGTTAACGTCAAAGATAAGTACAGACTCGAACTTATTTTGAAAAATTTTATGAACATTGCTACGGATACAAATATTAATGCCGTAATTGAACAGGCGGGATATCCTGATGGCAGGAGATCAATAACCTATCTGGAATCAATTATAGAAGGACTGGAGAAGGAAATGAAATATCTTTCCCCGGGATCGTCTGATTATAAAAAGACAGAGGAAGCTATCGCAACTTATAAAAAAGTTATTGAAGCAGGAGGGGAATCATCCTATCTTAAGAAGGCTCTCAGGCAAAGAAGAAATGATATTCTGAAAATTTTTAAGGACTTAGGATTTAATCCCTACTCCGGTGGATACTGGTAGTCTCCTGAAAATATGATGATTTGACTTTAGTTTTAGATTATGTTATAATTAAAACATATGGAAGAATCATCTAACGCGGGTAAATATGTGGTTATGGGCTTATTGCTGGCGGGCATCTTTTTGGGCTTGATTTTCCTGCCTCTAAGCCCCACGAAGGCTCAAACCGGCCGTGGCAATACTGGCACCGCCAAGACTAAGCCAATGAGTTTCAGCGACTCTATAAGCGCTAATACTTTATGTAGCGCCGGTTTAGGCTGTGAAGCTGCTCAGGCTCAGACAAACCAGTCATCCGGCAGTCTTTTGAGTGGAATTTTCGGTGGAGGAAATGGCGGACCAAATTTTGATCCGGTTATAAGCGTAGTTAATGTTGAGGGCCAGTCGGCTGTCTATAGAATTATCGACGGTAAGAAGCATTCAATCCCTACTACCGAAATATTTTACAGTTACGGCTTTGACACTGACATTGTGCAGAAGATAAGCCAAAAAGAACTTGATGCTTATCCTTTAGCCAAATTATTTATTGTTGAGGGAGATACCAATGAAGAAAATCCGGCTATATATTATCTGACAGAAGGCGGAATGCTCAGGCCGATCTTGAATGATAAAGTCTTCTATTCATACGGAAACCGCAAAGAAGATGTTATCACCATTAACCAGAAAGAGTTTAATTATTATCCCAGAAACCAATTTATTTTTGTTGAAAGACCCAAGCTGGATAGGGACATATATCAGATATCCGGCGGCATAAAAAGATACCTGACTCCGGTTGCAGTTAAGAGAATGGGGTTGAAAGAAAGAGAGATTGTACCAGTCAACCAATTTGAACTAGATGAGTATCCTGAAGGAGAACCGGTAATATTTTAAAGGGAATAACCAAAACAAAAGCTCCCATTGAAGGGGAGCTTTTGTTTTGGTTATAAACTTGTATATTAGTGAAGGATGTTCTTTAAAAATGGCTGGGAGCATGAACCAAGGATATATTATAACCATCGATATTGGGGCAAGTAAGATAAGGGGACAAGTTTTTGAACTATGCGGTAATTTTAGCCCGATATACTCCATAAAATTAACTGGAAAGGATCTTGATAACGATTCCTTTCTTGAACTGGTTAAGGATTGCATTTATGTAAATGATAAGACGAAGCCTATGTTTCGGGGTAGATTATTAGCAATTAGTGTTGGTAGTCCGGGTCCGCTTGACCCGCTCAAGGGCATTATCGAGGAAGCTCCAAATCTTCGGGGTGTTAAGGGTCTTAATATTGTTGATGTTTTAACGAATGAATTCAAGGTTCCTGTATTCTTATTGAATGATGCCGATGCGGCCGGATTAGGTGAATACTGGAGAGGTTCCGGTACGGACTGCAGTTCATCCATGATTTATATTACATTGAGCTCAGGTGTAGGCAGTGCTTATCTGATCAACGGGGAGCTTCAGCGCGGTTTAGGTAAAGCGCCTGAGTTAGGTCATATTTCCCTGGCCGTTGAAAATGATTTCAGATTTTGCAGTTGCGGAAGTTGGGGCTGTTCTGAGGCCTATCTCGGAACTAAGGGACTGGCTCTTACATATGCCGAGATTTTTGGGAATAAAGACGATGATTTGTCTCTCGAAGTACAGCACTCGATTTCGCCGCAGATGAGGGAGGGCGTGAGGATAAATGATAAAAAGTGGACCGAAGTTCAAGATGCGTATACATGTCACTTGGCTATTTTTCTGAGGAATATAATTTTAGCTTATCAACCGGAAAACATAATACTTGGTGGTGGAATTATTTTCGATAATAATTCTCTTCTGCAAACAGCGCTCGATAAGCTAAATGCTTTGGATGATAAAATGATGGTTATGAAAAACGGAGTTAATATAAGATTGGCAAAATTTGAGAATGCTGTTAATCTTGGAGCGGCAAAGTATGCTATTAGTCGTTTAGGTCAAGAAGGAAGAGGATAATCATGGATGATGTTGTTGTAATAGTTATTTTTGCTTTATTCTTTTGGCTCGTTGAAAAAAGATTGAGATCGGAAGACAAGAGATGACAGGATATCTTGCAATTCTTGGCGCCGTTTCAATCTGGGCGGTATTTAACGGGTTGATAGTCAGAGGCATTAAAACATCGGGAGTCGGAGTCGGCACATGGACGTCCTTAGTCGGAGTTGCCCTGTTCTTTGCCTTTTTTCTGGCTAACGGCCGGGAATTTCCTTCTCTGAGTCAAAGCCAGATAGTCGGGCTTGTATGCCTCGGAGTCTTCGCTGCGCTGAATAATGCCTGCTGTTATACGGGAATAAAAATATCAATGGTTAACACGCTTTTATTCCACTATCTTGCGCCTCTTTTAATTCCGATCTGGGCATTAAGTATACCGGCATTTCATGGCGATATCAGGCCGATAGATATTGTGGCTCTTGCCTTGGGCCTCTGCGGAATGATTTGGATAGGTGCTCCGAATTTCCGCGGAGATAAGCGCTGGCTATATTTTGCTTCAGCTTCAGCATTCTTCTATAGTCTTGAGATAGTATTCAGCGGTTATGTATCAAATAGGTTGCAGATAACGGCTGATATTTCTGCTTTAGCAAAGTTATCGGGACAAGCAATGATAATGCCCATTGTAGCTTTAATGCTAAGAGAATCTTTAAGAGTTGAGAAAAAAATGGAAATTCCTAAGCTCGTTTTAGGAGGAGCATTGCTTTACCTGTCATTTATTCTGTATTTTTCAGGTTCGGCAACGGTCAGTGATATGCACCGAGGAATACTCGGATATATCGACCGGATTGGAGCGATTGCCCTGGGCGCATATTTTTTCAAAGAAAAGATTGACCGCAATACCTGGGTGGGCGGAATGCTGATACTCGGCGCCGGCCTTCTGGTTATGGTCTAAAATAAAAAGAGGTTATTAGACCCCTAATTTAATATAAATCCCTAGCGCGATGCTAGGGATTTTGTTTTTAGACGAAGACATTCCGATGAAAGTGTAGTGTGCACTACTCTAAAGAGGAATGCTGAGGTATAAAAACAAAATAACAGCATCCCTAAAGGGTTATTGCTAAAATCAGATTATTCTTCGTTTTTCCTCCTCGACATAGAAACCTCTATGTCTCGTCGTCTCTTCTAGAATAATCAGATTTTATCTAATAACGCGCTTGGGAGATTATATTAATTTAGGGGTCCCCCTCTTTTTTAGTTTGTTCAAATTTTAATAACACTGCTTGATGACATCCCTGACGGTCATTATCGGGACTCCCTTTCTTGTCAGATAGTTCGTCAGCGATATCAGGTCTTCGGGCGATGTATAGTATCGATAATCGGGTTTTGCGACTTGATGAAAAACGAAAATCAGCCACTTCTTCTCCTTAATAGCCCTGCTTACCAGGCGCTTCATATATGGATCAAATACCATCCAATTCTCCATCTGATAGCCATAAAGAAGCTGCGGATCAGTTTCTCTATCATTCATGCCCGGATCAGCCATTCTTGTTGCGATATAATTTTTGCTAGCAGCAGCTGTCAAATAATCAGTGTACTCGCCGTATGGGGGTGCGAATGTATCGATTAACTTAATCCCCATGCCAATTAGCTCTTCCCTTGATTTCTCCAGTTGAAAATCTATCTCCGCCTCGTTTAGCTTGTTCAGTCTTATATGATTAACGGCATGAGAGCCAATCTCATGTCCCATCCTTTCCATACTCAATACATCTTCTACGGACATGTAGTTACGATATCGATCGTTATATTTTAATTCGCTGACCGAAACATATTGAGTGCTCTTTATTCCCGACTGATTTAGTATCGGAACGGCATTCAGATATATTTCTTTCCATCCGTCATCAAATGTGAGCGAAACCAGTCCTTTGCTAAACTTATCTGTATCGGGTTGGCAGATACCTTTTTCTATCCCGGGATCATATTTAAGTAATGTGCTTAGATTTATATCTTTTCCGCTATTTTTTATAATTGGTTTTTCTGTATCTCTAGTAATATAGAAAGACCATCCCCAAGAGATAAAAAGAAGTAAAAAGATAAGCGCCCATTTCTTCATTTAAGCAGCTCCTTGTGCTTTTCTAACAGCTCTTTAGATATTTTATTTGATTGGATTATCTCTCTATATGTTAAAGCGCTTTGCCTTAATTTTCTAGTAAAATTATCAGCCCTGTCTATTGAGATAAGCCCCATTTGCGAGAATGCGCCGTCCCATTCCCAGGTATCAGTCAAAGCCCAGTATTGATAGCCCATAACATTTGCTCCGTCAGATATGGCATCATGAACTGCTTTTAAATGGATAACTAGGAATTCTTCCCTGAACTTATCATCGGGGTCACTCAAGCCATTCTCCGTGATGACTATCGGCAGGTTCAGGTCTTTAAATTTCATTATTAAGTCGTAGAGCCCCCGAGGATAAAATTCTTTAGGCCGCGAACCTTGTTTGTTTTGTGTTGGTATTTTCCACTCTACTGCAAAAGGTTTTTTCTCTGTAAGCCAAGGTAGTACATTTTCCCACCAGGAAATATGTAGCTTTAATTTTGCTCGTCCATAATAATTTAAACCTATAAAATCTCTGTCTGTTTTCCCTACGGAGTAGTCAAATAGCAGGGTATTAATCATGTTAAAAAAATTATATGCCATTTGATCGAGAGGTGAATCGGGGTCATTAGGATAAAAAGAACCAGGCGCAGAAGCAAAGCTGACCATTAAGTTTTTGTCTTTAATGGTTTGATGTATTGCTCGGTAAGAAAGACGGTGGGCATCTATTAGGTGAGAAGCTACTTTTAAAGCCCTTTGTGAACCCTGAGAATCCTGGAAGTTCTTTACTGGCTTGTCGGGGGGCCAAATCCCCTTAGTATATGGTAAAAGCATTACCTGGGGTTCGTTGAAAGTTAGCCACCATTTAATCTTTAGGGGGAGTCCTATTCGGCGGGCAACTGTTTCTGCATAGCGGGAATAATAGAATGGAAATTCTGAACTTTCCAAGCCACCCTTTTCTACTATCCAGAGTGGCAGGGCAAAGTGATTCAAACAAATCATGGGGTCAATGCCTTTTTGCTTTGCATAGGATAAAATTTCCTTATATTTTTTGATGGCATCAGAATTGAATTTGCCCTCTTCTGGTTCAATGCGTGACCACTCAAGAGATAAACGATGCACCTCGTCATTGAAGTCGCTAGCCAGGTCGAAATCTTCTTTATAGCGGTTTAAGAAGTCTGTACCTTTACCCGGACCGATTAGTGGTGGTTTAAATGTTCCAATATATAGGTTCCAATCCGTAAGGCCGTTACCACCGGTTGTCTGGAAATCGGACGAAGCGGTCCCAAAGAAGAAATTATCCGGGAATTCTATGTCTTTCAAAACAAGGTCTTTCTCTTCGGGAATAATAGGGATATCAACACCTTTCGTTATAGGAGGCGGAGGATGATTGGGTATGGTTTTTTGGATTTTTTTATTCCAGGGGAAGATTGAAGTGATTAATATATACACAAAAAGACACAGCAAAATTTTCATTCCTGTTTTCCAAATCATTTAGTACTCCTTGTCAATGAACTATTCCAGAATAGAGCTTAGGAAATCAGGATGGCCGTTGACGAAACTCTTGGCATCCATTTCTTTCCCGCCCTCGAGCTGGATTTGCTTGAGTATTAGATAACATTTTTTAGTAGCAACAGCAATGTCATTATTAAGTTTTTCTATTAGGCCATGCGGTTTAGTACCGCAGTCACTATCTGTGGTTTGTGCTGTTTTTATATTCAATGTTTTGCTTTGCCCTCCGACCCGCGCTCCGCCGTAGGCTTTGGCGAGGCGAGAGCCTTGGCGAAGGAGGGTCCATGTTCCAGGTTCCGGATTCAGTGCTCTTATTTGATTATATATTTCCTCTGCCGGTCTATTCCAATCTATATGGCCGTCTTCCCGAGTAATCATTTTAGTGAGTGTAGCCTGGGAATGGTTTTGCTCCTGAGGCTTTATCTCTCCTGATATATATTTAGGCAATGTATCAATGAGTAATTCTGCCCCCAATTTTGCCAGTTCTTCCTCTGTCTCTTTATAATAATTCGTAATTCGTAATTCGTAATTCGTAATTCCAAGTATTGGCCCGTGATCCATCTGCTCATCGATTAGCATAATTGAAACGCCTGTTTCTGTGTCGCCATTCAATATAGCCGTCTGGATAGGCGATGGCCCGCGATATTTGGGGAGCAGGGACGGATGAATATTTATAAAGCCGTATTTGGGTATTTCAAGATAGCGAGAGGGGATTATCTTGCCGTAAGAGGCGACGATGCATAGGTCAGGGTTTAAGTGTTTGAAATGTTTAAAAAATTCCTCATCATTCTTAAGATTGTGAGGTTCTAGCGTAGGGATATTGTTTTCTAGAGCCAGCTTTTTAACAGGGCTGGGCATCGTTACTCTAAGCCGGCCGGCGGGCTTTTCCGGCTGAGTTACGACGGCCATTATAGGATATCCAAAATTTAAAAGACTTTTCAGGGCCGGAACGGCAAAATCAGAAGTGCCGAAAAATACGATTTTTAGATGATTTTCAGGCATTATTTTTTTAGGCCCTATTTTTAATTGTTAATCCATTTAAATGATCTGTTTCGTGTTGAAGTACCCGCGCTAAGAAGCCTTTGGCTTTAAATTTGATTTTATTTCCGTTCTCGTCGAGCGCCTTTATTTTTATTTTTTTAGAACGTTTAATCTCCACATAATATTTAGGAATAGAAAGACAGCCTTCTTCCATACCGGCTTCGTCTTTGGCGTATTCGGTAATTTCGGGATTTATATATGCATCAGGAACCCCGCTTTCTTGAGCTAGGTTGGCATCAATCACGAAAATACTGAGGTCTTTGCCTATCTGGTTTGCAGCCAAGCCCACTCCTTGATGTTCTACCATCGCTAATCTCATATCTGAGATGAGAGCCTTAAAAGAACCTTTTTTTAGGTCTTCGGCTGAAATAATCTCAGTTTTCTTAGATAAAATCTTATCGGGTAACTTAGTGATATTCATTTCAGTAGAAATTATATCAATAAACTATTTTATTGACAAATATGGCTCTATAGTGTAGTACAATATTACCGCTATTGAGTAATCTTGACAATAAAAGCAAAGGAGAAGGCAACCCATGTGCGACTTTATCTCTTGGATAGAATCGGGCGTCGGCAGTGATAAGAAAGTATTCTTTTTGACGGATGCGGATGTTTTTTCGCCCCATGGACGAAATACTCTGGTAGGAAGCCGAGATAACGATTATCTCGGCCATAGTGCCATCAGGGCATTTTTCGGCAATACCTTAGACTACCAAGTCAAGAAGGAAGATAGAAATTTTTGGGTCCCCGAAAACTATCCTTCGGAAATCGCAAACCGTCTTAGTTCTCCGCAGACGATTAGGGAGACTTGGGGTAAAATCCTCAAACAGTCCCTTCAGCAAGACGATGTAGGTTACATTCTGCGAAATGCCCCCAAAGATCTGGTTAGTGCCCTAATAGATCTGTTCGAGCCAGCTATGCATAAATGTCGTCCTCATAGCATAGTAACCTGGCCTAGTTATGTATTCACTGTCATGTCCAGTGAGATGTGCAGAGTATTAGTAGACAGAGTGCTGGGCATTACCTACTTAGCAACTCAACTCTTCTTAAAGCGGACTGTCCTTACGCAGAAACAGAGGTCGGTGTTGCTGAATAACTTAAGGAGCAATGTTCCGGGTTGTTGTGAATTACTATCCAGCTCAGCAGAATTGACGCAAGAAGAGAGTAACATGTTTATTAACATTATACTGGATTCTGGCGAACTCTATGAATATATACGACTTTTAACCGGCGCGAGAGAGAGGCTCTCTGCGAATCAGAGGAAAAGAATTTTCAATAGGATACTGAGAAGCGCCGATCACTCACTTGATCTTTTTAAGCTCTCTCCTGAT
>JACOZW010000013.1 GCA_016181145.1 Candidatus Yanofskyibacteriota bacterium
GAATATTCAGCCTCTGGATAACTTCTTGATGCGATGCACTCGTGAATAGGTTTATCTTCGCGAAGACGCACAAACCTGGCATTTCTCAGCTTGCCCGACTTCTCAAAGCGGTGTTCAAAAGCAACTTCCATAACAAAGGGAAATTCTGCCGTCAGTAATTGCTTTTTCATCGCCTGCTTGAAACCGCCAATCTTACCGCATTCAAACCTTTCTTTGGTCTTTGGATCAATCTGTTCGATAATAATATCTTTCATTTTTCTAGGATTATCAGAATTAGGTCTCCAACGCGTAGCAATAAAATCATCTTCAAGAATCGGTTTCCACTTATAGCAACCCTTCGGACGATTCGGTTCTTTACCATCAAGACGATATTTAAGCCTGGAATTTTTATCCCTCAGAACAAGGCCCTCCCAGCCCTTCTTACGGACAAGATCCTTTGCCTGGTCAAATGTCATATTCAAAACAGAAGCCGGAAATACATATCGAAGCTTATTCTTAGCCAGCATTTTGTTTGTCAGCTCAAGATTTTCCGAATATGTTTTTAGGGTCATATCCTTACTACCATAAAACACTATGTCGAAAACCATAAATTTAACTTTATAATTTACTTCGCTATGCTTCGCCTTAAAAAAGCTGATAAATTCAGTATAATTATCCGTACCGGATTCATCCATCAAACACTCGCCAGCCAGTATTGTGCCAGAAGGCAACCTAAGTTTTGCGATCTCTTCGCGGATATGATCCAGACGACCATCAACTTCGTTCAAGCCAGCTGTATAAAGATTTACCCTGCTACCATAAATAACCGCCAGAACCTTGTAACCATCCCTCTTGCGGGTCATCACTAGTCTGTTATTTTTTTCCAGCTCATATATAACCGCTTCCTGATAGCCCGCTTGAGCGACAGGCTTAGCCAGAACAAAACCCTCCGGCAATCTTCCCGAGTTAAGCTTCAATTCAAACTCCTTTTTCTATTGTCCAAGAACTGACAGACAATATATCAAAAAATTGACAACTAGTCAATCTATGATATAATGACCAAAGGTAGCATTTGGACTATCTAAGGAGTCAGAAGTGAGCACAAGAGAAGGACCGTTCGAGGCATTAATAGTAGCTCAAGGGTTTGAGTATATGATAGAAAGTTTCACGATGGATGATTTCAGGGGAGAGAAATTGCCTAATTTCCCCGAACCAGAAAATTTAAGATATAGAAGATATTACCGCATAGAAAAATGTAGTCCCAAGTCCTGGTGCCCCTGGGGCTGTTCCCGCTGGGTTACCGGAGAGGACGGGAGACTAGAAAAGTTTGATGATTATTATGATTCTAGCGGGTAATAATTAATCTAACACTGATTCCCGCCCTACTAGTAAGCACCGCCAGAAATGGCGGCTTTTTCATGGGTCTGTTGCAAAATAAAAGAGGGCCTAAGCCCCCTTGGATAAATTACCGATTGCATAAATAATTTCGTCGGTCATCTCTTCTGTAGTCGCGGCCTTTTGCAATAACATCGCCTTCCAATTTATATCTGCTGTCACGCGCCTGCCTTCGCCTATTACCGTCTCGACTGCCTCCCTAACAATCTTGGCCGCAAACGGTTCTCCTATATGTTCCAACATCATTGCCGCTGAAAGAATCAAAGCTGTCGGATTAGCAATCCCCTTGCCGGCAATATCCGGCGCCGTACCGTGCGCGGCTTCAAAAATCGCATATTTATCGCCTATGTTTGCGCCGGGAACAACCCCTAAGCCACCTACAAGTCCAGCACACAAATCGGAAAGAATATCACCATGCTCGTTATTGCAGGCCAACAATTCAAATCGCGTCGGATCAAGAACAAGCTTTTGAGCGGCATTATCTACTATAATTTCATTCACAACGATGTTCCGTCCCCCTGCAAGTTCTTTTCCCAATTTCAAAAACAAACCGCTGGTCTTTTTTTGTATATTAGCCTTATGAACAATAGTTACTCTCCTACCCTGCCTACTTGAAAAATCAAAGACCTGCTGAAAGAACCTATTGCAATTTGCGACAGTAGTGATTGCCTTAGCCTCTGCTCCGATTATCAATCCATCTTTTACAACATACTCTTCCGTTCCACCATATAATCCCTCTATGCCTTCCCGGAAAATAACCAAATCAACATTCGCATACCGGCTCTTTACGCCCGGCATTGATTTTATCGGCCTAACATTGGCAAATAAATCAAACTTCTGCCGTAACGCTACATTAACGCTGGGGAACCCCCCGGCAATAGGCGTATCACATGGACCCTTCAGAGCAACACGATTTCTAGCTATCGAATCAAGTGTTTCCTGCGGAAGCGGATTACCGGTTTTATTGAACGCGGTCATCCCGGCATAAACCCGTTGCCAATCAATCGGCACGCCAGTTGCATCAACCACTCTTATCGTAGCTTCCACCACTTCCGGACCAATCCCATCGCCCATAATCGCCGTGATTGTTCTCATTTCCTATCCTTTCAAAGTGCTTTTATAACTACAAGATTATAATTCAAAAATTGACAAAAGTCAAGAATTATCGTGGTGCCCTAAAATCTCGAAAATCAGTTATACACCTATGGGCTTTTATCCACTATTGACATTTGCTGGGGCTTTTTGATATAGTGTATTTAATACACTAAGTAACGGCTAAAGCTAGTTTTAGCCTAATTAAAACCATGTACGAACTATTCAGCATCAACAATGTATTTTTCACGGTCCTAGGCTATCCCATGAGCTATATTGAGTTTTTCGGGACTATATTTAATCTGTGGTGCGTCTATTTGGTAGTCAAAAATGACATCTGGAACTGGCCTATCGGCATTATCGGGGTCATCTTATTCGGATTTATGTTCTATCAAATCCATCTTTATTCCGATCTTTTTGAACAAATTTATTTCTTTATCACCGGTTTTTACGGCTGGTGGGCTTGGGCTCATATGCGTAATACCAATCAAGCCGATGCAAAAGAATTGAGTATTAGTCAAAATAATCGGAAAAGTAATCTGGTATATTTTTTCATAATTATATTCGGCACGATCCTATTGGGATACTTTACTTCCAATATTCATGTGTATTTTGCCGAATACTTTCCCGAACCTGCCTCATTCCCCTATTTGGATGCTTTTACTACTATACTAAGTTTTGCTGCAACTATTCTTATGGCTCACAAAAAGATCGAATGCTGGTATCTCTGGATATTGGTGGATATTATCGGAGTCTGGCTTTATTTTGCCAAAGATGTCCGCTTTGTTTCAATTCTCTATTTTATATTCCTGATATTAGCTACCCGAGGATTACTAAGCTGGTCAAAAATTTATAACCATGGACAACAAAAAATATAAAACTGGGGTCGTAGTCGGAAAATTCTACCCACCACACAAGGGCCATCATTATTTAATAAATACGGCATTAGAAAATACCGAAAATTTAACCGTACTTGTTTGTGCAAAAAAAGAACAATTAATACCAGGAGAATTACGGGCTAAATGGATCGAGGAAATCCACCCCGATGCCAATGTTATGCTTATAGACGACAACATCCCAGAAGACCAAACTCCCGAGAATTATTCAAAAGCCTGGGCAGATTATACCATCAAATTATTAGGCTATGCCCCAGATGTAGCCTTTACCTCGGAAGAATACGGCAAAAGATGGTCGCAATATATGGGATCAGAACATTTTCTTGTCGACATGGAACGAAATACTATCCCCTGCTCAGGCACTCTCGTACGCAGTAATCCTTTAAAATATCTGGATTTTCTAGAAGCTCCGTTTGGAAAAGGCAACTCTTTTTTTAAAAGGCTTTTTTACTTACGGCGTTTTGACGTATTATTCTTTTTAACGGATGGAAGTATTTGTTACCCCACAGCTAAAAAGAATATACTGCATATACAATC
>JACOZW010000014.1 GCA_016181145.1 Candidatus Yanofskyibacteriota bacterium
TATGTTAATCCCTAGTCTCATTTGTTCGCTATCGAAATCGCTAAAATGGGCATCGGGTATAGGGTCCGAACCGACAAATAACAAGTTTATTTTCTTTTTATGCGCGAAGGAGTAACTTTTCGCCGCTTCGCGACCAGATTCCAATGCCGCTTCTAGCCGGGGAAAAGTACCGGAAGGATAGTAACTAAGAAATGCCGCCCATTCATCCATCGCCCTTTTTTGTTTCTCGAGCTGGTCTAAGTCATTATTGACTCTGAGGTATTGAAGGGTAGTTTTTCGGACATTTTCGGATACCCTCGTATCCCCGCAACGAGTTGTGCTTTCCGGCCACTTTTTGTATACCCTATCAGTCGGTCCCTCTGACTTAGAATTATAATGAAGCACAACGATATTTGTATAGCCTTGGCTTATGGCAAAATGAACCGGCATATTTGACATTGTCGCTGTATCGAATATAGCATCGTCATTATCGTGCTTACCAGGACTAAAATGAGCTTCGATACGCATACCATTTATCATCTTCCTTCTATAGTTAGCATTTCGGGTTTCTTTATCGAGATTTACATCTTCGGGCTTGAAATTAGTTACGCTAACCCAGCCCTGATTTTTCCAGCCCTTAATGTGCAGTGGCGGATCGGCTAATATTTCGGGTAATGTCCAGCCAGCCTTATTGATATTTACTGCCGGAATCTCAATCTTGATGGATGAATTAAAGATGGCATCAAAATCAAGGGTTTCGCTCAGGAGCTTATCGAGGTTATCATAAACAAGAAATGAAGGGGTATTAAAAATATCTCTTATGGCTTTTTCTGATGTTTTATAGGCTCCAGCGACTGAAGCTGTCATAAGGATTGCACTCAATAACGGATGCGTACACCTAATTTTACCCGCTTCATATGCTGAACCCAGTAATCCAAGAATTACTGTAAAATCTAATGCTACATTTCTTTTGATTCCGGGGTGATAGCTTACAAATTGGCGTTTTCTTAAATTAATTTCCATCTCTTCGATTTGACGGAATTTTTCTTCCGACCTCTCCAGATATATGGACGCCGGAATTGAGAAAACAGAACTTGTAACTATATAGGATGGTTCCTTGACCAAATCACCTTTCTTAAAAGCACTGGTCAGCGCATGTAAAAAACCGGTATGAGGAGCTAACCTAGGAAAAGTACCAAGACCACAAATAGCCCAATCTTGCATAGAGATCCTTTTTAAAGATCCGCTGTATGATCTGGTTATACCCTTATAAAATATAGTTGTCCACTCCTATATCTTATAACCTAAAAATCCTCTAATGAGGATTTTTAGGTTAGTGTTAACAATGATATTTTGGATCCAAAATATCAAACTCTACTTTATTGCTTCTTTGAGAACTTTACCCGGAGTAAAGCGGGGTTTCCTGGAAGCGGCAATATGAATCTTCTCGCCGGTTTTAGGATTAATACCTTCGCGAGCTTTCCTATCGGCTACCTTGAAAACGCCAAAACCCGTGATATTAACCTTATCTCCCGATCGGAGAACCTTCGTAATCTCGTCAATGAAACCATCGAGCCACTCTAGACCCTGTTTCTTTGAGACTCCGAATCTTTCGGCTAATCTATCGGCCAATTGTGCCTTTTTTACTGGCATTATAACTTGCTGGCCGCTCTCGCCTTAAGATTAGGCAAGGACGCTCTTAGCCAACTTCTTCGTTAAAATCTCCGCTTACTCGTCATCATATATCAATATGATTTCGCAATGCTCGATTTTGCCTCGAATTTGACTAAGCCAGCTGCGTTCTAATTTTTTTTATTAACATTCTTAATCCTAATCGACCGCTAGGATTGTTCTCTTACCCTTATATTTTTGAGGTTTTATGCGAAAAATGCAACTAGAATATCAACAACTTATATTTTCCGGGATATAAGTCTCAAATATTGACTCCGCGCAAAATTATTAGTATAATACTGAGATAAGCAGGAGAAGTCAGACAAGAGAAGAGGTTAAAGTGATACTAGACAGACCGAAATCTATACCTTCGCTAGGATGGAAACTTTGTGATGAGTGCGGCAAGCTAACCCTAGCTCAGCTAAGACCACATCCTACACGACCGGACATAGAAGTAGTTTTATGCCGAGCTTGCAGAAAAAAACTTAAGAAACCGCCAACCCCGACTTAACGTCGGGGCTTGTTTTTATCTGGCATATTCTACTGCTCTCGTTTCCCTGATGACATTTACTCTTATTTCTCCGGGATACTTCATCTCTTCCTCTATTTTTTGAGCGATATCTTTAGCCAACTTAAGAGCCCCTAAGTCATCGATGGTCGTAGGAGTAACAAATATCCTTAATTCTCTTCCGGCCTGAACGGCGTAGGTTTTTTCAACACCCTCAAAAGAAGTGGCGATTCTTTCAAGATCCTCGAGGCGCTTGATATAGATCTCGACAGTATCTTTTCTAGCACCCGGACGGGCACCTGATATAGCGTCGGCAGTCTGGACAATTCGGGATTCGAGAGTCGAATAAGGATACTCCTCATGATGAGCTTCCATTGCACGGATGACCTTTTCGTCCATGCCGAACTTTTGTAAAATTTTACGGCCGATTTCGACATGCGTACCCTGAACTTCATGATCCACCGCCTTACCAATGTCGTGGAACAAAGCTCCTTTTTTAGCTACACTCACATCAGCTCCTAACTCAGCGGCAATCATGCCGGCGATATGCGTCATTTCTATAGAATGGAATAAAACATTCTGGCCATAGCTGGTCCTGAAGGCCAGCCGACCCAGAAAATAAGATAGTCGAGGATCAACCGCACCTATCCCCGTTTCAAATAATGCCGCTTCACCTGCCTCTTTTATTTTGTCATTAATCTCGGTTTTAGCTTTCTCAACCATTTCTTCTATCTTAGCCGGATGAATTCTGCCATCGAGTATTAATTTATCCAGAGCCAATTTAGCAATCTGCCGGCGAACAGGATCAAATCCTGATATTATAAGCGCTTCGGGCGTATCATCGATTATTATATCTACTCCGGTTAACCTCTCGATTGTTTTAATATTCCTCCCCTCTTTTCCTATAATTTTACCCTTTAATTCATCGGAGGGTAGGCTAACGACCGTGCTCATTGAATCCGCTATTTGAGAGGCGGCGTAACGCTGGACTGCTGTGGTTAATATTTCTCTGGCCTTTTTATCAAGCTCATCCTTATTATCACGCTCGAGCTTGACCATTTTTTTGTACAGATCATCTTTGGATTCTTCCTCGACTTTAGAAAAAAGCTCTGTTTTTGCCTGTTCCCTGGTTAAGGTGGCAACTCTTTCAAGCTCAGTAATCTGTTTCTGTCTGGCCTTATCTAAATCAGACTTAAGCTGAGTTACGTCCTGGACCTTCGCGACAAGAGTGTCTTTTTCCGCTTTCAGCTCCTTGGCCTTTGAGTCAAGCTCATTCTCCTTCTTGGTCAGAAGGTTTTCTATTCTTGCTAGTTGTAAGTTCCTTTCCTTCTCCTCTTTTTTAGCCTCTTCGAGTATCTCGAGAGCCTTATTCTTAGCTTCGAGAATTATATCCTGAGATTTTGACTTAGATTCATTTAATATCGCCTCGGCTCTGGACTCAGCCTGGCTCGCTTTTCTAGTTGATATTACCTGGCGCGCTAGATAACCTATAACCAATCCTGGCAGTAAAGCCGAAACAGCCGCTATAAGCGGGCTTAGATTTGAAAGCATCGTTGTAAAAAGTTAAGTACATTGCTATCACTGCGTTACTAACGCAGAGTTAGTAAGTAAAAATAACCGAAATTAAAAATAAACTTAATTAGATTGTATCAGGATTTA
>JACOZW010000008.1 GCA_016181145.1 Candidatus Yanofskyibacteriota bacterium
ACATTCGATTCCCCACGAAAGCAAAGCAGTTTGCTTTCTGTAGTGCTAATATAGTTTTAAAATAAAACCCCAATTCGGGGTTTTATTTTAAAAATGCAGCGCCACGGGGAATCGAACCCCGATACCAGCCTTGAAAAGGCTGTGTCCTAACCGTTAGACGATGGCGCCTCTATTATGCTAGGGCTCCGAAGAACACAGCATATTATTTAAAAATTTTAGCACTTTTTTGAAAAAAATCAACTAAAATGCTACTATACTCGGACCATGAAAGTACTTGGAATCGAAACATCCTGCGACGAAACGGCGGTAGCGGTGCTTGAGATTAAGAACAATAGCGTAAAGGTTTTATCAAATATTATTTCTTCTCAGGTTAAGTTACACGCCAAGTACGGCGGAGTAGTGCCGAATCTTGCTGCCCGAGAACACGTGAAGAATATAAGCCACGTTTTTAAGCTTGCCCTAAAAGAAGCTAAGATAAATGATTTCAAAAAGGAAATAGACCTTATTGCCGTAACCCGCGGCCCCGGCCTTGGGCCAGCTCTTCTAGTTGGCATTACTTTTGCTAAAACGATTGCCTGGAAATATGAAAAGCCGCTTATTGGCACCAGTCACCTAGAAGGCCATATCGCATCTAACTTTTTAAGAAAAGTTGGGGTAATTTCCAATTTCTCCCGATTCCAAAGGAATCGAGGATCCTCGACAAAATCGGGACAATTTCTAATTTCTAAAAAAGAAGCTCCGATTTTGAATCTAATTGTTTCAGGGAACCACACAGAGCTTGTATTAATGCTAGGTCACGGAAAATACAAGTTAATCGGCGAAACACTCGATGATGCCATAGGCGAAGCATTCGATAAAGTTGCCCGACTACTGGGCCTAGGTTATCCCGGCGGACCTCTTATCTCTAAGCTCGCCGAGAAGGGAAATCCCGACCACTATCCCCTGCCAAGTCCAATGATTCATGCAAAAAATTATAATTTTAGCTATTCAGGCCTAAAAACTGCAGTTTTATATTTACTTAAAGAACTAAATTTCCCGATTCGTAATTCGCCTGCCTGCGCAGGCAGGAAATTCGTAATTAAAAATTCTCGAACTAAAGCCGATATTGCTTCCTCTTTCCAAAAATCTGCCATTGATGTTTTGCTCAAAAAAACAATGAAGGCGGCTGCAGAATACAAAGTTAAGTCTATATTCTTATCAGGAGGTGTTTCGGCAAATAATCAGTTACGAACTCGACTTAGAAAGGAAGCTAGGGATAATAAAATTAATTATTCCCAACCAGATCTCGCATACACCGGTGATAATGCCGCCATGATAGCATTAGCTGGATATTTTTCCTCCCGAAATAAAAAAGCCCAGGAACTAACCTGGGACTCAGTTGAAATGGATGCTAACCTAAGATTTTAAAACCAAAATAGGTTAAAATAGCAGTAGTAAAAACAATTGCTAGCCTTACATACGGACCCCTTCTGAATCTTTTATCCTCTCTATCCTTTTGCTCATAGTGTTCTAAATCTTTTTCGGAGAGACCATGATTAATGAGTATATCTCTATGTTTACCGGGACTGAGTCTCGTAAAGTCCCTGCAATCCGGACACCAAAGTCGGCGCCCTCCTCCATGGATATAACTTACGCAAGCATTACCACAAAAACAACACTTAAAGAGGTAGAATTTATGATGATCGGTAAAAAACGGTAAACAAAAGTTACCAATCGAAACAAAGTCTTCACCGATATTAGCCCTTGTCTCTCTCGCTACAAAATACAATAGGATATCTTTTTCACTATTAACATGAGTACAATCCTTGCAACCAGTGTCTCTGTGAAGTGGGAAAAGCTTCCTATACTCTTCTTCGCTCATTGGATATTCTTTCCCACCCCGGACAACTCTTCTTCCGCCAGAATCCAGAATTATACAACCCTCTAAAGCATCCTCTTGCCATGCACACATTTGTGAAACTCCTATTTTTAAGCTACAATAGTTGCTATATATTATATAATTTAAGGCATAATGTCAACTGAGCTCCCCAAAACCTATAACCCTAAAGAGACGGAAGACAAAATATATAAACTCTGGGAGGATTCAGGCTATTTTAATCCGGATAAACTGCCCGGCAAACGAGAGAAGGTTTTTAGCGTTGCCCTTCCTCCGCCAAATGCCACCGGCACCCTGCATCTTGGACACGCATTGGAATACTCGCTCCAAGATGCAGTCGTACGTTATCATCGGATGAAAGGTGAAAAAGTTCTTTGGCTTCCGGGCACGGATCATGCTGCTATCGCCACTAATACGAAAGTTGAGAAAATCCTAATCAAGGAAGAGGGTAAAAACCGCCATGACATAGGACGCGAGGCATTCGTAAAAAGGGTTGAGGATTTCGTCGCCAATAGTCGAGATACAATGCAAAAACAAATCCGTAAGATTGGGGCATCTTTGGACTGGAGTCGTGAAGCATTTACATTCGATGAACAAAGGAATCTTGCTGTCCGTACGGCTTTCAAGAGAATGTATGAGTCCGGCCTTATCTATCGTGGTTATCGAGTTATAAACTGGGACCCAAAAGGACAGACTACTGTTTCCGATGACGAGGTTAAACACCAAGTAGAAAAAGGTAGCCTCTATACATTCAAATACTCCGCCGACTTCCCTATTGAAATTGCTACTACCCGACCCGAAACCAAGGTTGGTGATACCGGCGTTGCCGTCCACCCGGATGATAAGCGTTATCAAAAATTTATCGGCAAAGAATTTGAAATCGAATTCGCCGGAACTAAACTAAAAATAAAAATCATCGCCGATGATTCTATTGACCCCTTATTTGGCACTGGCGCAGTCGGTGTAACCCCAGCCCACAGCATTATAGATTCCGAAATTGCCCAAAGACACAATTTGCCAATGATTAGCGTCATCAATGAATACGCAAAGATGAATCCGGAGGCAGGCTCACTTGTGGCCGGTAAAAAAACAAAAGAAGCTCGGGAAATAATTGTAAATTGGCTCAAGGAGCACAAGCTACTTTCAAAAGAAGAAATAATTGAATTAAATATCAGTGTTGCCGAACGTTCCGGGGGTACTATCGAGCCTTTGCCTAAAATGCAGTGGTTCGTGGCTGTCGCTAAGGAGTTTACAATCAACAAATCATCTATCAATGGTATCGAAAGCAATTCTCTTACGACGCTAAAGGAAGTCATGCGTAAAAGTGTCAGCGATGATCAAGTCGTGATTATGCCTGAACGAGAAGAAAAAAAGTACTTCCACTGGATTGATAATCTTCGTGATTGGAATATTAGTCGTCAGCTTTGGTATGGCCACCGAATTCCTGTCTGGTATCGTGGAGATGAAATCTACTGCGGAATTGATGCTCCTTCAGGTAGCGACTGGATACAAGACCCGGATACCCTTGATACTTGGTTCTCTTCAGCCCTTTGGACATTTTCAACATTAGGTTGGCCGAACGAAAAAGATCCTGATCTCCTAACTTATCATCCGACCTCTTTTATGAATCCGGGTTACGAGATATTGTTCTTCTGGGTTGCTCGTATGATTTTGATGAGCGGTTTTCTCCTCGGAGAAATACCCTTCAAAACAGCATACATCCATGGAATGCTACGCGATGCCAAAGGTCAAAAATTCTCCAAATCACTTGATAATGGAGTTGACCCAATAGAAGTCATCGATCAATATGGAGCCGACGCTTTGAGAATGGCGGTATTAGTTGGTGTTGGACCTGGCAATGACTGTAATTTTGACCTGAATAAAGTAAGGGGCTACAAACACTTCGGCAATAAACTCTGGAACATCGCCCGCTTCGTTTTAATGAGTATTCCCGATAAAGTCCTTCCGGAATCCACGCTGACCGCTGAAGACCAAGGGTATATCGATGAATTGAAAATAACTTCTAAAGATATCACCAAAGACATGGATGAATTCCGTTTCTATTTGGCCGCTGAAAAAATCTACCATTATATCTGGCACACTTTTGCCGATAAGATCATCGAGGAATCCAAAGTAAAGCTTACCAGCGAAGATACAGCCACAAAAGCATCCGCCCAAAGAATGTTACTTGAAATTCTAACTACATCCCTCAAGCTACTGCATCCCTTTATGCCTTTTGTTACAGAGGAGATTTACTCAAAATTACCCATAAAAAACAAAGAACTACTCATTGTTGAAGCATGGCCAGGGTAGAAATGATATAATTAAGTTAATGCCCTCCCTAGCCCATAGTGCTCTGTTAATATTACTCGGTTTCTTGCCTAGTTTAATATGGCTCAATTTCTACTTTAGGGAAGATTGCCATCCGGAGCCCAAATCTTTACTTACAAAGGTATTCTTGATGGGAATCATTACCGCCCCCCTGGCGATTCTATTCCAGTTATTACTAATTAAATGTGCCGGTATATCAAGTCTTAAGTCGTTTTGTCTTCCGCTAGGGTTTCTTGAGCCTAACAGCGTAGAATTCTTTATGTGGTCGGCCTTCGTTGAAGAATTAGTCAAGTTTTATGTAATCAGCATTATGGTGCTGAACAACCCAGAGTTTGATGAACCCATAGACGCAATGATCTATATGATGGCGGCTGCACTTGGTTTTGCCGCAATAGAAAACACTCTTATCGTATTTCAAACTACTCCCGATGGAGTAGCAGTTACAATAAACACCCTTATCCTCAGGTTCATAGGGGCCACGCTTCTCCATGCACTCTCATCGGGTCTTCTAGGATACTTCCTGGCTATTTCCTGGTTCTTCCAAAATCATCGAAAGAAATTAATACTGACCGGAATTTTCCTGGCTACACTATTTCACTTTACCTTCAATATCGTTATTTTTGCTTTTGAGGGACAGCTTACCGCCCTACTTTATACAACTTCTCTTCTGCTGGGCATGGCCTTTTTAATATCGATTCTTTTCGACCGCCTAAAAGACCGCCACCCCAATCTCCCCTTCTCTGCCTCTCGTCAAAATTTGTCAATTTGATATAATAAGCAAAGCTATGAGTTTATTATCTGACAATCTCATACCCGAATTAGTCGCGCGAACTAAAAAAGAACCCGAAGAAGGCGGACATTTGACTGTTGATGTGTTTCAAAGCGCTAACGACATTGTTGTTCAGTCAACAATAGCCGGTACTGATCCCAATAACATAGATATATCTATCACTAAGGACATGGTAACTATTCAGGGACGGCGTGATCCTGAAGAGAAAATTAAGCCACCAGATTATTATCATCGGGAGCTCTATTGGGGACCATTCTCTAGATCAATTATTCTGCCCGCCGATATAGATCCGAACTCAGCAAAAGCATCAATAAAAAATGGAGTTCTGACTATTCGCTTACCGCGAACCGAAAGATCATCTCAGGGGGGCAGGTAAAAACATATAAACGGTTCCCCCATATGTCCGTAAACCTAAAAAACATTTTCAGCGTCCTAATACCCGCCCTGATCATACTGGGAGCTTTTTACGCAGGGGCTGTCTTATATCCCCTCGTATTCGTACGGAGTCAAGGTAGGTTGGCCGCAGTAACGGTCAAGGAATTCGGACCGTTGATCCAGCAAGGGGTCCAAAAAGACCTTATCCTTACAACAGGTAAAAATGAAAAGACGATAACAAGCCAAGAATTAAAAAAATGGATCGAATCCTACAAAAGAAGCTACTCCGGAAAACAAGATCTCAGGATATCTGCAACAATGATAACCAGCTACCTAGAATCTCTCACTCCCTACCTTGATAGCGAACCTGTAGATGCAAAACTACAGTTCCATGATAGCCGTGCCAAAATTTTCACACCATCTATAAGCGGAAAGAAGATTAATATCGGCAGTTCGTCTGCCCTTATAACATCGGCGATATTAGACAATAAACCTTCGACCAGCTTGGTCTTTGACACAGTAGAACCCAAAATAACCTTAGATAAAATCAACAACCTCGGAATAAATACCCTGCTTGGTCTGGGTGAATCGGATTACGGAAAATCACCATCCTCGAGAATATTTAATATCAAGCTCGGCATGGCGAGGTTCAATGGAATCATCCTAAAACCCGGTGAAGAATTCTCGTTTAATAAATTTCTGGGAGAGGTTGACGAAAAAAGCGGTTATCGAGCTGAACTTGTCATAAAAAGCGGTAGGCTAATTAGTGAATACGGTGGCGGTCTTTGCCAAGTTGCAACCACATTTTTCAGAGCGGCAATACTGTCTGGCCTACCTATCATAGAAAGAAAACCCCATTCATTTTCAGTTCAATATTATAATCCACAGGGATTTGATGCCACAATATATCCGGGCGTCACCGACCTGCGCTTCTTAAATGACACGCCTGCGCATATATTAATACAGGCTAAGGTAACAGGCAGTAAACTAATGGTTGAGATCTATGGATCATCCGACGGCAGAAAAGTTGAGATGGACGGCCCCCATCAATACGACAAAAAACCGTCCGGAGCAATGAAGGCCTATTTCACGCGCAAAATATCCCGAGACGATAAATTAGTTGAAGAAAAGCGTTTTGATTCGATCTACAAAGCTCCGCCAGCTCATCCAGTCGAAAGAAATCCTCTAGAATAGTGAGATTATTCTAGTCTTGAGTCTTCATTTTGGTGCCGAGGGCGGGATTTGAACCCGCACGCCCTTGCGAGCATCAGCTCCTAAGGCTGACGAGTCTGCCAGTTTCTCCACCTCGGCATAATACTTCTCTATATTTCTCCGTCTGTCGACAGGCGGGGATCATAAAGACATATATAGAGCATCTTAGCATAAGACCTCCCATAAACAAAAATCACCCTAATGGGTGATTTTTGTTTTAGTTAATTAACTAATCAAAACTAAACATTAAAGAATACAGTCCAGTTTACTAAGCCAGCCAAAGTCTGAAGGATTAAACCTACAGCTAAGACTACCAAGGCACCGATAATGCCGTTAACAATCCTAGATTTGGCAGCCGTCGCTTTGGCCGCATCATCGCCAGCCATCATATACATCATACCTCCCCAAACTATGAAAATAACAGCGACAACGACACTCACCAAGATTAAGAATCTGGCAATAGTCTCGATAATATCCTGAATATCGCTAAGCGTTACAGCTGTTCCAGAATACGGTGATGTCGGAAGCGGAAGCTGAGCTAATACAAACATCGGCATTAAAGCCATCGCTGTAACAATTCCCACCTTAGCTACTTTATGAAATTTTGTCATACTCACACCTCCTTTCACGATAATTGCCCATAAGCGAGCCGATGTCATCGGCGAAGCGAGTGGCTGCAATTATCAGCGTCCGCCTATGGCGGACCGCTTATCTTTTTAACTATAATCTTATCCTTTAATTATACCATTAAGTCGAAAGCAAATATCAACAACTATGGACAGCCACCCGCCACCTTAGTGAATACGCCGGGACAATTAAGCTCGTTAGTTATGCATGTTGCTGTTGCAAGACACCAAACCTTACCCTGATTCGTACAGCTATAACAAGCCCCGCTTATAGATTGTCCGCCTACCCCCGTACACTGACTAGCGCAAGTTGAATCAGTGAATATCCCTCCCGCCATCTGGACACATTGATTATTAGAGTTACAACCGTAGGTGACACCGGTACCGCTGCCAGTCCCGCCACTACCGAAAAATCCCAATGGATTTGAGCCAAAACCAGTTACTATGCCGATAATCATTCCCGGCGAGAATATGATCAATGCCCCGACAATTCCGGCTTTAAACATGTTTTTAGCATCCGTCATTCTTGTCGGATTTCCCCCAGACATTAAATACATAATTCCAGTTCCGACAATAGTAATACTGGCCAAAATTCCGCCGGCGATAATAAGCCAACCGGCAATGCTTTGAGCGGTGTTCAGTAACGAAATACAGTTAGGCGTAGTGCACGTGTCCAAAACAATATCAACACCGGCAGGAGGAGTTGGGGTCAGGGCAAAAACAGCAATAGGAAATAGTAGCGTTAGAAATGCGAAAAAAATATTTTTAATAACATTCCTCATTTAAAAAATTTAAGAGGATCGCCCGCAATCGCTCTTATTGTCTCGGTAATTATTCCTGCCGCAAATATAACCAACGCCCCAATAACTCCGGCCTTGAGCATATTCTTAGCAGTAGTAACCTTCTGCTGATTTGAACCTGCTAGCATGTACATAATTCCAGTTATAATAATGGTGATCCCGATCAAAACACCGCCGGCCATCAGCAGAAAGCCTCCTAAGCTCTCAAAAAGCAGGAGAATATCCGTTGGAGTTACGGCTGTGCCAGAAGGAATTGTTTGTCCAAATACAAAAACTGGGGCCAAAGACAAAAATAAAAGTAATAATGCGAGAATGACGATTTTCATAAAAAGTACTTGAGGATATAAACCAGGAACTAGCTAAAGAAACCAAACGGATCCAGTGCGATCAAGGCAATCGTGTTTATTATTATTCCAGCAGCAAAGATTATAAGAGCTCCAACTATACCATTCTTAAATATTGCTTTAGCCGTAGTAAGTCTTCCCGTATCAGACCCGGAACTCATATAAACGATTCCGGAAACTATTATCACGATACCAGCGACGACACCGGCGGCGACTATAAGAAATCCTCCTATGTTCTCCAGCAACGACACCAAGTCACTGGCTACGGGAGGGACAGAGGCACCAATACCAACAGCTGATCTAAAGCAACTAACAAAATCAACGGTACCGCCAGGTACACACTGGGCATAACTCACGCTCGACCAACCCACAAACAGCACCGCCAAGACGACTGCCAGCATAACTTTTTTCATAAAAACTTTGTACTATGGAACCTCTGATTTAATTAAACAATCGTATTGTTTAATTAAATTTGAGGCTCTCAATTTAAGATACTCAAAAAAACATAGTCAAAACTGACTTAATACCATTATATAATTATTAATTTTACCCGGCAACATAACACCCCTCCCCTACACTGCACATCTCTTACGGCAATGTAGTGATATAAATATTCTGACTATCGGCAGTATAGCCTGCTGTATCAACAGATTGAACCTGATAATAGTAACGCGTACCCGGAGTAAGGCCAGTTGCTGTTACGGAGTGGGGCATCGTAAAACTCGGCTCAGACATCGTCACACCAGAACAGAAAAATGGCAGCCTGCAAACCTTTAGGCGGCTATTTGCCGGATAATTTGTATCCCACGTTACGGTCACAGAAGTTCGAGCTACGTTGATGTTTATATTTGATATCAAAAGCCCGGGCAAAGTTTTGAAAACAGGAACATACGCTGAACTCCGTTCGCTGGCATCACCGGAAGCAATCTGCAGATATTGGCTCTTGTTAGCTGATAAACCGGAGATGTTGAAAGAGTGAGTCCGGTTTAAATTCGGGTCCTGACTTAAAATTTTAGTACAAAAAACCCGAATCAAGCACTTAGTAACCATGCTATCTGCCGGCCGATTCGTATCCCAAGTCACAGTTGCCGAGTCTCTGGTAATATTTATAACCTGGATATTGGAAATTACGGGCAAAGAAGGCGGCGTAGGAGAAGGCGTAGGGGTGGGCGTTAATATAATTAGGGTCTTGAAAGTTAGCGCTCCGCTAGTAGCCAAATTACCCGCCCCATCTCTGGATTTAATCCAAATATAGTAACGGGTATCGGCAGTGAGTCCGGATAAATTGACCACATGGGCTGTCGTTAGGCCGGAGATAAGAGGCGTATTATTACTGCAGCGAGTCAAAGATGGACATATCTCGATCTGACCATTTGCCAGCTCATTGGTATCCCATAAAACAGTAGCTCCGGATGTCGTGATATTACTGACCCTTATATTACTGATGGTCGGTGCCGAAGTATCACCAATTAGCCTGAAAGGAATCCCGTTCGAGACATCATTAACATCGGGACCGACTCTAACTGAATAGGTCCCCGAGACAAGGCCGTTAGGGACACTAAAAACTACCCGTGTCGCACTAGTATTCATAGCCCCAGCAACATTCGTTTTTCCGTATGAAGAATCATACAGTTGAACATTACTGTGCAGATTTCTGCCGTTAATAGTTACCGTCGTTCCAAATGTTCCGCTGGCAGGAGATACCGAGGTTATAACCCGGCATCCTGCCGGAACTGGGCCTTGATCCAGAATAGTAAAAGGAATCGCGTTGGAAAAATTAGTTAACTCACCGACCTTGATGGTCGTCGTCCCGGGACATAAGCCAGCAGCAACAGTAGCCTGAACAGTTGTATTCGAGGTCTCCGTTCCCGAGGTTGTGCTTCTTCTAAGATTAATGTCGTGAAACTGAACATTGCATGCATTAAGATTCGTGGGAGCGCATTGAAGAAGGTTAGTCCCAGTGATAACTATTGATCCGCCGACCGGAGCACTCGCCGGAGAAACAGAGTATAAAGTAACATTGGTTTGGGCCAGAAGAAAAGCAGTGGGTAGTAGATAGTAAACGGTAAGTAGTAATGCAGAAAATATAAAAATATTTTTTTTATTCGTAATTTTATTCATTGTAGTTGTCCTAGCAGTTAGTAAACATACTCATAATCGGATAATTAACCCCTATCACAGCTGCTATTGAAAGGATTATCGTAAAAACTCCAAAAATAATCAGCATTCCCACCAGTCCCCAAGTTAGAGACTTCTTTGCATAGGTCATGCCCTCAGGACTGCCGCGGCTTTTCAGAAAAAGGATTCCATAAACTACAATCATTATAGCAACAGCAATCATTCCAAATCTTATAAACCAGCAGGCGAGCCCATTGAGCAGACTAACCAACCTTACCGCACCTATATTTGAACCGGGACCACTGCCTAAATCATCGCTAAATATCTGTGCCTGCCCTTGAAAAGCAAACACGAATAGTAAAATAACTAAAATTGGTAATTGATAACTGGTAATTGGTGATTTTCTCATGATCTAACCTCCCAGTGCGAGAATACTATTTATTAAGGCAATAAACCCTCGTCCAATTAAAATTATTGCAAAACCTACCAGGGCGTACGTTAATATCTTCCTCGCCATAATTATTTTATCAGCCTGATCCCTGGCGAATAAAAAGAATAGGCCGGATAAAATTATCATAATTACCACGATCGGACCGGCAACAAAATAAAGAAATGTTACAGTCGCATCAAAAAGATCCTGAATTGAATTTATGTTACCCGAAAATGGATTTGGAATATTAAGACCGGTAAATGGTATGGCTTGTGGGTTAGGGGTTATCGGAGGTGTGGGAGTAGGCGTGAAAACGGGGGTCGGTGTTGGTGTTGGTGTTGGTGTTGGAGTCGGGGTTGGAGTCGGGGTTGGAGTCGGGGTTGGAGTCGGAGTCGGCGTTGGCGTTGGCGTTGGTGTTGGTGTTGGCGTTGGAGTTAGGGTTGGCGTTGGTGTTGGTGTTGGCGTTGGAGTTGGAGTCGGCGTTGGCGTTAGGGTTGGAACAACAAGCACAAAAGCCTGGGAACAACTAGTATCCTCACCGGTATTTAGATTTTTTAAATGTCCTCTAACATTGTAACTACCTGCTACCGGATAGTTACAGATATCAACAAAAGTATAGGGATTTGTGGTGAAAGACCGTACTCCTTCATAAGTACCGTTATTAGTACAATCAATGCTAAGTTCATGAGTGGCACCACTCCAGGGACTCGTAACATTCACAGTGATATCAACATTATTCAGCGGTAAAGTGCCGGATCCCGGATTGGCCGTCAAACTGCAAGCTAAAGGTACAGGTGTCGGCGTCGGCGAAGGTCCTCCTGCGCCAGTTATAATTAGGACATTCAAGGACTCAGCTCCCTTAACGGCAAAACCGTTGATTGCAATCACTCTAAACCCATACTTACCGCTATGAAGGTTATGTGGCCAATCCACATACCATTGCCAGCTACCAAGATTTCCGGGAGTCACTCCGACACCCGATACCAGATTTCCGCTTACAGTAGCCACCACTGATCCAGCACCCGTGCCTTCAGGAAAAATTTGTACAGTTACAGTTACACCTTCGCAGTCTTGGCCACGAAAAGGATCGTCACCGGGAAATGTTCCCTCAAAAGATATCCTGGCAATCATCCCTTGACCTAAAGTAACTCTTGGATACGGAGGAGGAGGATTACCCCAAAACACATCACCGGTCATACCAATCTGCGGCCGATTCGGCCCATTAAAACAATATTCAGCACTCGCTATGGAAGCTTGAATCATTACAACACCAACAAGCACCGACAAACTAATTAGTATAAGTTTTCTCATCTTAAATATATTATATCCTCTTTCACTACTTACTTCTATGGAAGAGTAGGTATATTGCCCTGAAGAACGCTTATAATAAGAGCAATGAAGCCCTTCCCTATTAAGACCACGGCAAAGCCTATTAAAGCCCATGTTAATATATTCTTACCCCTGGTTATCTCGTTCGGTCTTCCGGCAGCAAGCATAAATCTTATTCCAGAATAAATTATCAGGATAACTATCAGAGCAGCGGCAACATTCAAAATCCAGTTGACGACCTCCAGAACAAGCATCCTTGGATCAGTTATACCACCCTTAAACGGATTGATTACATTCCAAGTGAGGGGCGCGTCTGTGCCGGGTAAATATTGACTGCAATAATTTCCTCCTGATGTGTACTGTATGTTAACCGGAGAAGACGCACTGATCCTTAATAAACTAGGAGTAAGCGATGTCCCTGGACAGAAAAATGCCACATAATAATTCTCGGAACTTAATAAACCAGCTTTTGTTGGATCCAACATTATTTTCTGCGATAAATTTACAGTATAGTTTGTGGCACTAGTATTTAGCGGAAGTATTTGCGTGGGAATTATTTGTGGATCCGTATACCAAGAATTGGGGTCGCCGACCTTAAGGCCCCACCAAATAGCATCGGTGGAGGGCGAGCAAAATGTATGTATCTGACTAACATCTATCGTAGCGTTCAGAGTCATATCGAGCCAAACATTTGGATTGGTCGTATCTGGCGCCTTACAAGACTTAGGACTCAAGTCAAAAATAATCGTAACTCCAGCCGCCGAAGATCCTAACGGCCAAATAAGGATCCCTAGATTTACTGCACTCGCTATTACAAAAATTGCAAACAAAACAAACGAGCGCCGATGCCGGTTAATATGGTCTTTTATAAACTCTATATACTTAGGAGCGTGAAACATTTTTTATTTATCCTAGTGGAGGAGTGGGCGGTGGAATAGAAGACAATGGCGGGGCCGGAGGCGGAGGCAGAGGGAAGTCACCTTCTTTTCTCTTTTTCCACCATTTCCAACCTAACCAGGCCAGAACACCGACGCCAACACCGCCAACAACATAAATAAGTATGGGAATCAAATCAAGTCCAAATAAACCCGAACCGGTATCAGTCGCTGGTGTTGTAATAACACTGGGCGAAGGAGAAACCCTAGTAATGGGACAATCTGCCGGACAGGTCTTATTATCTTCTCCTAGCTGAGCATTACAAAATCCATCTCCATCGCAGATGGAGCTCTCACTCACGAAAATAGCTAAGACAGGCTTACCCGCAAAATCAAAAAAATTAACCCTGAAACCGCTAGGAACGTATGGTCCCTTAACTGCAATCTTGCCTGTCGTAAAGCTTGAGTTCCCCTTCTGGGGATCAAATTGAAATGTTTTAACAACTTCAAACTTAGAATTAACTATCTCGCCCTTATATGCTAAATTTCCTGATGTCTCAGCCGTAAATCTTTCACTGACGACTTCGTACTTAACTTCATAGTCACGGTCGCCAAAAAGCTGGCCATTGTCATAGTACAAGTAAAAAACATAACTTAATGAATCTGGATCCGTTCCCGGAGACGGCTTAGTCTGGGCAGAAACAAAAGAAAAACTGACCAATAAAAACGCCACTAGAATCAATATTTTTTTCATTATTTTCCCGCCCGAGGCGGGTCCGCCTATGGCGGATATTTTTCCGCTATAGATGAACTCGTCTTTGGTATATATTTATTTATTGTATCACACTCTAGGGAAGTTTACTGCAGTCAAACGACCACCAATTACTAGTAGTCCAAACCGATCCATCGGGAAGGGTAACAGTGCTGGCCGCAAGAGTCTGAATAAGCGTATTGGTAATAAGCCAGGCCATCAAGATAATAGCAATACCGATAAAGGTATTGGTGAATATGCTTTTACCCCGAGCAAGCATACCCGGATTGTCCCCTCCCATCATTATCATCACTCCCGCAACAATAAAGAACAATGTACCCACAACCGGAGTTATAAATATGAGGACCAGATCAATGAGGTGCCTTAGAAGGTGGAAAAAGTCACATTTGGTACATGGTGATTGTAGTGGAGTAGGCGGACCAGTAAAGCCTGGGCCGGGAACATTTCCACACGGCACAATCGGTTCTCCCGGAGTCCAAAATCCGGTTGAGGTGGTGTCGTTAGGATCATGAGCTAAAGCAAGAGTAGAAGACAGAAAGTAGAAAGCAGAAAGTAGAATGACCAAAAGAGTAAGAAGTATAATCTTATTCGTGATTCGCCTGCCTGCGCAAGCAGGTAATTCGTAATTCATAATTCTTCTCATCATTGTGCCTGTTTAGACATTAGTGTGTTTATCTTTGACTCGGCAGATCTTAAGGCTGCCCTGACAGTAGCTTTTTTGGAGTTAACTTCATCGATCATATCGGCAAAAATCCCATCAATGGCATTATTATCTATCTGGAACCATGATTTAGCTGAAAGGGCCTGAAATGCAAATACGCCGATAGCCGGATCATTCTTCTGGTTCTCGATGATATCGCGTCTGGCCGATGGTCGGGATGTTTCAATTAAATATTGCATCGCTCCATCCTTAGAAGCTAAATAAGAAAGGTATCTCCAGGCCGCTTCTTGATTTTTAGAAGTATTAGATACGCCAACTGCCCAATAGTTAGCGTAGCTCTTAGAATCAAGCTCAGAGAACTGCGGCATCGGAGCAATGTTAAAATTCAATCGGGCTAGTTTCTGTCTCAAGACATTAACCTGATGAGAATAGTTAAACATCATTGCTACCTTACCTTCGACAAAAGAATCTATCGAATAGTGCTGCTTATCATTCCATGCATAAACTGTTTTCAAAGGATTGGCAAAGTCAGTATAATACTGAAGCGAGTTCTCTCCTACACGCTTGCCATCAACTGAACGAGTGAAACTGACTCCCGTATTCGCTGTATTATTCATCTTGACCCCGCTCTGAATCATCAAGGCTGACAAAATATCGGTTGAACGGTTAATGTTGCGGGCAGTTCCCATAGCCGCACCGGCTTGAATAATATTCCCGGCCTGATCGAATTTTGTTAAGAGCTCGACATCTTTATTAAATTCTTCCCAATCTTGGGGCGGACGCGGAATACCCGCCGTATTAAACATATCTTTGTTGTAAAAAAGCGCGAGCGTATCAACATATAGAGGAAGGGCGTAAATCTTATCCTGATATACTAAGTCTTTATAGGCGACATCTACAAACTGATCCTGAAATTGTTTTGGAGTTATAAAAGGATTTTTATCCGTCTGGGGATTAGGCATCGGAGCAAATTTGGTTCTATGTTTTGCCAGCCAAGTATTATGAATCATTAGAACATCCGGTCCCGCACCAGTGGCTAATGCATCAATGAGGGCTTTTTCATAATCTTCATAGGAAAATTGCTTGTAATTAACTTTGATTCCGGGATTTATGGCCTGAAAAGAGTTATTTATTTTGGAAAAATCCTGTTTCGTATCATAGACACCCCAAAATTCTAAATTCGCCTGGCTCGGTTCGCCGCCGACGTTTCTTAATATCAAAATTACCGTAAACAAAACAAGCAGGATAATCGCTCCAGCTAAAACATAAAAAATCTTCCTAGTACCCAACAGTCCGCCTAAATTCATTTTTTGGTAAATATTAAACCGTAATGAAACTGACCGGCATCTACTGGATTTTTTAACACCAGATCAGATTCTTGGGCTAGCTGAATCATCTCCTTGTCATCTGTCCTGGCATCATCCGGTGGTCCGAACCCGCCAGTTCCTTTTTTCCAGTCAATAATAACCATCATTCCGTCTCTTTTTAGGATACGGGTTGCTTCTTTCAATATCTCGGATTTCTTACGCGATTGAAATAATATATTCGCAAGTAAAACAACATCCTGAGAGTTATCAGACAAGCCAGAGCTGCCAAGAACTTCTAAGTCAGCCCTGATTGTTTCAATGTTCTTCAAATCCCTAACCCCCGCCTTCACTCGGACATCATCAAGTTTATCTTCCTGAACGTCGAGAGCATAGACCTTTCCTTCAGGACCAACTCTTTCACCTAACAAAATAGTAAAATAACCGGCACCGGAACCAAAATCGGCAATTTGCATGCCCTCACGAATATCAAATTCATCAACAATCCTGTCGGGATCCAAAAAACCACCCGTTCCCTGGGGGCGTCCAGTAGGAGATGTTGGCACTGCTACAACTTGGCTCATTTCTAAATTTTAACACATTGAAAAAATAGGAAAAAGCGAAGTTATCCCCGTTTAATAGTTAGGGGTAAAAAAATAATTGCAGATTACACAACCACGACCGAAGCAAGGCCATCACCGCTTTCTACCTTCATGATTCTTACTCCCTGAGTTGCACGCCCGAGAACCGAAATACTTTCAATAGAAGTACGGATAACCTGGCCCTTGCGAGAGACTGCGATAAGCTCCTTATTATCTTCTGAGGTTACATGTGCTGATACGGCCTTGCCGGTTTTTGGAGTGATCTTAGCAGTCATAATCCCGCGCCCTCCGCGATTTTGAAGTTTATAAAATTTCAGATCGGTTCTTTTGCCATAACCGTTTTCCATAACCACAAGTATCTTAAGGCCTTTCTCCACTCCCGAAGGAACAATATCCGCCCCCACAACCTTATGGCCCTTATCAAGCCTGACTCCCATAACTCCGGAAGCTCCCCTGCCCATCGGCCTCACATCTTTCTCTTTGAATCTTATAGCGTTGCCATCTGAAGTGACCAGCATAATTTGATCGTTGCCGGAGCTGGAAAGAACCCATTTCAATTCATCATCTCCCTTAAGTTTAATCGCCACCATACCACTTCTCCTGACTTGAGAAAAATCATCCATATCAATCTTCTTAACAACCCCGTTGGCTGTAACCATAAACAGGTAGCTGCCCTTCTGATCTTTAGCTATGGGAATAACCCCCGTGATTATATCCGTCGGAGCAACCTGTAGAAAATTTACTATTGCTTTTCCTTTCGACTGGCGCGATGTCTCGGGAACTTCATAGCCCTTCGTCTGAAATACCTTTCCCGAGTTAGTAAAGAAAAGAAGGCTATCGTGAGTATTGGCCATGAAAAACTGAGATACAATATCTTCCTCCTTGGTTTCTATTCCGATAAGACCCTTGCCTCCCCTCTTTTGCGACTTTAAGCCGTCGGGAGGCAGTCTCTTGATATAACCGCTTCTTGTTAGCATGAACAGGGAATCTTCTTCGGGCATAAGATCCTCTTCTCCAACCTCTTTGAGAGCCGACTTTACTACCCTGGTTCTGCGCTCATCGCCATATTTATCCTTAACCTCCTTTAATTCGTCCTTGATGACGGCAAGAATTTTCTTGGGGCTGGCCAAAAGACTTTCCAGATAAGCGATAAGTTCTTTTTTCTCTTTAAGCTCGTCGTCTATCTTTTTACGCTCAAGGCCGGCCAATGCCTGAAGCTTCATCTCTAAAATCGCAGTCGCCTGTTTATCTGAAAACTTAAATTTCTTAATTAGATTATTAAAAGCATCGTCCCGAGAGGCTGAAGATCTGATGAGTTTTATAATTGCATCTATATGGTCGAGGGCTTTTTTGAGTCCTTCAAGAATGTGGGCCCGATCTTTTGCTTTCTTAAGGTCATATTTTGCTCTGCGCGTGACTATCTCCTTCCTATGCTCTATGAATTTTTCTAAAAGAGATTTCAATCCTAAGATCTGGGGCTGAATTCCATCGACAAGGCCGAGCATATTAAAATGGAAAGATTTTTGAAGTTCAGTGTACTTAAAAAGCTG
>JACOZW010000001.1 GCA_016181145.1 Candidatus Yanofskyibacteriota bacterium
TAGGGTTGATTTATTTTAATAATCTGCTACTCTTTAGGCTATGTTGATGATTCGTCTACAACGCACAGGAAAGCGGGGACAGGCCTATTTTAGGGTTGTCATCCTAGAACATACCAGCAGGGTCAAGGGTGAGTACCTTGAGCTTTTGGGTAGCTATAACCCTCATCAGAAAGAGTTCAAGGTTAAAAAAGAGCGAA
This sequence comes from Candidatus Yanofskyibacteriota bacterium, assembly GCA_016181145.1. Lineage (GTDB taxonomy): Bacteria > Patescibacteriota > Minisyncoccia > 2-02-FULL-40-12 > GWA2-44-9 > 2-01-FULL-39-28. The sequence continues at coordinate 198 of JACOZW010000001.1, forward strand.
TTGAATACTGGGTGTCAAAAGGTGCTCAAGTATCCCCAACGGTCAATAATCTGCTAGTGAACTACAAAGTATGGAACAAGCCTAAAATGCAGAGCTGGAAACCGAAGCGGAGTCCCGAATCCGCTGAAGGGAAAAAGGAGAAGGCAGAAGTGCCGGCAACGCCGACACCCACTGTTCCAGCGGCGTAATAAATTACTATATTTTAAAGAGAGCGCCATGGGGCGCTCTCTTATTTTTGAGGCAAGTATGAAGATACTCAAGATTGATTTGAACAAAGATTACTTAGGGGCTATTAAGGAGGCAGTAGCTGTTTTGAGAGCGGGCGGAGTCATTATTTATCCTACCGATACCATCTATGGCATAGGAGCTAATGCACTCGATGAAAAATCAGTTAAGAGGGTTTTTGAGTTGAAGGAGAGGTCATTATCAAAGCCACTGCCCATGATAATCAGAGATGTTAAGTGGGCTAAAGAATTGGCTTACGTGAGGAAAAGAGACGAAGAAACACTTAAAAAAGTTTGGCCCGGCAAAGTAACCGTTGTACTAGGTAAAAGAGAGATAGTCCCTGGCGTGTTAACTTCTGAGCATAAAACAGTGGGAATGAGGGTTCCGGACTATCCGTTAGTTGATCAGTTGTTAAAAATCTTTGGTTATCCGATCACATCTACTTCTGCCAATATCTCAGGCGAAGAAGGAAGCGGAGATATAGACAAGGTGATAGAGACTTTTTCCAGGAAACTATCGCGTCAGCCGGATCTTGTCCTTGATGTCGGAATACTTCCTAAATCTAATCCGTCGGCCATCCTTGACCTTACCGGAGATAAGCCAAAAATCTCGCGTGTTGGACCATCAAAGCCAGAGGAGTTTATGAAGTTGTTGCGGATTTAGCTCTCGGCCTATCCTAATTTTGATCATGGCTTCCTCGCAGAGCGTTCATATATCATACTCCTCATTTTCTCTGACCGATTAGGGTAACCCTGGTCCGGCCATGCGGAACCCGGCTCCGTCGAGCTAAGCTCGACTTCGCCTGCCGTTCCGGACCATCCCAATCGGGTCCCAGAGGCGATTCCAGGAGCGGCTAAAGCACGCTCCTAAAACCTTCGCCTGAGAGGAAAATATCGTCGTATTCATTGAACGCTATCTACTCGTCAGAATGACAAAATTAGAACAGGCCGAAGCTAAATGTAGATTGACAAGTAGTTAATAATTGATAATATATTGGTCAGATAAGCTATGTTCTTTTTAGGGGGGAATATATGAGAAAGTTAACAGCAGTAATGGGCGTTCTCTTAATTAGTCTATTGATTTCTGATCCAGTGAATGCCCAGGATAAGCCTCATCATTTATCAATTTTCCTTTATTCGGTCGAGCATGAGATAGTTGTCGATTCAAACGGCAAATTTATACCCGAAGATTCAATAGGGGATAAACTTTATATCGCCCAAATAGCTGCAAATTCCGGCTCTCTTCAGGATAATGTATTAAATAATAACTCTATCTGTGGCGAGGATATGGCGATTTATTATTCGGTTCAGGAGAACGGGGCAATATCAGATCTATTCACTAATAATATCCAAGGCGAAGATATTAAGGGTTGCATCAATTTGAGGCTATCAAATTGGAGAACCGTTTATGTTTTTGAAACGAATAGGGAGGGTGAGATGTTTGGTGTATTTTACAAAAAAGTAGGTCGTAACTATGAGGTTTTGTATCCTAGAAAAAGAATTTATTAATAGCGCCAAGAGGCGTTTTTCTTTTTGTCTCAGGTCTATCCCTAATAGCTCATTATCAATTAACATTGTTATTTTCTTATCTTGTGGGCAGATTTTATTATGATATATCATAATAAAAATTGATCTTGAGCTGAGGATTGATTTTGGGGATTGGCGCACCTTCTGGGACATGTTGCTGTAAGGCAAATCTTTCCGTAGCATTTTCGAAACCATTGCGATGACAGGAGTGAAGGGACTATACCCGGGGAGGAAATACGCAGGCGGGTTATAAATAAATATGAGCTTACCCAATTCATTTACAGAACGTTTCGGAAGCCGACTGGGCTGAGAGAGAGCAAAAACTCAGCAGAGTTTTATGCGGTCTGTAAATGAGTTGGGTAAGCGAATTTCTGGGTATAGTTTTTAAGCTATAGTTCTGCTAATATAAATTCAATGTCTAAAATATTTGAGATACTCAAAAAAGAGGAGAAGCGGCAGAGAGAAGTGATAAACCTGATACCATCAGAGAATTTTGTGTCGGAGGATGTTTTGAAGGCACTTGGTTCTGTTTTTACCAATAAATACGCCGAAGGAAAATCACACCATCGTTACTATGCCGGCAACCAGTATGTTGATGAGCTGGAGGATGAAGTTACCGAACTTGTTTATCGGGCATTCGATATCCATAAGGACGAGTATAGCGTTAATGTTCAGCCCTATTCGGGGAGTATTGCCAATATCGCTGCATACTTTGGGGTTTTGAATTTAAACGATGAAGTTCTTTCGATGTCTTTAGAGCATGGCGGACACTTAACTCATGGCCACTCCGTCAGTATTACCGGCAAGGTGTTTGAGTTTGAGCATTATGGGGTTGGTGAGGACGGATTTATAAATTACGACCATATTCAGGAGATAGCCAAGAGGTTTCAGCCGAAGCTGATAATTGCCGGAACATCGGCCTATCCAAGGAATTTGGATTTTAAAAGATTTAAAGATATAGCCAGTTCGGTCAATGCTCTGCTTATGGCTGATATTGCTCATATTGCCGGGCTGGTAGTCGGCGGCGTACATCCATCACCCTTCCCATATGCTGATATTGTTACTACTACTACGCACAAAACACTTCGCGGTCCGCGAAGTGCGCTGATAGTTTCAAGGAAAAATTTATCAGAGAGCATAGATAAAGCGGTTTTCCCGGGAATTCAGGGCGGGCCGCATATGAATGCAGTTGCCGGCGTGGGCGTGGCCCTAGAGGAAGCGCTTAAGCCAGAGTTTAAAGAATACATCAATCAGGTTGTTAAAAACGCTAAAGCCTTAGCCGATGAATTAAAAAAGCTTGGTTTTAAATTATCTTCCGATGGAACAGATAACCATCTTTTGTTGATAGACCTGACTCCTATGGGTTTAACCGGCCAGCAGGCCAGTGATAAGCTGGAAAAAGAGGGGATTATTGTTAATAAAAACATGATACCCTTTGATACCCGTAAACCATGGGATCCGTCTGGTATTCGTCTTGGTACTCCGGCAGTGACAACGCAGGGAATGAAAGAGGAGGATATGATAAAAATTGCTAGGAAGATAAAAGATATACTCGCAAAGCCCTAATCCAATTTTAGCTTGACTAATTGAATATTTAGATTACTATAAGCAAGGAGTTCTTTTAAGGAGATGATGTCATGAGTGAGAGTAACAGCGAAGTTGTAGGTCATGTTAGTGCAGTTAGGCCAGTTGTGGTCTATGATAAAGGTGGACGTATGACTACCCTTAGTAGTTTAAGAGAACATGACCTCCTCATAATCTATTGGAGGATAGATATGAACGACGCTGTCTGTTGTGGCGGGAGTAGCCGTTCTCTTATGCAGTTTTGCAAGTTAGACGCCGGTTATTTAGTGGGTCTTTGTCAGAGCGACTCTGGTAATCTGATTCGAAGACGATATGATTTGCGAGTTATGGATAGGATCCATGTGGCCGGTACGGATACCGGTGGGTGGGTAATGGCATTCGTGCAGGATTTATTTAATCAAAAAGTTAAGGCAGAAAAAGCGAATGAAAAGATGAGGAAAAATATTGATGCCTTGAAAGCATAGCGGGGCTAAAAAGCCCTTTGCGTTACCTCCGTAGCCCCAGTGGCGAAGGAGGTTTTAATTTGTTATTTTATGCTTAGCCATAAATCATAAATCTCAAATCATAAATCTTAAATCGTAAATCAATCTTAATCCCATGATTATCGATGGAAAACAAATCGCAGACGAGATTCTGGCGGAATTGAAGAAAGAAATATTGGATAAAAACTTAAACCTGTCTTTGGGGGCGGTTTTGGTCGGCGATGATCCTGAATTTAAGAAATTCGTTGATTTGAAGGGCAAGGTGGCCGAAAAAGCGGGCATTGCCTTTACAACATATAAATTCCCCAAAGAAATTAAGACAGATGAATTGGAGAAGAGTCTGCGAGAAATTATCGACTGGTCTGACGGTGTTTTGGTAGAGTTGCCTTTGCCCAAGCATATTGACCAGCAAGTGGTATTAAATGAGATACCCGTTATTAAAGATGTGGATGTTTTATCTGACGATGCGCAGAGATTATTTTATAATAATAATTCAAAAATAACTCCTCCGGCCGTGGAAGCGCTCAAGATAGTTTTAGAAAAAAATCATATAGATCTATCGGGTAAGAAGGCTGTTGTTTTTGGTCAGGGAATTTTAGTGGGCAAACCAATTTCCTATTGGCTCGAAAAACAAGGAGTCGAAGTTTATAGGATCAGAAGTACAACGGAAAATCCTGAGAAATTATCTCTGGAAGCAGATATTGTTATAGCCGGGGTAGGGAAGCCGGGTTTGATTACTGGTGAGATGGTCAAGGAGGGTGCCGTAGTGATTGATTTTGGTTATGGCAAGAAAGGCGGTAAAATGGTGGGAGATGTTGACTTAGGCGCTGTTTCTAAAAAGGCGTCATTAATAACTCCTGTTCCTGGCGGGATGGGGCCGATTCTAGTTGCCGTTGTGCTAAAAAACTTAATTAAGTTAAATTCTTAGTGAACATATCTTTATTCCAAATAATAAATTCATGGGCCGGGAAGAATTATTGGCTTGACCGGTTTATGATTTTTTCTGCGGAATGGCTGGGTTATTTTCTGATTTTGTTGCTCATAACTCCGCTACTGCTGACTTTTTTTATCAGAAATGACCGTTTTTCTTCTTGGATAAGATATGTACTGCTAAGACTGGGCTACTACAGAGAAATGTTATCCGTCTCTCTGGTATCAGCTATTTTGGCTCGTTTTATTTTTGTTGAGGCAATAAGATTCTTTTATTATAATCCTCGTCCATTTTTGGTTTTTTCAGATGTCACGCAGTTGGTGAATCACGAAACGGCCTCTTCTTTTCCATCTGGTCACGCCTCATTTTATTTTGCTTTAGTAACTGGAGTGTATTTATATAATAAAAAACTGGGCTACATATACCTTGCCCTAGCCGGTCTTATTGGCTTTGCCCGTGTATTTGTCGGAGTTCATTGGCCGGCTGATATAGTAGCGGGGGCTATTCTCGGTACATTAGTGGCTGTTGCGGTTCGTTTTATGAAACAAAAAATGCCCCGAAGGGCATTATCTTAGGCCTGGTAATCTGGCCAAGTTTTTTCTTATATACTCATCCCTGTCTTCTTTAGATGTAGGAAAGGTTATATATGATGCGAGGGCAATCCTTTCTTGAAAAGAATCTAACCCTTCACCCCAATACTTACTCCAAAGAGCCTTTAACATTCTCTTAACCTCTTTCTTAGTTAGCGTATCATAATTAACAGTCCGTACCACGAGTTTTTGTAACTCGACCTCTTTAAGCGACATCAACACCTCCAGTTCTATGAACCGAGAAAATTTTATATTAAGTGTGACAATATGTCAACCGCTAAGTTCCATTCTGGTGCCCGAGGTGGGAGTTGAACCCACAAGTCCGTAAGGACACACGATTTTGAGTCGTGCGCGTATGCCAATTCCGCCACTCGGGC
>JACOZW010000017.1 GCA_016181145.1 Candidatus Yanofskyibacteriota bacterium
GGTAACCGAGAAAACTTTACCGACTTCTTCGAGTGTGTGAGTAACGCCATCCGCCAGACCAAACCGCATATCTAAAATCTTCTGCTCGCGAGGCGAGAGATCGTTAATAATCTCTTCAATATGTGTTTTTAAAATTTTGCGGGCCGTAGACATTGACGGAGTAATGGATTCTTCATCAGGAATAAAACTTTCAAGAGCACTATCTTCGTCATCTTTTCCGACTGGCGCTTCAAGCGAGACAGTGTCCTGAGAAATTTTCTGAATATACCGAATCTTATCCACTTCAACGCCCATTTCAGCAGCAGTTTCTTCGGGCAACGGTTCGCGTCCTAAATCCTGGACTAAGCGCCTTACGACTTGCTGGTATTTATTGATGGTCTCAACCATGTGGACCGGAATACGGATGGTCTTGCCCTGATCAGCTAAGGCGCGGGTAATAGCCTGACGTATCCACCAAGTAGCATAAGTGGAAAACTTATATCCCCTTTTGTAATCAAATTTCTCAACGGCTTTAAATAAACCGATGTTACCCTCCTGAATTAAATCGAGCAAGGTTAAATTGGCCGACCGGCCGACATACTTCTTAGCAATAGACACAACCAGCCGCAGGTTCGACAAGGCTAATTTTTGCCTGGCCGCCTCCTCGTTTTTTTCTATTCTTTTAGCTAAGTCGACTTCTTCCTCACTAGATAAGAGAGGATATCTGCCTATTTCACGAAGATACATCTGGACCGAATCAGAAGTCGGCGCATCTTCCATTTCAAGCTCGACTTTCTTTTTTTCATCATATTCGCGTGCCTTATCTTCTTCAAAAACCCTTCCCGCTTCGACAATATTAATATTCGCCGCTTCAAGACGCTCATAAAGCATCTCAAGGCCCTTGATATCTTTCTCTAAATTGGGAAAGGTATTGATTATCTCCGCCTGAGTAACAAAGCCACGATTCTTCCCCTTCTCAATCAAAGAGAGGATAACTTCTTCCGTAATTGCGGTCTTCTTAGCTGATGGAATCTTCGGACGAGAAACCTTCTTCTTTGAAGGCTTCGAGACTTTTTTCTTATTCTTCTTAGGCTTGGGAGCTTTTGCTTTAGATTTTTTGACAATCTTGCGCTTCTTTGATTTTTTGGGTTTTTTTGACATGTTCGTCGAAGGTTCCGTTAGGGTCGCCCGCGAGGGGCCCCATTGTTCTTTTTCCCTGTCTTACTGCTACTCGAGAAGTTACAATGGGGACACGCGCTGGCGACTAATGGAATCGATGTTCGTTGTTTATTTAGGAAATTTTTTGGTCAACTCATTAAACTGTCCGGCAAGCGATACAAGCTTCTCCTTGTCGTCACTTGCTTCAGCCGCTTTTATATCCAGCTCCAAATCCGCCAGCTTTCCGATCAGGGCCCGATGCTCAAGTTTGTTCTTTATCTGATTAAATTCTTCTTCCAGATCCTTATCAGTAAAGTCTTTCAGTAATTCCTGGGATTTCAGATGCGCGAATTCGATTCTCAATGCTGAATCTCCTTCAAATTGCTTAACAAAATCATCAAATTTGAAATTTTTGATATCTAATTTTATCAATTTGGAAATAATCTGAGTCGTCACCGGATCAAATAACGCAAGATTAATCGCATCTATTTTATCATGAAAAATTTTAGGATTTTTAAAAAGTACAGCCAGAAGAGCCTCGCTTAGTATATCGTCAGACAACTTATTAACAATCGACGGCTTTTTAACAGAATCTTCCTGCTGATGGCTCGTATAAACTTCCAGATCATCCTTTACAGAAAGTATGTCCGCTTCAACAGCTTCTTCTTTGGTTTTTAAAACTGCGGCTAATTTGGAAATCCAATGCGAACGCTCAACTTCACTGACCAATCTCTTGATCAATGGACCGAGGTTAGCAATAACCGCCTTCTTCCCCTCTACCGAAGATAGATCAAGCTCAGACTTAAGCTTGAAAAAATAGAAATCAATTACCGGTTTGGCAGCCATAGCAGTTTCCTGCCATTTTTGGCCAAACTTTTTAACATAATCAGCCGGGTCTTTACACTGGGGATCCTGCAAATGGACAATTTTAACATTAAAATTCTGGCTAAGAGCCAGGCCTATCCCCCTCCTAGTTGCCGTAAGACCAGCCTGATCTACGTCAAAGCAAAGATCAAGGTTATTCGTGTATCTCTGCAAAAGTTGCAGTTGACTTGGAGTAAGAGCCGTACCTGAGGTAGCGGCTACATTCTTGACTCCAGCTTGATAAGACATTATAGCATCCATATTGCCTTCTACAAGTAGACAACGGTCTGCCTTCCTGGCCTCCATCTTAGCCTTGTTCATTCCGTACAAAACACGCCCCTTATCATAAATTGCAGTCTGAGGAGTATTTATATACTTAGCCGGAGGCTCCATCTCCCCGCCAGAGGCGGGTCCGCCTTCGGCGGAAAAGATTCGACCCGTAAATCCGATAATCTGGTCGTTGATGTCACAGATGGGAAATACGATCCTGCCACGAAAACGATCATGCATATCGACGCCGCCCTCTCTTTTTATGGTCAGGCCCGATGATATAATATCCTGATCATTATATCCGCAATCTCTTAAAAAATTTCCCAGTGAATGCCAATCATCAGGCGCAAAACCAAGCCGGAACTCTTTAATGGTATCCTCGCGAAGTCCCCTGTCTTTTAAATAGGCCAGGGCCTGCTTCCCGACCGAAGAATGAAAAAGCTGCTTTTCAAAAAATCTGGATGCAGTTTCACTAATTTCATAAAGGACGGTTTTAGCATCTCTGATGGCGGGATCAAAAGTTTCAAGCTTTATTCCGGCCCTCTGTGCTAAAATTCTCAATGCCTCCGGAAACTCTATTCCCTCAAGCTCTTTTACAAAAGTAAACATGTCTCCGCCCTTTTGACAGCCGAAACAGTGCCAGATCTGACGCTCGGGAGAAATGTAAAAAGACGGGGTTTTCTCATTATGAAAAGGACAGCGGGCCTTAAAATTAACGCCCGCCTTCTGGATCTTAATATAGCTAGAGATAACATCTGCAATATCTAGACGCTCCTTTATTTTTGAAACATTATCCTCTGTCATGTAATCGCTATTTTACCACATTTTAGACAAAAAACAAACCCAGTATGTCTACTGGGTTAATAACTACCATTTGCCCCAAATCGGATCCCGATTCTCAAAACAACCGAAACAGAAATCGTCAGGATTTTTACCAAAATGCCTTACAGCATCCCGCAAATCCTGTATGTACGGATATCCGACAAAATCAGCTTCAATGGCCTCTGCAATTTTTTTCGAATCAGGAACAAGCTTGCTTTCCATAAACTTAGGAGCAATCAATATTCTTCCCTTGCCCGGCAAGTCCATTCCTTTGTGGCACGGCCCCAAAAGAGGCGGGACGCCAAGGAGCCAGCCGATCCACTTAAACCCCAACTCCCTCAAGGCGCGGGTAATTTTTCTGGATACACTGCCCCTCACAATAGAATCATCAAAAACCCAGAGACGGGTTTCCGGATTCGTTCTAAGAATCTCCTCGACCACATGCCGCATCAGACTGAATTTCAACCGGATAGTATCCTCTACAACCCTCGTGCTTTCCTGCATAAAACTTCGATCAGAATGACTTCTTAAAATTAATTCTTCATGCTGCCGATGAATAGCCTCA
>JACOZW010000050.1 GCA_016181145.1 Candidatus Yanofskyibacteriota bacterium
AGGTTCAAAATTTGGTGAACATCGAAGCCTATTCCGGGGTGATGGACATGACTTTGACCGTATCTCGGAATACGACCCTCAAGTTCATTCATTATCTCAGGTTGATTGGCGATCGATGGACTTTAAGAAGAGAGTTTATGTGAGAGAGTCTAGGGTTACCAAAGATTTTCCGGTAGTTATAGCGGCAGATTTATCAGCTTCAATGCTTTTTGGAGTTGAATCTCAGAATAAGGAGAGGATGCTACTCGAGAGTATGGGTAATATTGGTTTGGCTTGTTATCATGCGCAGGATCCGATGGGGTTTATAGGTTTTTCTGAAGATATTATTTTTGACGAGGAGCCTAGGGTTGGAGAAGGGCATTTATATTACCTCCTGGGAGAGACCTACAAGTTTTTCGAAGGTCTAACGGAAGATGGCAGAGGAAAACTTAATAGGCATGCAACTAATTTCTATAACGCCTTTGATTTCTTTTTAAGAAAATATGTCGGTAAACAATGTCTTCTGATTGTGATATCGGACTTTATAGGCGTGGAAGAAATCGTACGATCACCAATATTACAGGATATATCCAGTCAGCATGAGGTTATTTTTGTTTTTCTTGATGATCCGCTGGAATTTGCAGTTAATCGGGGGCCGGGTTCTATTAGAATTGAAAACATAGAAAGCGGTGAACAGCTGGTTGTTACTAGAAGGAAGTATCGACAAATCGGGCTGGATATTCGAAATGCACGAAAAAAGATGCGTGAGCGGGATCTAAAGGAGTTAAGGATCGACTCAGTTGTTCTCGAATACGGCAAGCATTTTGAGAGACTTTTCAGATTTCTTATCGCCAGAGATGAATCACTCCGGACCTAAAGGTCCGGTTTTTATTTGAGCTTGACAGCTATACCTTTTTTGTTATCTTTATTGGCAAAAGAACTTTGACATTTTGAGGGTAATAAAATGAGATACGCAACTCTTTTATTCGCCTTTATTCTCTTAATTTCTACCCCAGTTCTGGCTCAGGAGTTTTCTCCGATTATCGTCAAAACCGGTGATCCGACGCCTAGTCTTGTCAGGACCGGAGAACCCTTTAGGGTTACTTACAGAGCCGAGTTTCTTGATACGGTCCTTATTGATGAAGATAGAATGCAGCCGGATAATCTGGCTCTTGATAAAGTTGAGGTAATCGATCTCAGAATTCAGAAAGATCCATTCGATAGATTTGAAAGAGGCGATATCGGATTTGTGAATGTTTGGAATTTTACCTACACCTTCAGGATTATTCAGCCGGCGAAGGGTCAGTACAAGGTTCCGGCGTTTAATTTCATATGGGTAGAAAAAAAGGCGGGAACTCCCGAAGAGGATGCCAAGGAGAACGAAAGTCCCAGAGAGTTCTTAACTGACGAGGTTGCGGTTAACTATGTTACTTCAGTTGTGAGGCCTCCTAAGCCGAAGCCCCTTGATATTAGGGATCACAGTAGCTTTGTTTCTCCGGTGCCTTCAGCATACGCACTGCGCTTGACGGCCTATGCTGTAATTGTGACTGCATTTTTGCTGATGCTGGTTGTCCTGTTCAGGTTTTTCGTATACGCAAAGATAAGCAAGCCCCAGGAGGCTGTTGGGGAGAATGATAAGGTTATAGATGGAGAGGCGACTGTTTTGATAGAGCCGGTCCTACCACCCAAACAGGCGAGAAAGAATTTTTTGAGAGATCTTAAGCGATTGCAAGACGAGAAACACCTGCCCTCCTTTACGAAAAAGGTCAGGCTATCCACCAGGATGCTTCTTCTGGCCGAATGCCAGGGGATGGTTAAGAATTCAATGTCCGAGAACGAGATCTTTGCTAAGCTGAATGAGCTTAGCGATAAGAAAAAGAAGGCTATGGGGAAGAGGCATAGACCCATTCTTGCACTGGCGCAGAAACTCAAGAGCTACAAAGAGAATATAGATTCGGATAGTTATCACCTGGATTCTGGAGAGGAAATTAGCAATCTAAGGCTACTGTCCCTTAATCTTGAGACCAGCTTTTTCAGAAGGATCTGGCTTGGGATAAAATTTAATCGGAAGAGGCGGTGAATATGGCGTCAAATATCTCTCTTGTTTTTGAGCTGATCAAGTCAGGCTTAAAAAGTTTTCAGAATACGAACTTTGATCTTGTAAGATTTGAATCATTAGGCCTTGCTGTTGGAGCGGGCCTTTTCTTTCTATTATTGCTCGTTATCAAGCTTATGTGGGGACGGAACAGGTTCAGCCAAGTCGGATCGGGACACTCTATTCCCGAAAAGTACCATGTGGGAAAAATGACTAAACTGATTCTCTTGATGCCTAAATTTTTTCTTGCCGTTGCCGCTCTTTTCCTGCTCTTGAGCATAGCTAATCCATATTTACCTAAATCAAGCATAGAAAAACTTATTGAATCACGGGAGAGGATTGATTTAGTTGATGTGTCGGCATCCAAGGGCTGGGAGTTTGAAAGCACCGGCAAGTCGGCAGCTGAAATTGGGCGCAAGGGGTTTTTAAAATTTTTGAAAATGCGCAATGGCCAGAATGACAGAACTTCTCTCTGGCGTTTTTCCAAGGCCCCGATTCGGCTACAGGATTTTATTATCGATGACGAGATCTATGCTATGCAGGCTGAAGATATGCCTTATGTGGTCACCGACCCGATTAATAGTTTTCTTCCCGAGAATGACCTCGGCAAGCAATTTCTTGATATCATTGCACCCAGGGATAGAATTCAGATGGTTTCAGGAGAGGGAACTACTGATCTTGCCAGGGCTCTCGATGCCGTAATTGAGTATTCTGACAGAAAAGGAGATAAGAGAATAAAACAAAAGGCATTGCTAATAGAGACTGATGCCGCTATTGATGCGGATGTGAGTAAACAGCTTCAGGAGCTTAGAAAAAGGCGGATAAATATTTATTTTTTGTATATCAAGCCTAACATGATCGGAGAAATGCAGGGTAATAAAGGTAAAAAACTTATGAATTCGGTGGAATTACGCCAGCAAGTTGAGCAGGGCGGTGGTAAATTCTACGATGTCTTGAGCGAGAAAAGTCTTGGACGGGCCTATCGTGATATCAACAAGCTAGAGAAAGCTCCGACGCATTTGGTGAGGCATGCGTTGAAAATTTTTATTTATCAGAGACCCCTTCTCGTCGGGTTTATATTTCTGCTTATAGCCATCGGGTTTGGTGTGTTGGTGGGGATAATCGAAGAGAGTCCATAACCTCGCATTTAGCGGGGTTTTTAATTTGGCCTTAGAGTTGACTAAGCTCGAATTTAGTTTTACATTGTATGCCAAGAACTTTTAAAAATTTGACGGTTGAAGAGGGAATATGGCTAGAAGAACTCTCGGCAGCTGGATTAGTTTTCTGATTAAAATCAGCGTATTGGCTTTCGTGGCGACTGTCTTGTGTATTCTCTTGTTTACCCTTGCTAATTTCAGCGAACATGCTGACAGGCTCCTTTTAGGTTTCAAGATGCAGGACGATCAGTTAACTAAAAATGAGCTGATTAGTCTGCATCATTTTTACGAATTAAGCCGGAAATGGAAAGTTCAGCGGCTGGCGGACAAGTATTTATTCGCGGATGCCCCATTTTATGAAGCTAATGATTTTTATCTGACGGGAGATTGGAGGAAAACCCAGGATAGCCTGGAAAAGAAGCTGGATGATCCAAGGTCGTATCTCTATGGGGCTGCCAAATTTAGAGAGGCTCAGGGGCGGTATAGGTCTGGAGAAAAAGAGAAAGCCCTGCAGTTTGTTCTAAGGGAAGTAGCCAGTGATTTTGAAAGGGATCTTAGGAGTTGTTTAGATTCGTCAGAAGTCTCTAGTGAAACAGATAGGCCTCTGGGCGGTATTTATAGTAGTGACGATTATCTTAAATGTTATGACCGGGTCTGGAATTATGATATCGCAACCAACAAAAAGGATGCTGACGAGGCTTTGGGAGGTAAACAGCCGCAACCCAAGTTTATTCTAGGTCCCCCAAAACTGCCTAAGGGCAAGATACCTGTGGAAATGGATGGCAAGGAGAAGAAGCCGGGCGCCGGTGAAGAGGGAGAAGAAAAACCTGGCGGAGGTGGTGAGCCAAAGAAGCCATGAGTATGATGATAGGTGATTTTATGGGTGGTCTCCACTTTCTTGATCCGGATTTTCTGTATCTTTTGCTTCCCCTATGTATTCTGTTCTTGCTCTGGCTGGGAATTACTATCGCAAAGATTATCAAACGTCCCGAAAAGACATATGGTTCGAGATATCCCCTGATCGGTAAAATAAAATTGTGGGGATTGTTTGTTGTCCCCGCCGGAATTATGATGGTTCTGGCCATGGCAAGACCAAGTCTGGATCGAGGCATCCTCAAAGCATCACGAGGGAATATAGAAGTAATTATTGTCATCGACCGCTCAATATCTATGCGGGCTGACGATGTAAAGCCGACGCGTTTGGATATTGCTGTTCGCGAGGCTTCTAATATTCAGTCTCTTTTGATGGAGGGTGATAAGGCTGCTCTGTTTGTTTTCGGAAAAGAGTCGCACACCAAAATTCTTCTTCTAGAAAGATTTGAACAGGCCTTTGATCATCTTTCCGAAATTCAATTTCCTGAGGGGATAAAGAACGATGGTTTGGTCTGGAACTCTGATTTTGCCGCAATGCTTGAGAATATCTATCGATCTATGGACAGGCAGGATGCATATATCGACGGCTATTCCAGCGAGGATTATTCTGCTAAGAAGTATGTTCCCAAGAAGAGATCTAATAGGATCGTAATAATTTTCAGCGACGGCGAAGATCAGTTCAGAAAATCCAAGCCGACGATTCAGCTCGAAGCTGAGCGCAAGAACGAATATGTCAAAAGATTCAACAGCGCATTAGCTGAATTTAAGAAGAGGGGCCTTAAGATCTATCCGGTCGGGATAGGTACGGAAAGAGGAGTTAAATGGCTGTCTCTTCTCAGGGGTTATAAAAAAGGTATTGATTATGAAGAGGAACTAATTCAGTATTGGAAAAATGGCATCTCCCGAATTAATAAAGAGAACTTAAGATATCTGTCGCGGGCAACCGGAGCAAATATCGGTACTAATATCTGGACCATTGAGAATGGCACTACGGTGGTAAAGAGTTATCTGGGGAAGGTGATTAGTTCAAACAGGAAATCCCTTCTTGAATTCAGTCGAAGTGATAGTGATTCTGATTTATGGCAGCTTTTTCTTCTGATTGCCGCAGGTTTTCTAATCTTAGGAATCGCATTCCATCCGGTACAAGGATATTTGAGCAAGAGGAATAGAAATTAGACCCTTAATTGGGTCTTTTTTATTTAAAAAAGAGGTAGGCCGAACCCAGATTGACACTTTCCCTAACGATAGGTAAGATATCTCCGCGTGATTGTTCGTTGAAAAAGATGTCAGATGAACCGAAAAATCCTTGTTTCGCTAGTCGCGGTATTCTTATTTCTGTGTGGGGGCTATGCGATAAGTCAAAATCTTAATCCAAATAACCTTGAGACTAAGAGCCGTAAAAATTGGTTTGCTAAGAATATCAAAATAAGCTCTAAGCTGGTTACGGCTCAGGATTTAATCAATAGTCCCGGATCGGATTGGCTTATATATCATGGAGATTATCGGGCCAATCATTATAGCCCGCTTTCCGAAATAAATAACCAAAATGTCAAAAATTTGGTTCCTAAATGGATCTATAAGATTAATGACGGCGCGCATCTTCGCTCATCGCCGATAGTTCATGATGGCACTATGTATGTTACGGCTGCCAACGAGGTCCATGCTATTGATGCCAAAACCGGACAATGGCTTTGGATATGGCAGGCGTATCAAAAGCGAAGCACCGGCATAAATAGAGGCGCGGCAATCTATGGAGATAAAATTTTATTTTCAACTGCGGATTGCAAGCTTGTGGCGCTGAATAAGGCAACAGGCGACCTGATTTGGTCTAACCAATATGCCAGCTCTGAACAAATGTATTTTTCTACTATGGCACCATTGGTTGTCGGGGATACTGTCGTGATGGGTGTTTCAACCGGCAATGATTATACAAGAGGTTTTGTTGCCGCCTTTTCGCTGGTAGACGGAAAGGAGTTGTGGAGATTTTGGGTTCTTCCCGAAAAAGGTCCTCTCTTGGGAGCTCCCACTTGGCTGACGGGAAGTTATGATTCCGTGTCAGATACAATTTATTGGGCGGTCGGAACAGTGCCTGACAGACAAAGAAGCGATCATCAGATGTATGATACGCCCGGATCATATCACGATAGTATCATTGCTCTTGATGCAAAAAGCGGTAAGTTAAAATGGCAGACGAGGCTGGCTAAATATCTGCCTATTGATTGGGATTCCAATGAACCTCTAGTGCTTGTTGATTTGGGTCAAAGAAAATTAATGCTACTCGCGAACCGAAACGGCATGTACTATGTTATTAACAGAAAAAACGGCGATATTATTTTTGAAAAACCTTTCATAAATAAACTGAACTGGGATGCCAGCAAGGGCGTTATCTGTCCCTCTGTCCGGGGCGCTACTAACTGGATGCCGTCTTCTCTTAGTCCGCTGACCAAGCTCTTCTATGTTATGACGCTTGAGGGGTGCGTGGGCGAATCGAACCAGTATTATGCAAAAGCTATGGAACCGCTTACAGGCGAGATTAAGTGGACTTATCCGATTAGGGGAACTAATGTTGCTATGCTCGGAATGTTATCAACGGCCGGTAATGTTGTTTTCAGTCCTGAGGGATCAGGACATATTGTAGCTCTTGATGCACTAAGCGGACATAGGCTGTGGGAATTTAATTCGGGATGGCCCATATTTGCTTCGCCTATGGCATATTCAGTTTTGGGGCAAGAATATGTGGCGATCGTAGCCGGATCGGATGTAATTAACTTCGGATTGCATAAGGCACAATAGTTTGTGCCTTTTTAATATTTTATGGATTGACATTGATAGTGGGTTATAATATCCTATGACCAAGTTCCTTATATGGGGAGTGGTCACAATGTCCAAGTGTAAGATTCTTGTTATTGCAATTATTTCAGTGTTCCTTCTAGGTAGTGGGTACGGTCATTCTTCTTTTTATAGCCAGGCTTTGGCTGGAACCACGATGTGTCATTTGAATAAATCGCAAAACGCAAAATCGGTGTCGGTGTCAGCGAGCTCCGCAATTACGGAACATGCATTGTCTCAAGACCCTGAAGCGGATAAATATTGTGAGCGCCCTGATCCGAACGGCGATCCGAATGTCGGCGGGACTGACTCCAGTAGAATCGGTTGTACATGTGTGAGAAAATGCGATCCGAATACCGGTCAGCCCACGGAAAATTATGAAGAGGGCAAGCGATGCAAGGTTCATTGTAAGCCCGATCATTGCAAGTGTCCTAATCCTTGCGAAAGTTAGTTTATATTCGTCCTACTGTGGTAGGACTTTTTGTTTTAATAGAGTTTGTGTATATTAAATTTATCTTAATGGAAAGTTGTGCGACAACTTCTGGATATAAATATGACTTATCTTCGTAACTCAATTCTGGCCTCCCTTGTGTACTATGATATTTTTGATTTTCCTCTGACATTTACAGAGATCTATAAATATTTGGTAAATCCCGGTCGGCTAATGCTTCTCTCGGCCGGAATAGGGGATATTGATCCGAGCAATTTAAGGAGCGAACTCGACAAGTTGGTCAATTCCGGACTTATCGGAGAGAAGAACGGATTTTATTTTTTGTCGGGACGGGGAGGGCTTTATGGCCTTCGCATGGAGCGGCAGAAAATTTCAGATAAAAAATGGAAGAAGTTTCTTGGCCGGGCCAGATGGTTTACTTTCATTCCCTATGTTCGCGGGTTTTTAGCCTGCGGCTCCTTAGCTCTGAGCAATGCTACTAAAAACAGCGACTTTGATGTTTTCGTAGTCTGCTCCCTGGGTCGCCTTTATACCTGCCGCTTTTTTTTGTGGCTTGTCTCTTCTTTACTTGGAGTCAGGCGTAAACCATCCGAACGTGTTGCCCCTGACAAATTCTGCTTCAATCATTATGTAACTGAAGCCGATATGTTTTTAAAATATCAGAGCCTATATACCGCCCAGCTTTATTCTAATCTGAAACCGGTTTTCATAAGTCCGGAACTTTATGAAAAATTTTACAGCTCTAATATCTGGATTAATAATTACCTTTATAATTTTAAGCCTCAAGAATATTTTATCAGGAGAAGCGTGAAAACTGTCTCCTTATTTATTTTTATTGCTAAGACCGGAGAGGCTATCCTCAATTCTTTTCTGGGGAATATTCTGGAATCAATATTGAAAAAGTATCAGCAAGGCCGGATAAGAAGAAATCCTCTGACTTTTGAAACTGGCGGCAGGGTTGTATACACCGATACAGAGCTTGAGTTTCATCCACATTCATTTGAGGCGACAGTTATAGAAAAATATAATCGGGGCTTGGAAAAGCTGGGAATAGTCCCCTTTGATAAAGAGAAAGATTCAGGATTGACTAAATAAAAAATTAGTAGTATTATATTACTAATCTACTCGAGGACCTTAACAAGGGAGAGCGACGTGAAGAATATTGCTAGAGTGTGGATTTTATCTTTTGCATTTGTTTTTATTTTTTCTAGCCAGCTTGTTTTTTCGCAGACGCCGGCTTCCCCGCCCCAGGAGCAGTCATCTGTTCATTCTGCCGGTCCCGTGCCAATAGATCCGGAACAGAGAAGACAGGAGATCCTAAGGTTTATTAATTCGATCAAGGACCCGGAGGTTATTCAGAAACTCTTTAATTTCTTCGTGGTGCATCGAGAGGTCTTAGATCATTTTGTTGATCCAAAGACCCCTGCTGAGGTTTTGGATCAGGCCATGATCGGGATGGTCGAAGGTCTTGATCCGTATAGCCACTTGTTTATAGGCGAAAAGGCCGAGGCCCTCTATAAGGATTTTACCGGTGAAAATGATTATGCCGGTGTCGGTATGACTATAATGAATCTCCGTAAGAATGTATTTATTACTGAAGTTTTTGATAATTCTCCGGCCGCTAAGGCTGGTGTACAGGCGGGGGATTCGCTATTAAGGGTCTGTGTTAAGGAGAGTGACTGTAAAAATGTCTATGGCCTAGATAGCCTTGAGATTGCCAGTCTTATTAAAGGCAAGGAGGGGACACCCGTTATTCTTGAAATAAGAAGTCCACGCCTTCAAAAGCCAAAGAAATTTACTATAATCAGGCGTCGGGTAGTTGTTGAGAGTGTTACATATAGAGAAATTGTGGGGAATATTGCCTATATCAAGGTTCGTGCATTTTTGCCCGATGAAGAAGTGGTATCTAGATTCAAGGGAGCCTTGAATAAGGCCGCTGACAGGAAACTTATCATTGATCTACGCGATAATGGCGGCGGTTCTCTTCAGGCAGTTAATCGCATGGTAGGTTTTCTTATCGGACCGAATAAACTGCTCATGAGCATTAGGGGCCGAAGCAGAACCATACCCGTAATGACTCCGAAAGGTACGCGATATAAGTTTCCTAAGATAGTTGTCTTGGTCAATAATTTCTCTGCTTCCGCTTCTGAAATTATGGCAGGATCTCTGAAGCATTATAAGACAGCAACTATTATGGGCGTAAGAACATTCGGTAAGGCTACGGTTCAGACTTATCTGAGTCTAGATACTTCTAGTGAAAACTTAGTATATGGCAGTCGCCTTATTATGGGGATCACCACCGAGAGATACTTTTTGCCAGATGGTACCAGTATTACAGATATCGGGGTTCAGCCGAATATTGAGGTTGAGCAGTCCGACGATTTTCAGTTATTTCAGGGCATGACCCGAAGAGATACCCAGTTTTGGGCAGCCCTTACTCTCCTGAAAAAGAAGTAAAAATTTTAATATATAAGAACCTCTTTTACGGGGTTCTTTAATTGGGGTTGACACATTATTATTAATTATCTATAGTTGTGCTAATCGTTTGGCTCGTTGACAAGGAATTTTCAATGCGCAGAGTGATCTTTGTTTTGCTATTTTGTCTTGGTATGGCCGGGTATGCTTATGCAGATAAACCTAAGATTCTTAAGCTTAGTGAATTAAAACCAGGTACTACGGCTGTCGGTTTTTCTGTTTTTAGGGGCATTGAGCCTGAACCATTTGATGTTGTTCTTGGCGGAACTGTGGACCAGATGGGAAACAGCTTTATCTTAGCTAGAATTTCCGGTGGTCCTATGGAAACTCCACTGGAGAAAGTCGGAGCAGTGTCCGGGATGAGCGGTAGTCCTATATTTACCGGATGTGCTAAAGGCAAGTCTGCGTCTGAAGAAAAATTAGCTGACTGTATTAAAAACGGATTTTTAGTGGGCGCTTTGAGCTACGGTCCCGGATCTTTTATTCAGGGCGGTCCGAACGTTCTTCTTACCCCTATAGAGTATATGCTCGGATCCCGGGTCGGGGGATATGTGATTGCAGATCAACACTCAAGTCGTGTACCCAATAGAATCCACATAGGCGACAGGGAATTTTCCAACCTTATGCTTGCTCCCAAAATGGATAATCTAGCAACCTCAAGCGGTTCGGTTGGTAAGTGCGATAATTCTGCCAGGAGCGAATTAAAGCCTGGTTCAATGGTTACTGTTTTTCTTGCTAAGGGTTCAATCCCCTTTGGAGGCTCTGGTACTGTAACATGGAGAGATGGTGATAAAATCTATATTTTTGGCCACCCATTCTATGGTACTGGCATGGTTAAGTATCCTTTTGTCCATGTGGCGGTGGCCGATGTTATTCAGACGCCGATCAATGCCTACAAAATGCCCGGTTGCTATCTGGACACTGAAGGTACAATGCTCGTTGACGGTGCCTTCGAAATGGCCGGACTAGTCGGTAAGCTAGAGCCTGGTTTACCGATGCGCGTGGAACTTCATCTCGGTATTGAGAACGATACTCTGAATGAAGAAATTTTCCCCAGTCCTTTAGCTAGGATGATTATTAATAAGCTTCCGGGTGCCTGGGCCGGACAGCTAGTGGGGAATTTGAATCCGCTATCCCTTGCTTATCAGATCAGGGTTGCTATTCAGGACGAATCAGAAATTTTCCTGAAGAGTATTATCCCTGTTGGTATGCAAAAAAATCCGGAAGGACCTAAAAATCCTTTCGAGGAGTTATTCAACAGGCTGGATTACATTCTTGCAGGTCTTGGAGAAACCGGACTCGACTACAAAATCGAGGGCATCAGGGTACATATAGATCTGACCAATGACCTCAAGGTTTGGTCTTCAAAAAAAGTTTTCTTGTCTCAGGATAAGGCAAATCCCGGAGAAACAATTTACGCCAGTGTTATTCTGAGCGAGGGTTCATCTGGTGCTATCCGGCAGATGAATATTCCAATTAAGATCCCTGTGGATTTTATGGAGAGAGTGAAGCGGGAGGAAATATTGCCTTCTGTTAGAATTTCACTTCAGGGTGGCAGCAGATTTATTGACAGAAGAGAACTGAAAGAAATAGCCTCTGTCGAAGATTTTATTAAGCAGTTAAATCAGAGCATGAATCATAGGGCTAATGTTTTATATGTCCAGCAGATATTGTCCAAGCCGCATATTGAGCAAAAGGCCGAAGAGGCTGATGCAAAGGTTCCGGTAGGACCTGAGTGGCAGTGGGCAGAGATGAAAAGAGGCGAATTAAGACAGCTTCTTAGTAAGGATCAGGATGAAGTTATTTTGACTCTTTCACCGGAGCTTGACGATTTCATCGACCTTGATGAGGATCTTAACTTCACGGTTGAGGCAAAAGATGTGCCAGTTGTCGTAGATAAGCCGGAACCGAAAAAGAAAAAGAGGTTTGGGATTTTTTGATAATTTAAGTTCTAAAGCAGCATTCTATGCTGCTTTTTTGTGAAGATGATGCTGGGTTGATCCCGTTAGAAGTAGCCTAGCCAAGGTCCTCCGCCAGCTGGCGGAGGACTCACGCCCCTTGGGCGCGAGCTAGACTTCTAACGGGATTGACTTAAATTGCGGGAGTGATATATTGCGAAGGCGTTCCTTTCTAACTCGGAGAAAATCCCATGAAGTATTTAGTCTCGTTACTTTCAGCCCTGATGATTCTTGTTACAGTTCCTAGTGTTTATGCTCAGTCTGGGCAGGTTGATACAAATCCTTTGGTTGGAGAATGGAGTCTTGTGAGTTTTGTTATCACGTCGGAAGATGGAAGCTCAACCGAAGAGCTTGTCGGCGATGTCGATGTGGGGCAAAAAACTTTTTCTATGCAGTGGGAAGATGTCGTCGATTCGGTGCGGACCTATAAAGGAGTATCTGGTACCTACGATTTAGATGAAGCCAAAAGCGTTGTGATTATTATCGTTAACAATATTAACGATAATATCGCTGATAAGATGGTATTCAAATATAGGCTACTTCGGGAAGACGGTGATGACTATCTGGAACTAGAATTTTCCCTCTTGGATTCTCTAGACCCAGAAGTGCTGGAAAAGATGTCTCCTGAGGATAAAAAAGTCTTTGAAGATGGGTTTAGTAAAATGAGGCTTCTGCTAGTCAGGCGTGGATAGCGATGGCATACGGCATATTTTGCCGTTTTTTTATTCCCAGAAACGGGCATTGACAGTATTAGCACTCTCTTGGTAAGATTGCTAGCGGAGAAAGTAAATGAGATTATTCGCACTTGACTATTAGGACTTATTCCTTTAAATACTAATAGTTAAAGGCTAATAACTTAGGCATATGAAAATACAACCATTATCTGATCATGTTCTCCTTGAACCCATGAGGGAGGAAAGGAAGAAGGGCAGTATTATATTGCCTGATACGGTAGATAAAGAACGGCCCGAAAAAGGCAAGGTTATTGCCGTCGGTCCGGGGAAACTGAACAAGGATGGAAAGAGGGCGGCAATAGAAGTTAAAAAGGGACAGGTCGTATTATTCAAGAAATATGGACCCGACGAAATAAAGATAGACGGTAAGGAATATTTAATTGCCCGCGAGGAAGATATTTTAGCAGTTTTCGAGTAGAAAGTTCATAAAGTTCATAAAGTTCTTAAAGTTACCGAATAAGATTCTTTATTCAATATAACTTTACAAACTTTATAACTTTACAAACTTTATAAACTAAACAATGGCAAAACAAATATATTATAAAGAAGAAGCCCGCGAAGCTCTAAAAAGAGGTGTCGATAAAGTTGCAAATGCAGTAAAGGTTACTCTTGGTCCCAAAGGAAGAAATGTGATTCTTGATAAGGGTTTCGGCTCGCCCACCATTACTAAAGATGGCGTAACTGTCGCTAAAGAAGTAGAGCTCAAAGATAAATTTGAGAATATTGGAGCAGAGCTTGTTAAAGAAGTTGCCTCCAAGACGAATGATGTAGCCGGCGACGGCACGACTACCGCGACTGTATTAGCTCAGGCAATTGTTGCCGAAGGTTTCAGTGCGGTTAATTCCGGCGCCAATGCAGTCTTTCTAAGAGAGGGTATGGAGAGCGGTCTTAAAAAAGTTTTGACTGCGCTTGAGAAAACTTCCAGAAAAGTTACCGGTAATAATCTTCAGGAGGTTGCATCAATTTCCGCCAACGATTCTGAGATTGGAAAACTTATTGCCGATGTCTTCAAGCAAGTCGGCAAAGATGGCGTTGTTACGGTTGAAGAATCTCAGTCATCCGAAATGTCAAAAGAACTTGTCGAAGGTATGCAGATAGATAAGGGCTATGTTTCTCCTTATATGGTTACTAATACCGAAAGAATGGAAGCTGTCTATGAAGATTCCCTTGTGCTCATTACGGACAGAAAAATTTCTTCCATCCAGGATATAGTTCCCTTGCTTGAGAAATTATCCAAGGCCGGTAAAAGAGACTTCATTATTGTCGCTGAGGATGTGGATGGTGATGCTTTGGCTACTTTAGTTGTTAACAAATTGAGAGGTAATTTTAATACTTTAGCTATTAAAGCTCCTGGGTTCGGCGATAGGAAGAAAGAGATGCTGGAGGATTTGGCGATAGTAACCGGTGGTCAGCTTATTTCTGAAGAAAAAGGGATGAAGCTTGAAAGTGTAGAATTATCTATGCTTGGTCAGGTTCATCGAGTTGTCGCGGCAAAAGAAACTACTACTTTTGTAGGAGGAAAAGGCAAGAAAGCCGAAATTGACAAGAGGGTCGCTCAGCTTAAAGCCCAAATTATAAAATCAACATCTGATTTTGATAAAGAAAAATTACAGGAGCGTCTTGGTAAACTTACTGGCGGTGTGGCAGTTATAAAAGTTGGCGCTACAACCGAAACAGAATTAAAAGAAAAGAAATTCAGAATAGAAGATGCGGTATCGGCGACACGAGCGGCGTTGGAGCAGGGCATTGTTGCCGGTGGAGGAGTGGCTTTATTTGATGTATTAAAAGCTATGGATATGAATTCGGCTGTAGAGAATGCCAAAGCAGTCACGAAGCTTAAGGAGAAAAATCAAATTTTCCTCCAGAAGGATATGGGAGATGTGGCTAAGGGTGAAATGATCGTAAGGTCAGTTTTGGATAAACCACTGCGAGCGATTGTTGAGAATTCCGGATTCAGCTCAAATGAGGTTGTGGCAAAATTGTATTCACAGACACAGGTTGGTTATGGTTTCGATGCTCGAACCGGTAAATTCGTGAACATGTTGGACGAAGGCATTATAGATCCATTAAAGGTTGTAAAAACTGCGCTTACCAATGCTGTATCAGTTGCGTCACTTCTCCTAACTACTGAAGCGGTAATCACGGATATCCCTGAAGAAAAGCCATCTCCGATTGGTGGCGGTATGCCCGGAGGTATGGGCGGAATGGGAGGGTATTAAAAATCACCCCGCCACGGCGGGGTGATTTTATGATAACTTTGCATATGGTAATATAATAATACTGTGGTGATGCATTTCGATTTTAGAACGCAGCTGGCTTAGCCAAATTCTGAGGCGATTCCCGAGGAGTTCCTCCCGTGAACCTTCGCCTTGCAGGCAAAATCGAGCATTCGAATGAGTCATATTGAAATATGACGAAAGAGAAGCGGAGATTTTAACGAAGAAGTTGGCTAAGAGCGTCCTCGCCTAATCTTAAGGCGAGAGCGGTCAGCAAGTTATAATGAAAACTAAATTTATTTTTGTATGTGGTGGTGTAATGTCCGGGATCGGAAAAGGTATCACCGCGGCTTCTACCGGCAGGATATTAAAAGACTACGGTTTTAAGGTTACTGCCGTTAAGATTGATCCTTATCTGAATGTTGATGCCGGAACAATGAATCCCATTGAGCATGGTGAGGTTTTTGTGACTGACGATGGGATGGAGTGTGATCAGGATCTGGGTAATTATGAGAGATTTTTGGATCAAGATATTTTAGGCGATAATTATATGACTTCAGGCCTTCTTTATAAGTCCGTGATTGAGCGTGAAAGGAATTTGGGGTATGGGGGTAAATGCGTACAAATAATTCCGCATATTACCAACGAAGTCGAGGAGCGGTTAATGAAGGTTGCCAGAAAATCTAAAGCCGACTTTGTTTTAGTCGAAGTGGGCGGTACGGTGGGAGAATATGAGAACCTTTTATTTTTAGAAACCGGTAGGATTATGAAATTAAAAATGCCTGAACAAGTTTTGTTTATGCTGGTTAGCTATATGCCAATACCGGATATGATTGGCGAGATGAAAACCAAGCCGACTCAGCACGCAACCAGGGCCATGAATTATGCCGGTGTCCAGCCCGATATGATAATTGCCCGTTCGTCTCGTCCACTCGACAATGTCAGAAAAGAAAAGGTTTCCATTTTCTGCAATGTCGCTAAGGAGGATGTGATCTCGGCTCCCGATATCAATTCTATATATGAAGTGCCCTCCAATTTCGAAAAAGACAATATGGGTAAAAGGATTTTACATAAATTTGGCTTAAAACCTCGTTCAAAAAAATCTTCCGGATGGAATAATTTCACAAAAAGTATTAAGGGTTCAAGCAAGCCGGTAAAGATTGGAATAGTGGGTAAATATTTTGGTACTGGCGATTTTGTTTTGGCGGATTCATACATTTCTGTTATTGAAGCAGTTAAGCATGCGGCCTGGTCTTGTAATCGAAAGCCGGAAATAACTTGGCTTAATGCAGAAACATATGAGAAAGCATCGGCTAACCTTGAAGAATTAAAAAACTTCGATGGAGTAATTGTGCCCGGAGGTTTTGGTAAAAGGGGAGTAGAAGGTAAAATATTAGTTATTAATTATCTTCGTAACAATAATATTCCTTTTCTTGGTCTGTGCTACGGCCTGCAGATGGCGGTAGTAGAATTTGCTAGAAATGTTTGCGGAATGAATGATGCCCATACTACCGAAGTAAATCCTAAAACTTCCAATCCCGTAATTACGACAATGTCGGAACAGCTCGTGAATATAAAAGAAAAGAAAATGGGTGGCTCAATGCGTCTGGGCGCCTATTCTTGTCGTTTGGCAAAAGGCAGTATAGCTAGAAATCTTTACGGAAAGGATATTATTTCTGAACGGCACAGGCACCGATATGAGGTTAATAATGATTATATAAAAGATTTAGAAAAACAAGGTCTTAGGGTTTCTGGTATCAATCCCCAACGCAACCTCGTTGAAATAGTAGAGCTTCCTGAGCATAAATTTTTCGTTGCAACTCAATTTCATCCGGAGTTAAAATCACGGCCCTTGAGTCCTCATCCGCTTTTTAGGGGATTAATAGAGGCAGCTATTTCTATGTAAAGATAATAATATACATTGTTATCTTTTTTGTTGCATGTTATCTTGGACCAAAGTACCTTAACAGGATGGTCAGATAATGAAGAAATTTTTTTATTTACTGGTTTTCGTGCTGGGATTAAATTTAGTCAGCTGTGAAGATTCTTCTTTCAGGTCGCCGACTTCGCCTTCTCCGGGCGGAACGAGCTCGCCGGGCAATGGAACAGTTTCTCCTGTGAGTGAGTGGTCTCCCTATTTGGGTGTGCACGCCACCGATGCAGCCGAGGGTGCTTATAGAGAAGCCGTAAGACTTTTAAAACAAAACGGTAAAGTGCTGGGCGCGCGTGTTGGTATTGTGAGGAGAGAGGGATTTAATAATCATATTATCAGCATGCTTAATACTGAGGGAATTGAACTCTTGGGGATAGTTGATAACTCCTATCTTATCTATGATGGAATGGATATAGAAGACAAGATAGACTCAATTGTGAGAGCCTATCCCTATATCAAGTATCTTCAGATCGGCAACGAGTATACCACAATTGTTTTTGAT
>JACOZW010000051.1 GCA_016181145.1 Candidatus Yanofskyibacteriota bacterium
CCGTATCATTTTCGAGACCGTTGCGGGAGGGATAGGTATAAACAATGATTGATAAACCGACAGGAAAGCGGGAACTGACCGAAGGGAATTCACGAAGGCTTCCGTCTTGGTGGGGCAGTGCTTTAGCCTGCCCTATAGTCTCCATAGGTTTTCAATCATTGTTTGTCTATCCCGGAGCACAGGCCGAGAAAATGATGAGGAAAGGGGTGAGCTTTACTTTCTCTACCTTTTATACTAAAATACCCCTAACAACATTTAACCAGCTATGAAACAAGCTATTCACCCACAATATAACCCTAAAGCGACAATGAAATGCGCTTGCGGTAAAACCTGGAACATAGGATCTACGGCACCTGAAACAAATATCAGTATTTGCGCCAATTGCCATCCTTTTTATACCGGCACAGAAAAAATAGTAGATACTCGAGGTCGCGTCGATAAATTCAAGAAAAGAATGGAGAAGGCCGGTCCTAAAACTCCGGGCAAAAAACGCTAAATTAGAGTATGTCCAATGAGGCTATCATAGAGATACGCGCAGGAGCCGGCGGCGACGAAGCCGCTCTTTTTGCTTCTGACCTCTACAATATGTACAAGCGCTATGCCATGAACACTGGCTGGGGTATCGAAGTGATAGACTTCAATCAGAATGCTGTCGGCGGTTATAAATCAATGGTTTTTGAATTAAAGGGTCAGGGAGTTTATGATAAAATGAAATATGAATCGGGGGTTCATCGCGTTCAAAGAGTTCCTAAGACAGAAAAATCCGGCAGAGTCCACACATCTACCGCAACCGTAGCCGTTCTCCAAAAAGCAAGCGAAAAAGACATCCAAATACGTCCGGATGAGCTTGAGTTCAACTTCTCGCGAGCCGGCGGGCCAGGCGGTCAGAATGTAAACAAAGTGGAATCAGCAGTACGAATAACCCATAAACCGACCGGAATAGTAGTGTCTTGTCGCCAAGAACGTAATCAACAGAGAAACAGGGATAAGGCGATGGAGCTATTGAGGACTAAGCTCATGGAAATAAAGAGAATTGAAGAAACGGGCAATGTCACAGAAGAGCGAAGAAGACAAATAGGCACCGGCGACCGGTCGGAGAAGATCAGGACATACAATTTCCCCCAAGACCGCATTACTGATCATAGAATAAAGAAAAGTTGGGGAAATATAGATCGTATTATTAACGGGGACTTGGATAAAATATTCAACACCCTTATTAAAAATGACCAGCCTCAAACAGACACAACTTCCAATAAATAAAGATGGTTCTCTAGACATCAAAAGCCCTATTTTCACTCCCCGTCCTGGCTGGGGCGGTAAATTAAAAAAGTGGCTCTCTCGCCACTTCGAATCAAGAATATTACCAACAGTTTCTGTGACAGTACTGGCAATAGGAGTATATTTAATTATAAAATAACCCCGCTATGGCGGGGTTATTTTATAATATTTGATTTTATTCTGCTTTCACCTCAGCTTCTTCTTCCCCTTCTGCAGGAACTTCCTCCTTCTTCTTCTCGATTACCTCAACATCCTCAACGCCCTTAGACGGCTCAGCTAGCTCAGCCTCTAATTCTTCTTGAGATTTAGGTTCTTGAACAGTCGCCAGAATTAATTCCTCGTCAGTCACCAATTTAACATCTGGTCCCAATTTAATATCTTTAACTAAAATCTGGTCACCAAAATTCTTCAGCGATGAGATGTCTATATTAATCTCATGTGGTAAATTCTGCGGTAAAGCCTCAACTTCTAGCTCATTTACGTTTTTGATTAAAATACCGGATAAATCTTTAACCGCCGGAGATTCACCGATAAACACAACTGGAACCTCAGTCTTTATTTTTTCAGTCAAACTTACTTTATAAAAATCGGCGTGAAGGATAGAATCGTTAACCGGATCTAAGGATACATCGTGGATAATAGTCGGATAAGAATGGCTACCAACCCCAACATAAACTAAGGTTGACTCCCCTGCCTCCTTCAAAACTTTATTAAAATCCTTAACCGGAACCTGCAGAGGAATGGATTTCTGACCTTTCCCATACAAAACCACCGGCACATAACCGGATTTCCTCAAAGCCTTAACACCGCTTCCCAATATTGTTCTTTCCTCGGCCCTTAATTCAATTTTGTGTTGTGCGTGTGCCATTTGTTTAGCTTAGTTATAGTAGCAAAAATGTTTTGATAAATCAAGGTCGCTCAGCCCTAACCCTTCTCGCTCTCGGCTACTTTCTTCTCGGGACACGCTTGCAGACCCAGCGAGTCTGCTTCGCTATGTGAAGTCGCTGCTTTTGTAAAGAGCCCTTCGCTAAGAAGCGAAGGGTCTATGACAAATCATGCAAGCTAGCGACTTTAAATGTCCCTAGAAGACAGATAGCCTACGCTCGATTTGAGAGTTAGGGCTTCGTTTGTTTTTACAAAAAAGCCCGCAAGCGACGGGCAACATACAATTATCTACACCTAGGTGACAGTTGGTAAAAATACTCATCTTTATCCCATACCTTTCTCTTCAATTCTTCAGAATAAGAACTGAGAAAATTGCTGATAATACTGCACTCATCGATATACCTCGTCATTTGACCGCACCGAGTACAGTATTTACGATGCTGACCTGTTGAGTGGCAATGATTACAAATGCCAAGCTTCTTCCTTAGCTCGGCCTCGGAGCGTCGCTTACGCTCCCGTTCCCGCGCTAAAACGAGATTAGTCCCGCAATCACCACAAAAATTGTCAGTGAGCTTAGCCGAATCACAGCATTTATTCTTGAACATTTCTGCCCCCTCTCCCCTTCTTTCTGTTTCCGTACTCTTCAGTATAATACTATACACAATGGATATATGTCAAGAGTACAGCGTGGCAATTTTATTTCCCCATAAAGAGTTTAACTTTAGCCAGAACCACTTTCTTCATTTCATCAACTCCCGGCTTGAGGTACTTGTAGGGAGTGGTTTCTCCGGGTTTATCGTGAAGAGCTTTATGAAGTCCTTCTGTGTAAGCCACTCTAAGTTCCGTATTAAAATGGACATTAGTTACGCCTGCCTTGATGGCTGCCTGAACATCCGAATCTTTCAACCCAGAAGCACCATGAAGAACATAATATGGCCCAGGAACAGCTTCTATAATCTTCTTAAAATGCTCTATATCGAGCTTTTCCTCCTGGTCGGTAACGATTCCATGGATATTTCCAAAAACCACCGCTAAGCGATCAACGCCGGTCTTCTCGACAAATTCCTTAGCCTCTTCCGGTTTAGTATAGTCTGCTGAGGTAACCTCAACTTTCTTTTGCACCTCTGATGATCCGCGTAAGTAGCCAATCTCGCCCTCAACTGTCACATTACGGTTAGCTGACTTAGCATACTCCACTACTTTTTTAGTAATGGCCATATTATCAACAAAAGGCATTTTTGATTCATCGATAATGACCGAGTCATATCCAGCATCGATTACTTCCCGACACCTGTCAAAACTCTTAAAATGATCCGCATTCAGAAAAACCGGAAAATTATAATGCTTAGCTACGGCCTTAACTAATGCCGATGCCTCATATACTCCTACAAAATCAGCCTCACCTTCTGATGTTCCAACCATAACCGCCGGTGCGCCACCCTCCATTGACGCCTCCACGATCCCCCTCAAAACATCTTCGGTAGAAAAATTAAAATGACCAATCGCTTGGCCATTTTTTCTAGCTTCGTTCAAGTAATCGTTCAGAGTGTATGTAGCCATTAGTTATCGGGGCTTACGCGTTTGACCAAGTTCGAGGCAAAATCGAGTACTGATTCGAGACGTACTACAGATACGGCGAGAATCAGGCGGAGATTTTAACGAAGAAATTGGTTAAACCCTTTAGGGCTTGAACTATGTTGAGCCCAAGATTTCAGGGCTCTGTAGTTCAAGCGCATAGACCCTAATCAAGCTTAATAAAACCGCTAATAATATTCTCCTCAATCAGTCGATTCATCGTCTCCCTGCCCATATATTCAGAAAATATCTTATTCCACAAAGCTTCCTGATGATGGTATAGATATTTAACATGACCCTTTTTTACCAAAGACATAGCTAAGTCAATAAAATTAAAACTCACGATATGGTCTTCTCCGTTTCTGTCTTTGAATTCACCCCCTACAAAATCGAGTCCAGTCCAACAGTTCAGGCCAAGCTCACCCTCATCTTTTCTCATCATTCTTGCTAGTCGCCCAAAATCTCCTTCTGCTCTAAACCAATGCTCGGCCTCAGGATTAACATGGGGCTCAAACAACCGTGGATCATTCTCATTATCCTTAGCCAAATATCTCTGAACTATTCGCCAAACAACTTTACCGCCATCCATAATGGGGCCGGAAGGAACATCGCCTCTCAGCAACGACCTGAATTTAGTATTAAAATCCGAATCACCCATAAACCGCCTAAACAAACCGGCATAGAATGGAACTTCGTGCAGATAGTGAAGTATTAAAGTAAACATCCTTGAAGTCTCACCGGGAGAGTCAATAACAATCGGCGTAACAAAAATAACTCCAAATTCCTTGAGGTGGCTGACGTTATGATATTTCTTCTTAAGAAACTTCTCAGCAACTTCAAGCCATTTATGATCTAGGACAATCAGTTCCACATCTCTTTCTTCGAAATCACTAGGCTTTAAACTGGTATAGGCCTCATCGAAAAACTTATGCATCCATTCCTCGCTCTGGGCGAAACGAAGAGCACTTACCACTGGAGCAAAACCCTCTTTTTCAACTAATTCGTCCACCGAAGAGTACTTGAAATGCTCCAGCAGGTTATTTGGTTTATATTTATTAAGAAGTTCGACCGCCTTTTCTTGCTTCATAAATAAACCCTTAGGCGGAGTAAAAGTCTGGAATGCCACTTCGCACATCTTTCCGCACATATTCGCCATGTTAGCCAAATCAGGTTTACCAATCAGCTCAAAAATATGCTTATCTATGTGAGTTAATTTGCCGATTAATGCTGAGTAAATCTCATCCGCAACTGCATCTTCCGGCAAACCCAACTCCGTCAAACTCTTCTTTACCAACATATCATTTTCGTTCGAGATCGCTTCAATAACATCTTTCTGACCAGTCATCGCTGACATCTTCTGATCCAAATCCATAAGAACCCCAGGAGAGATCCTTAAAATTCTGGCTATTTTTTTATAATGTCCGTTCATAGATAATAATCCTAGATGGTAGTTTTTTCTACATCTATAAGCTTCCATGGCCCCCAATCACCTTCCTTCAAAATCCCGGCCTTGGAACCATACTGCGTCACCACCGATGAGGCGTTTGCCGTAGCAAATTGTATAGCTTTTGAAATGTCACCCGACCTTATATATTCTACCACGAAGCCGGAACTGAAAGAATCCCCAGCCCCCGTTCTTTCTACAACCGGTGAATCAGGCACGCCGGCAGAATAAATATCCTTGCCATCAGACACAACAACTCCCTCCGGACCCCTAGTCATAACAAAAATCCCACCGATAATCTCATCCATGAATTTAAATATTTCCTGTTCATTTTTATAATCAATACCGCTTAGTCCGGCCGCTTCTTCCTGATTCATTATAACGATGGAAAAATGTTTTAGGAGGGGCTTTAATTTTTCAAGGCCATGAGCTAATTCTTTACCTCCAGGATTCGTTGCCAGTTTTATATTATTCTTGACAGCGTGATTGACTAAACCCTCAAGCACATCATAATTACCCCCCAAACTATCGAGGAAAAACCACTTAGACCGAAGTTCTTCAAATGGGATCTTAGCCGCATCAAAGTGCTGACCCTCACCTTTGTAGGACATAATTGTTCGCTCACCTCCAGGGTGGACCAAAATAACCGAATAGGCAGTATAGTCATCGTCGTGTTTCTGGAAATAGCGTGTATCTATCCCCTCGCTCTCGAGCTCCCTCATTATATCTCCTCCGTTAAAATCATTGCCGACTACCCCAATATTCGCAGTCTTTAATCCCTGGCGGGCAAAAGTTACTGCTGCATTAGTGCCTCCACCGCCCGAAGTAAGCACTATTTTTTTCATCTCAATCTTTGAGCCGTAGCCAAGACAAATCGCCTCTCCGGTGGGAAATTCGGACATTTTAAATTTCTTCAGTTCATCCGCTGAAAAAAATACATCACGAGTAGCTGATCCTATTGAAATTATGTCGTACAATTGAGTTAAAAGTTCATAAAGTTTATAGAGTTCATAAAGTAGGAAATCCGACTCAAAAAAACTTTATAAACATTATAACTTTAAAAACTTTATAAACTACTCCTCAGTTTTTCTATCGCTTCTCCAAAATTATCACTCTTAATTATGTAGCTTCCGACAACTACTATCGATACTCCAGCCATCTTCAGCTTAGGTGCAGTCTCGGGAGTGATCCCACCATCAGCTATTATTACGATATCTGGATATGCTTTGCGAAAATCAGATATTATATTTATAACACCCTCCACAAACTCACCCCCCTGAAATCCAGGATGAACAGTCATAAATTGAATATAATCTATTTTACCAATAAATTCTTTAATTTTATCCACTTCTGTCTCAGGATTTAAAACAAGTCCTACTTTTCTCTCATTTTTATGGATATCTTCAATTATAACATTCAAATTGACATCTGATTCCGCGTGAATAAAAAACCTATCGGCATGAGTCGAGAACCACTCTCTTATTACATCCTGAGGCCTCTGAACCATTAGATGTACATCAAATTTCAAGGCCGATTCAAACCCCCTTAGTTCATCATAACCGTTGATAGTTTTATTAGGAACAAAAACGCCATCAGCTATATCAATATGGACCCTAGAGGCATAGGGTTCTATTCTAAGAGCCAGGTCTTTAAATTTAACCGAAGAATCCGTGAGAATTGCGGGGATGATTTCTACCAAAACAAGTTAAAAGTTCATAAAGTTCATAAAGTTCATAAAGTAAGGAGTCTGGTCCAAGAAAACTTTATAAACATTATAACTTTAAGAACTTTATAAACATTATAACTTTAAGAACTTTATAAACTATTTCACCAAATTAGGCGGTGTTCTTCCCTCAAATGCTTCAATAATATTTTCAGCAGCCATTGAAGCCATTTTATTGCGGGTTTCCTCGGTTGCAGAAGCTATGTGGGGCGTAATTATGACATTGTCCAGATCTTTAAGTTCCGGCACTATGTCTGGCTCAAATTCAAAAACATCCAGCGCCGCCCCTCTAATAACCTGCTCCTTCAATACTTTGGCGAGGGCCTTTTCATCAACTATCGGCCCACGCGATGTATTAACCAAATAAGCAGTTTTTTTCATTATTTTAAAACGGGCTTCGTTCATAAGATGATGGGTTGAATCTAATAATGGCACATGGATAGAGACAAAATCACAGTGAGGTAGCATATCATCTAATTTTTCTACGAATTGTGCTCCAAATTCTTTTTCAAAATCAGGATTAGGTTTTGGATCATTATACAAAACCTTCATTTCAAAGCCCTTAACTGCATGAAGGGCAACTCTAGAACCTATTCGTCCAAGACCCACTATTCCAAGGGTTTTACTAGACATATCAGTGCCCAAGAGAAGACTGGGACCCCAGGCCTTATATCGTCCGGCACGAGCAAAACGGTCCGCCTCACTTATTCTGTGGGCGATTGCAAGCATTAAAGCAAAAGTATGCTCAGCTACTGTATTAGTTAATACTCCAGGAGTATTAGTAACCATAAGGCCCTTCTTTTTTGCGGCATCTAGATCAATATTGTCAAATCCAACTGCATAGTTAGCAATTATTTTAAGCGTCGGTAAGCCGGCATCCATCACCTCACCATCAATTTTGTCAGTTAGAATAGACAAAACCGCATCAGTACCCTTAATGCCCTCGAGCAATTCTTCTTTGGTTGCAGCCCTATTCTCGGCCTTATCGTTAATTACAACTTCATAGCCCTTAGCCCTCAGAAGGCCTATTCCTATTTCCGGTATCGGACGCGTTACAAACACTCTAGACATAAATTATTTTTATAGATAATATTTCGCCAGAACCTTAACTAAGATTATGACAGGATATAATCCATGTTTAAAAATTTTATTAAATACATTCCAGGAGCTATACTTGGTTTCCTCCTAGTTACTATAGCATTTTATCTAGCTAACGCCCTATACAACGCCTATCTCTCAGCCCTGCAATAATTATTCCGCTATTTTAGGATAGCGGAATTTTAATTATTGGCTTCAATATCCTTTATTTCTTCCAGGCGACGCTCATATCTTTCTTCTTTGGCGTATTTAGCCTCGAGAAAAGCTTTAGCAATTTCTATGGCCTTATCTTCGCTTAGAAAATCAGACGATAAGGACAGCACATTCAAATTTTCATCATGAACCGAGGCTCTGGCCTGTTCCGGCTCTGATATCGTACCGGCACGGACACCATCTATCTTATTGGCGGCTATATCAATACCAACACCCGAACCGCAGATTAAAACTCCCTTAGCACCATTGCCCTTCGACAAGCTCAGGGCGACTGCCTTTCCAACGGCAGCCGCAAAGATCGGGTAATCATCGTCTTTATTATACTCAAAAGGACCCACATCTTCATAGTCAAACCCCCACTCGGTAAGTTTGGTTTTTAATTTCTCTTTGAGGGCAAATCCCCGATGATCACTTCCAAGATATATCATGGCAGATTAATTAGCTCTTTCTTAATACAGACTAACTCACGAAACCACTCTTGAGGAGAAAATTCTAAAATACGTTGAAAAACATTGCGATGAAGAGGAGGTACACCGGGCATATAAAATACGCAATCGCCTCGTGATTCATAACGTGGGTATAATACTGATGGAATAATCAAATACTGAAACGTCAATACTGCAATAACGATGCCAAGAAAGATGCCGATTGTTATTTTGCTTGATCTTCTCATTTTAGCTTATTTAAATATTGCACCACACTCAGCGTTGCCGTACATCCTTGACCGGCAGCGATGACTATCTGCTTGAAGGGTACATCAGAGACATCGCCCGCCGCATACAATCCAGGGATATTAGTTTCGCACCTAGCGTTAACTTTAATCTCCCCGAATGGATTTTTTTCAACATTATCAGGAACAATATTAGAATTGGGAACCATTCCTATGTGAACGAAAATACCGTCAACTTTAATTTCATGTTCCGCATTAGCCTTGTCTATATATTTTAAGCCATTTACAAACTTGTCTCCGACGACCCCCTTAGTGGCAACTTCATAAATTATTTCTACCTTATCTTTAGGATAAGAAGTAAGTTTTTTTATTAAGACGTCATCGCCCTTAAAGGTGGCGTTCTTATTGATGACATAAACCTTCTTGCAGATATCAACGCCCATCAGAGCTGACTCCAGAGCCGAATTACCACCTCCGACAACGGCAACGGTCTTGCCGCCGAACAAAGGCATATCACAAGTCGAACAATAACTTACGCCCTTATTGCGATATTCTTTCTCGCCGGTAACACCAAGCTCTCTCGGATGAACACCAGTAGCAACTATAACAGCTTTGGCCATATAATTATTTCCTTTTTGAGTAGCAACCAAAAAAGTCTCATCTGCCTGTTTAGTTATTTTGCTGACCTCGACACCCTCCTCGATATCAACCTTATAATGCTCAAGGTGCTTCCTAAATTTATCGGTCAAAGTAATGCCGTCAGTCATACCATCTCCCGGCCAATTGCCTATCTCTCCTGAAGTTATAACCTCGCCTCCAAAATCTTTGGTTATTATTTTTAAATTAAGACCCCTTCGGATACCATATATACCGGCCGTTGTTGCAGCAGCGGAACCGCCGATGATTAATAGATCGAACATTAATAAGAAGTACTAAGGGGCTAGTATTAAGTATTGAGGATAAGAAATTCCATAATACTTAATACTTAATACTTAATACTGGATTCTAGATTCTAGCTAAATTATAGTATATCATAAAAGTATGGACAAAATACAACTCAGTATCGTTCTTCCCGCCCATAATGAAGCCGAAAATCTACCAAAGCTAGTAGGAGAGATAAACTCATATATGAACACTTCGGGCTGGGACTACGAGATTGTAATAGTTAACGATGGGAGCACGGATAACACTGGGAATATACTAGAATCTCTTCAAAAATCAGACAATCACATAAAAGCTATCCATCATCCGAAAAACCGTGGGTACGGTGCGGCATTGAGAAGCGGTTTTTCCGCCGCAACCAAAGAATGGATATTTTTGACCGACTCTGATCTTCAATTCAATATAAAGGAGCTATCCAGACTGGCTGAACACACCGACAAATATGACATGGTTATCGGATATCGAAAAAATCGCCGGGACCATTTCATCCGAAAAGTAAATGCAGCAATTTTCAATCTGGCCGTAGACCTGCTTTTCGGCCTCTGGATAAGAGATATAGACTGCGCCTTTAAATTAATGCGCCGGGAAATCACCGATAAGGCTAATCTCGAATCAAACGGGGCGCTGATCAGTACCGAACTACTAGTCAGGGCGAAGAGGTTAGGTTATAAAATAAAACAGGTACCGGTTACCCACTATCCCCGCTTATCCGGCCAGTCAAGCGGAGGAAATATTAAAGTTATACTGAGGGCAGTAAAAGAGATCATGCTTTTCCGTATTACCGGCCGGACAATTTCGGGACCCAAACACAGCTAATTGAATTGTCTGGTGTCATAGATCCGATAATTATCATTACGGAATATCAGCGGAAAATGCTCCGAAAAGTATTTTTCATTTGCATTAAGGTCATTTATTTCCGTCGGACCAATTACAACATAACTGATATTATATTTTTTCAAAAGCTCACTAACATCCACGCCTAGATACATTTCCCTCATATCAGCCTCTCTCGAAGAGTAGTTAAAACCAAAATTCCACGCCCAAGCTGTATAACCCATTAGTATTGGCCTTAAACCCCAGACCATTACAAAATGATTATGAGATGGGGCGGTAAGAAAAACAGCCAGGGAGTCTGTTTTTTCTCTTATTTCAAGACCAAGATTTATATCATCTGTACTCGTCATCATAAAATCATGTTTATCAACTTGGACTAGTCTCGTAAGCTCGGTAATCCCCGTAAGAGTTAGGATTAGAAATAATAATATTGCCATAACCCTAAATATAAAATTCCTCTTGGCCCAAATACTAGCCAAAGCCATCGATACCGGCGCTGACAATATTAAATAAGACCACCAAAAAATTTTAGAATTGTCCCAGGCTATCGGCTGGAGAAGATACAGGTTTCCAACCGTAAAAATCATAAATGCGGAAATATATACCGCCCACCCTGAATAATTGATACTATTTCTCCAAAAATACAGACCTAAAATAGCCATGGGTAGCATAATCCCCCACAATAACGACCACATTTTAACCCAGTCAAAAAAATCACCTTTTACTGTATAGCCAGGGTTCCATTTTACAAATGAATTGTTTTCAATCCCGCCCCATATAAAAGTCAGATAAAGGACAGATGAAATTATTCCCGCAATCAGAACAAAATGCCAGAGAATCCTCCATTTACTAAAGCTAAATAGACAAATTAAACCGGTGATTAGGAATACCGCCATAAAGCTGTGCGGATGGGCTATTGGGAGAACACCGGCTAGAATTCCTGAAATTACTAATATCTTAGTTTTAATACTTTCGGCAAGATTATCTCTTAAAATCACATAGAGGACGCCGACTATAGCCCAGACGCCCAAAGTAACACCGATAAGAAATGAGCGCTGTGGTATTAAAAGCCCTACTGCCATATTACCGGCGAACCACTGATAAATATCATATCGGCCGTAATCTATCGGCGGATATTTCAAAAATTCAAATGAAGGATTCCGCCACAATTCTTTCAAGAAATTAACAAATCCCGTTCCGGCAGAAAGAAAAAAAATAAAAACCGAAAGAACAGAAAGTTTTTTTGATTTAACCAGAAGGTAAAACAATAAATAAAGTCCAACCAATAGAGAAAAGGTTAAGAATATGGATGGCAATACGAAGGCATGCTTGAGCGGCATTCCCAGCTTCATAAGCATGCCTGATATCAGATTTGTTAAGAATGGATAGGTAAATTTACCTCCGGCATACAGCGGATGGTAAGCGAACCAATCCTGGAGGCTTTTAAAGGCAAAGGTATTAGCTATTGAAATGTGTAAAGACCAATCGCTCCAAACATTAACATGACCGGCATACAAACCATCCGGCTTAAAATCCAAAATTTTCCAGAATACTATTGAAAAATAAGAACCAAGAGTTAAAATTAGAAATAGCAGATACCTGAAATGAGCCCTGATTGTTTTTGATAATAATTCAAACATGAGAATAACGAATAATAAATTATACCTAATAATTATCCTCGCTTCTAGCATTTTAGTTCATTTTCTTTTTTTCGGACACCCTAACCAGGTTGTTTTTGATGAAGTATGGTATGGAAGACACGTTAATGACTATATCAACAAAACCTTTCATTTTGACGGTCATCCCCCTCTTGGACGAATGACCATTGCCGGATTTGCAAAAGTTATGGACTATAAACCGGCCAATTCCTTCACTAATATCAGCGAGCAGTTCAATGACAAACAATATCTTATCTTACGATTTTTGCCGACCTTAGCTGGTGCCATTTTACCGCTTATAATTTATCTGATAATCCGTGAATTGGGACTGACTCCCTTTGCCGCATTTGCCGGA
Source organism: Candidatus Yanofskyibacteriota bacterium (assembly GCA_016181145.1). GTDB lineage: Bacteria > Patescibacteriota > Minisyncoccia > 2-02-FULL-40-12 > GWA2-44-9 > 2-01-FULL-39-28. The sequence goes on from JACOZW010000051.1 coordinate 12,676, forward strand.
AGCATGTTAATGGTATTTGAGAATAGTTTTGTCGCTCAATCGCGCCTGCTATTGATGGATTCGTCTTTGATTCTATACGAGTTTACTTCTCTATTTTTCTATCTGCGCTATCGCAATCACAAGAAAATTTATATGCTGTTTCTGGCTGGTATATTCTCCGGCTTAGCCTTTGCGGTTAAATGGGTCGGCCTGTCTTTTGTTGCTCTTCCCGTCTTATTTGAGGGACTCAACATGTTATCCGAAATGAAGAGAAAAGGAATATCAGTATTAAAATCATCAAAAGTATGGCTTACTTTCACGGCGCTGATTATCATTCCTTTTGCTGTGTATTTCTCGGCCGTAACCGCTTATTCCCTGATTTTAAATAAATCCGGCACAGGCGATGCCTTTATGAGTGCGGGTTACCAGAAGACATTACAAGGCAATAATTACCAGAATGATCCAAGCCTTAAAACGCCAAGCATGTTCAGCAAGTTCACTGAGCTAAACAGGCAGATGTATGCAGTCAACCAAGCATTCACTGAGCTAAACAGGCAGATGTATGCAGTCAACCAAGCATTGACTGCCAGCCACCCCTATGCAAGCGGCTGGTATACCTGGCCCTTGATGCTCAGGCCTATTTATTATTGGGTTAGCGGCAACGCCAGAATATACTTCATTGGCAATCCTGTAATTTGGTGGTCTGCAACCATAGCAGTATTGTATGGTCTGCGAATCATTATTTATAACCTATGGCTAAAATTAAGAAGATATGACATATCGCCATCGCTTTCATCCGATAATATATCTGTACTTCTTGCAGGATACGCCCTCAATATGCTTCCTTTTATGGGCGTAAAGCGTGTCATGTTTCTTTATCATTATTTCGCCGCCTATATTTTTGCAGTACTTCTACTTGTTTATTTTATATCGCAACAAAAAAGCTCCAAACAAATCTTTGGAGCTTTACTCACAGTAAGCATTGTGGCTTTCATATTCTTCGCACCGCTGACCTATGGCCTCAACCTATCACCAAAAGCCTATGAGCTAAGGGTATGGTTTAGCTCGTGGAGGTAGTCGCTCAGATCACTAATTTTTATTCTAGCTCAAACTTCCTAGCTCTCTGGTACAATTCCTCTATCTTATCCCAATTGAGATTGTCGAAAAATGCCTTAATGTAGGTTGCCCTGTCGGAGCCGGTATCAATGAAATAAGAGTGCTCGTAAACATCCATGCATAAAACAGGAACCGCTCCCCAAATTCCTCCATGATTCTGAGCATCACAGGTAAAAATACGCAACTCCTTTTCATGCATATCCCAGGCCAATACTGCCCAGCCCCTAGCTGACATTCCACAGGCAGAGAAATAATTTTTAAAATTATCAAAAGATCCGTACTTTTCGGCTAGTTTAGTCGCTATCTCGCCTCTTGGCACCCCGTCCCCGCCCATAACCGCAAAATAGTTCTCGTGCAGATAAACTCCGTTGTTAGCAAAAGATTCGCCATTCTTTAGAGATCTCAACTCACTGTAGATTTGATTACCCTCTGCTTTTCCGCTTTTTGCTATAGGCCCAAGTTTATCCTTAATATCGTTTGATTTATCGACATAGCCCTTGTATAGCTTCCCATGATGAATCTCTATAGTCTTTTCTGAAATGCCCTTCAATAATCCCGCCCCATACGGTAATTCCTTGAATTGTTTCTTTGGCATGGTATTAATGTAAAATGCAAATATCAAAATGGAAAATTATAATTCAAAATCTTAAAATTTTATAATTTTACACTGTCATTTTGCACTTTGATTTTTAAATTTTCAATTTTTTATATCGAGCAGTTCATCTATCTTCCCCTTATCAAATCCAACTACGATCTTACCGCCTATATCAAGAACCGGAACTCCCATCTGACCGCTTATTTTTATCATTTCTTCCTGCGCCTTCATATCTTCGGCGACATTAAAATTTTCAAAAGCAACTCCTTTTTCATCTAGATATGCCTTGGCCTTTTTACACCAGGGACATGTGGGGGTTGAGTATATTTTTACGGTAGTCATATGACATAATATTATCATAGGAATAGGAAAACATAAAGAGAATGGCCAGACTTGCAAAAAAGCTAAAAATAGTGTAGTATATTCCTTATTCTTTGACAGTAGGAGGATCACTAGTGGTTTTCATCGTCCTCTTTGTATTCATGCTCGTTTTTCCTGGCCATATCTACGCCCAGAATCTATCTCCCCAGCAGATAATGAACCTTGCCATAGATCAGTTGCGGGAAGATGAACAATTGAAAAAGGGTTTAGTTTACGAGAAAAGATATCTAGAAGAAGATATCGAGTATAAAAACGGCAAGCTATCAGTAAAGAAAAAGGTCAATGAAGAGCTTTACGAAGTATATGAAGACCAGGGAACTTGGCTGGAGAAGCTAAAGGAGAAGAACGGTAAACCCGTAAGTGCCCAAGATAAACTGGGTCCTAAAATGGCTGATCAGAGACCTGTCATCGAGGAAATCCTCGGCAAACCCAGATACAATTATGGCTTTAATGGTTACAGTAGCATTCAGGAAAGAGAAGTTTATTCAATAAGCTTTGAGCCCCGGCGTACAGAATTCCAACCAGAACCAGAACCAGGTGCCTCCATCGAAGCCCAGGTAACAAACGAAATTCTGAACAACCTGAGCGGCATAATTTACATCAGTACAGATAATTTTTCTATACTGAGAATAGAGGCTCACTTAACGAATAGGACTCCGCTAAGAATCAAGGCGGTAGGTAAAGTCTATATCTTTGATACGACTCTGGAAAAAATGGATGTGGGTGGAATAACAGTAAATCATAAGGTAGAAATACTGGGCAAAGGAGCGAAATTTAATATATTTATTATGGAGTTAGGCAGTCAGTTCAAGAGAGTAACCATAAAATATGAGAATTATAGGTTAAAATAAATTCCTGATCCCGCCATGGCGGGATTTTCAATAAAATTTGTATGTTTGAAGTATTAAAAAAAGACAAAAGAACAAAAGCCCGGCTGGGTCTTTTAAAGACGCCTCACGGTATAATCAAAACGCCATCTTATGTGTTTGTCGGAACCTATGGCAGAATACTTCACTTATCGAGAAATGATATTAAAAACACTAAAACTCAAGTAATAATCTCGAATACTTTCCATCTTTGGGATAAAGTTGAAAGTTATAAAAATTCGAAATCCGTAATACGAAATGAGCTAACCAGGAATTTTGGTAAACTTCCCATAATGACCGACAGCGGCGGCTTTCAGGTATTATCGCTTGCCTTTAGCGACAAGAACAAGGTCGGTAAATTTATGACCGGAGAAGCGAAAGCCGATAAATCATATAAGCGCAGTAAAATCAAAATTACCGAAAAAGGCGTTCACTTTTTATTTAACGGGAAGAAAATGTTTCTCGGCCCAGAATTATCAATGAAACTTCAAGAAAAAATCGGGGCAGATATTTTGTTCGCTTTCGACCACATAACCTCCCCCCTTGATACTTATAAATATAACCAGAAAGCCCTGAGACTGACCAATAAATGGGCAAAAATATGCCTCAAGGAACATGCGACAAATCAAAAAAACAGAGCTAACAAGCAGATCTTGTTTGGAATCGTACAGGGCGGGCTTTTCAAAGATTTACGCATCCAGAGCGCAAAATCAATCGGCTCAATGCCGTTTGACGGTTTCGGTATCGGCGGTTCATATACCAAAAAGCAAATTGCCAAAGTTTTAAAATGGATAATCCCCCACCTTCCCGAAGAAAAACCACGCCACCTCCTTGGAGTCGGCAAAGTTGAAGATATATTTGAAGCAATCGAAAACGGCGTTGACACCTTTGACTGTGTTATCCCAACACGCGAGGCACGCCATGGCCGGCTCTATACTAAAACCGGCTATATAGATATCCGCAGAGGATATTACTCTAAAGATAAGAAAATCACCGAGACGGGTTGTGGCTGTTTTACCTGTACAAAGAAAATATCAAGAGCAAAAATCCGAGAACTAATAAAAAGTAAGGATAGAATTCTTAACGCTCAAGGACAAAGATGGTGTCTAATGCACAACATGTGGTTTTTTAATAATCTACTTGAAGATATACGAAAGTCTATTGCCGGAGGCAAATTCAAAGAATTTAAAAAGAAGACCTTGACAAAATTCAAATCCTAGATTATCATATACTTGGCTCGAAAAGTTCCCAAGGAGGCGCCATGAACTGGAATCTTCGAAAAACACTGAAGTTCTTTGGAATTATTGCTTTTGCTTTTGCTATAGCGTTTCTAAAAAGTTACCTTATAAAATCAGACCAAGTTGAGGCCTCTCAAATTGAGAAAACTGGGCCAAGACTACAGTTACAGAATGTTAGTCGATTTGGTGATACTCGTCCAATATCGGTAATCTGTGATACCGCAACGGGAACTCTTCTCTATGTAAATGGCATTGATGGTGGTATGTGGGGAAACCCCAACGGCTGCGCTAAAAGTCGCCGTTAGTACGCCAAGCCCCGACATTCGTCGGGGCATTTTTTGACTTTAGCACTAGGCACTTAATACTAGTTTTGTGGCGGGACCATCGGGAGATTATGCTCATCATGCCTCATCTTCTGCTTAGAGAAATGATACAGATATAAAATTTCCAGGATACCCAGAGTATTTATCAATAACATAGCCAAAAACCACCATTTCTCATCTTGCTTGGCTGCGTGCCACAAAGCATGATATTTCCAATAGACGGTCCAGATGACAAGAATTAACATAAGACCACCGAACATCATCCCCCCGAAAAGATTAAAACTGGATCCGCCCCAGTTCATCATACCGGGACCCCATGAACCACCGCCCCAATTCTGATTCCACATATAGTTGTACATACTTTCTAAAAACCATTGAAAACGGTTTTGAGCATTAAAATATCTTTTTTAATTTTATCATGTTTAGTTTCAAGAACAAAATCAACCTTGGGGAAGACTTTCATCATACTCTCAAATCCACCTTTTCCTATTTTGCCATCACCAATATGGTCATGCCTGTCTTTACGCTCATTTAAACCAACCATAGAATCATTAGCATGAATCACTTTAACCTTTTCCAGCCCAATAGATTCTTTAAGGACCTTAGTGGTTGAATCGAAACCTTCTTTTGTTTTAATGTCATAGCCTGAAGCAAACATGTGGGCAGTATCGAGGCAAACTCCTACTCTACCACCCGAATTTTTTATAATATATTCCAATTCTTCAAATGTATCCCCGATAACATTCCCCGCACCGGCAGAGATTTCAAGTAAAAATTCTGTCGTACCAGTGTAACCGTCCATCACTCCGCGCACGCCAGAGGCCACTAATTTAAGGGCCTCGTCTCGCGGCATATCCTTAGAGCTCCCCAAATGCGTCATTACGCATTTGGCTCCGATAAGACTCCCCCGTTCAAGTTCTTCACGGATAACCCTGACCAAGGCTTTTCTGATTGCTTCTTTAGCTGAAGCAAAGTTAATATAATAAGGCGCGTGAATATAGCAGTCTTGCTGTTTCCATTTCTCCATTTCTTGCTTAAATTTTTTAATAACCTCCGCATCAATCTTGGGCGCAGGTCCGCCTTGAGGTGAACGGGTAAACATCTGAAAAACCTCGCAACCTAAATCGGCGGCATTTTTGGGTGCGTTCCAGATACCTCCAGCGATTGAAACATGGCAACCGATTTTCATAGTATTTAGTATTACATATTAAGTATTATGTATTAAGTATTATGTATTAAGTATTATGGGTCAAGAAACTCGTATCAAGCGAAGGGTTATCTCAGACTCGGACCACATTCGGTTTCTTCCAGCGGAAACCAAATCTTAAGTACTCGGAAAAATTGCCCAGTACCTTCATTTAAGAAATAAAGTTGCTGGGACCAAGCTAATTTTTCCTGCGTATTTCCTCCCTAGAGATAACCCCTCGCTTGAGTAAAAACACGCTCGTTATTTTTCACTAACAAAAAAGGAGCGGGGAGAGTTTTACCTCTGCCCGCCCCTGCGAAAACTAGGCTAATTGCGCCAGCCCGCCGTTGGCACTACCCAATCTTCGAGAGTATCGTTGGCACCGCTATCCCAGTGGTGCCAGTTGAAATCGAAGCTCCTGAAATCATCTGGCACAGCTGCCTGGATCGTAGTCCAAGGACCGGGCTTACCGGATTCATCAGGAAGTCTCACCTCCATACGCCAGGCATGGAGCATCTGTCCGAGACGCGCTTCCGTCACCGGACCATTATATTTCCTGTCGCCGACGATCGGCGACCCAACGGATTTCAGGTGCTTGCGAATCTGATGAGTCCGACCGTTCTGAAGCAGTCGACACTCCATCAGGGCAAACGAGCCTGAACGTTCCAGGACCCTGAAACCGGTAATTGCCGACTTGCCATTAAGAGACCTGTCGACGATTGTCTCATCCCACTTGGGACACCTGGTAATTGCCAGGTATGTCTTTTGGGTAATGCTGTGCCAATGACGCGCCAAATACCCAATTTGAGTCTTCGAGACGCCGGCCAAGTTTACACCAGACGTGAACTTATCGATCCGATGAGCCACGAAGCCCGTCGGATAGATCGACCTGACCATCTCCCAAAGTTCGGGAATGTCAGTGTCCTTGGGACCCTGACTGCACATTCCCGGCGGTTTATTGAGCGCCAGGAAACCGTCTCGCGAAAACAACACTCCAACCTGCATTTTCAGCCTCCAATCGACTTAGATGAGTGAGTTGTTACCGCCCTAACCGACCATTCTCCACGATTATATCATACTTTTAATAAAAAGTAAAGAGCATAAATTTCCAACAAAAAGCGGGGTTAATCCCGCTTACCTCACAATATTAATCGTCTGAACAGGACACAGAGTGTTCCAGACTTTGCCCAGGATAGAATATCTTTCGCTAGCATCTTTTACTAACTGCATTACGCAATATGATAGTCCAACAACAGCGCCGACAAAAGAGATAAGCGCTATAGCCACACCCGTAACTAACATGACCGTATTTAACCAGTTCAAACCCTCAAGCTCAGGACCAGAAACAAAAAATACAACACTGCCAAGGAGTAATCCAAAAAACACAGAACCACATAAACTCAATAAAATCCATCTTACAACTATATTTCTATTCAGTAACTTTTCATAAAAAAGTATAAATATCTTCATCATGGCACTGACATAAGTTACCGCTAGGCCCATAGATCCCAAAAATACAGCCAATTCCTTCAACGAAAAAGTTGGTAAATGTGGATTTGAAAGAAAGGTGATGAGTGCCAAAACTGTCAAATACGACACAGTAGATACAAAAAATATGACCACTGCAGACAAAGTTAATGCAAGACTTCTAGCCCAAGACAAAAAACAATAATGAGCATTTAGCTGAGTCGCCCCAAAGCTCTCCGACAAAAATTCATATCCGCCGAGAAAATACAGAAAACTATCCTCCCTAACGCTTATAGCTCCGAATGACATTATTGACTGGATTAACAGTGATAGATTAGATATAAAAATCGTACTCTCGATCATCATCAAGATAGTCTTTTGTCCAAGCGTTAGGCCGCTCTGCCATGTCAGGTTAGCAAGCCAAACCGTGACTGCCATAATAATCACCATCATTGCCCTAGCGAAAAATCGTCCTACCATCTTCGTTCTCCCTGTTTTCAAGTTACCTGTTGCGAGATGTAATATATCATAATCCGAACATAAGTCAACCAATTCTATCGACTCGCTAGAAAATCCCGTCGTTTTTGAGCTCTTCTAATATGTCCTGAGGAATGGCTATCTTTTTTCCAATCGGACTGATCCCTGGATATCGCCAAGCGGAGATTATTATCTTCTTATTCCCAACTTTTAACTTTTCACTTTTAACTTTTAACTTATCTTGATACATAACCCAAACCTCAGTAGGTTTTTTGGTATTAGTTGAGGGAGACATAACTCCAATGGTATTTTCAGCAATTCCCTCCTCCACCCTCTTCGGGTTTCTTATAACTCTCTTAACCCTATCCGGAGATAAGCCATAAAAAAGCATCTTGCGGATGACATGGTTGGTCCAATGATATTTGGTATCTTTCTTGAGTGATTCGAAGTTCATCCCGTTAGAAGTAGCCCCGCCGAGGTCCCCTTGGGACTCATTCGCTAGAGGCGAATGAGCGAGACTTCTAACGGGATTCATATTTATTAATCTACCAGTATATTTTCAATAATTCTAGCCATATTTTAAATAAATAAAAAAGGCCGCCCCTATTGGGCGGCCCTACCTCTGAGTGCTTCCGCAACTTCGGCGAAAAATTCACTCATCTTCTCGAACGTTACATCGCCCCTCTTCACTTCGAGACGAAAATAACAATTCTCGATGATTTGCCGCGGCCCTGAGCCGGAGCAGTTAATGCCTGCTCGTTCCTCGAGATCCTTCCTCAATACCGGTACCAGATTATCCCAGTTCGACTCGACGTAATCTCTTGCTTCACGCAAGCCCATATACATCGCGTCCCGCACCGTCTTGATGACCTGGATCTTGTCCCGCTTCACCCTATAACACTCTACGTCCTTGCAAATACGATCAATCTCCTCCAGGGTCAAAAACATCTCGGCCTCCCTTCACTCTTTAGTCTTGGTATTATATCAAATTATTATGACTATGTCAAATTATCAATTTTAAATTATAAAAAATATTTTTTAGAGTAGCGGAGAGTTAAGTATGTCTATCAAAAAAATGGCTGCGCAAATAGTAGCCGATATAATACACCAGGTACACCAATTTTTTAGAATAAATGCCTGAATAATAGTCAGGTAAGTAGAGAAAATAAAAGCACAGACGCTGGCAAGCATTAGGCTAGAAACTACAAAGGTCGTTCCGATACTGGGGAAAATCATCAATAACCCATAGCTTAGAGCCGATAAGCCGTAATATATCATGCCTAAAACCTCAAGGGGTATGCCCAAAAACTTAGAATAATCACTATGGATAACCGTATCGCAATTGGCCTTTAACGGACAGACTAGAGCCTCCTTAACATTCTTCTTATGATGCCTAATATACCGGGCGATCAAGAATCCAGCAAAAGCAAGATAATTTTATCCGACCGCTGGGGGCTTCCCCCGACCCGGCCATGCGCCCGTCCCGCCAATGGCGGGACGCGGACGTTCCGGGTCACCCCCATCGGGTCCCGAGGCGATTCCAGGGGCGGCTAAAGCACGCCCCTAAAACCTTCGCCTGAACGGCAAAATAGCATAAATATTTTGAATTTGTAGTGACTCGGCTCTAAGGATTAAAAATGAGAGGGGTTACGCTCGATCATTGTAAGCCCAAACCCTTTCCGTAGCATTTTCGAGACCATCGCCACGATAGAAGTGAAGGGACTATACCCTAGGGAGGAAATATGTAGTTATCTTTTAAATAAAGAATGAGCTTACCCAATTCATTTACAGAACGTTTCGGAAGCCGACTGGGCTGGCTCGGAGAAGGTTCCCGTGCTTTAGCCGGGAATCTCTGTAGAGAGAGCAAAAACTCAGCAGAGTTTTATGCGATCTGTAAATGAGTTGGGTAAGCGAGTTAACCCTGAGTCTGGGCGTAGTCTTTGGGCGAAACCTTGTCTATCCCGAAGCACCTGCCTGCCGGCAGGCCGAAAAAAATGATGAGGAAAGTGGTGTGCGATTGTTTTTATAAACCAAAAACCCCTTTTCAGGGGTTTTTGGTTGAGAGACTACAGATCTATCTGCGCAGGCAGGATTAGTATCTGTCGCCACCTCGGCCGCCACCGAAGCCGCCTCGGCCACCGCCGAAACCGCCGCGATCACTGCCACCACCGCCGAAGCTCCTTCGAGGAGGTCTGTCAGCTAATGGTCTTGCTTCGTTGACAACGAGCTTTCTGCCGTCGAGCTCATAACCATTGAAAGTTTCAACGGCTTTTGTAGCATCTTCGTCATTAGTCATTTCAACGAATCCGAATCCGCGAGATCGGCCGGTCATCTTGTCCATAAGGACAGCTGCCGACTCGACTGCACCAGCCTGAGAGAATAAATCCTTCAGGGCTGCATCGGTCGTGTTGTAGGACAAATTGCCTACATATAATTTCTTTGCCACTTAATAAAACACAAATAGTCAGCCAAATGAAGCGCTTTTGGGGCGTTTCAGGTAACAAGACGTTGTGTAAAAACTTTAGTAGGAACGACCTCTCGCCTTGCTCCTATTCGGAAACGCCGCTGAGAAAACCTACAGTAATTACATGATAGCATACTATGACTTAGATTACAAGGGATCTGCTATAATGACTATATGTACAGAAGATTTATTTTAATCCTATTTTTAACAATCACGGGATTGCTAGTTTTTTCTTATTTTAATCCATGGAATGGTATACCCTCCATAAATCAATTTCCTAAACAAAATCAGAGCATATTATCAATAAATGGAACCAATATAAAAGTAGAAATTGCCGACGAGCCAAATGAGCAAAGCCAGGGTCTTTCGGGAAGAGAATCTCTTGCTAACGACAGTGGCATGCTCTTTGTATTCCCCCAACCGATAATAACCGGATTCTGGATGAAAGATATGAAATTTTCTTTAGACTTAATATGGATAGACGAGAGAGGAAAAATTATAGAAATAACCAAGAACATCTCCCCCGTAACTTATCCCGAAACATTCCTACCGCCCTCGCCGATAAAATACGTCCTAGAAGTCAACGCGGGTTGGTCAGACAAAAATAATATAAAAATCGGGGATAAAATTACTAGAACATAGATTCACCCTTTCCTCATCATTTTCTCAACCAATGCTCCGAGATAGACAAACTCATCGTTCAGGGACTATACCCAGACTCGGACCACATTCGGTTTCTTCCTGCGGAAACCGAATCTTAAGTACTCGGAAAAATTGTTACCATAAGAATGGTAAACCAAGCCAATTTTTCCTGCGTATTTCCTCCCTAGGGTATAGTCCCTTCACTTCTATCGTGGTAATGGTTTCCCTGCCTGCCGGTAGGCAGGGAAAATAATTAGGAAAGGGTTCGCTATTGTTCGTTTTTACTTTGTGTATATGGTACTAGTCCCACAAACTCAAATGACTCTTTATCAAAAGAAAATTTTGTTAAACTGCCGGTCTCAACAGAAAAATCTTCGTGTTTATCGTGACTAGCTTTTGCCAAAACTGGCAGGATGGCTCGTAAGCAACCCCTGTGAGTTACAATGAGGATATTCTCACCCGCACTATTTTCTTCGGCTATTTCTTCCAGGACATCAAACAATCTCCTCTCCATCTGTTGCCACGACTCACCATTTTCAGGAACAAAAGAATATCTTTCGTTTATATCCATTCCGGATAATTTATTAGCTACCTCATCCCATGGAAGATCCCTCCATATTCCCCAGTCGCGTTCCTTCAAGCCATCTTTAACTTTAACCGACAAACCCAGTTCTTTGGCAATTACTTCTGCCGTCTGATGGGAGCGCCCCAATGGCGAAGTGTAAACATCGGTTACATTTATATTATTTTCTTTAAAATATCTGGCCATTGATCTTGCTTCATCCGTACCTCTTTCAGTCAATGGCGCGTCGTTCATGACCAGACATTCCGACCCTAATACATTACTTTCACTCTGACCGTGCCTGATGAACCAAAAAGAAACTTTGTCCGCATTATTCTTGACCCCCAATTTAGTTTTAATTCTGTTCAACATAAGTATGGATAGTTAGCAGAGCATACTAAATTTATTAAGCGCAGGCTATCTGCCTTTCGGGACCATCTAGTCGCCAGATTGATTGGTTTGTCAAAGGTCATTCCTTGACAAAATCTGGCGACGATCGAGTGAGTCTTGCCGCTGGAGCAAGACGAACAGACGAACGCGTCCCGAAAGGCAGTGGCCGAGAGCGAGGAAAAATTTAGAAGGATTGAGCAACTACATCTTATCTTCCGAGCTTGAGAAGATACTTTTTATCTTCTTGAGGATTTTTCTGCCTTCATAGGTGACGCAAACGAGAATAAGGCCTACGAATATTATGACTAATGGATAAAAGATGGACCAAAAACTTCCGGGGAAATAAATAATTCCCAAGTTGCGGAGCAAAAAAGCAAGACCAAAAACTATTACTATTAAACCGGATATATACACAATAAACTAATTATACTATTTCCCTTTTCCCGTAACAAGTCTGGCCAGATTATTAACAACACTCCTAACCTGATCCCGATGATGTTTCTCCTTAAGAAAGTGTGCGATAGGCGGTAAAATCGAGCCCAAAACAATCGCTAGAATTATTGGTATAAGATATTGGTCAATATTTGGTATTGCGCTGCCGAGAAAATATCCAAGCAATGGCATTCCCAAACCCCAGACAAGACCCCCAATAAGATTGAAGAAAAAGAAATGGGAGTATTTCATCTCGCCAGCACCGGCAACTATCGGAGCGAAAGTCCTGACAACGGGCATAAAACGGGCTAAAACTATAGTCTTACCGCCGTATTTTTCATAAAACCTACTCGCGGTTTTTAGATGATCTTTATGAAAGAAGATGGAATCTTCGCGATTAAATATTTTGATCCCAACCTTCTTTCCGAAAGCATAGCCGAAGTTATCGCCCAAGACAGCGGCGGCAAAAGTCAGAAGAGCTAGTGGTACTATATGAAGGTAGCCCTGTGATGCTAAGAACCCGGCCGTGAAAAGCAAAGAGTCTCCGGGCAGAAAGAATCCGACAAATAATCCCGATTCGGCAAAAATAATAGCAAACAGACCGATATAGCCAACGGCCTTAATTAGACTAACCAAATCAATTCCTAAAAGCTGTTCCATTTCCCATATTATAGCATTAAAATCCCCCGAGACTAGTCTTCCTACTATCAATAAGCACAATAAGAGCCCTGTCTCGGGGGCTCTTATTGCTCACCGAATATCTATTTTACCTACTATATACGGGGATCTGAGAAAGCGAAGTGTAATCAATCGAGGATTTAGAATACCAGCCGAATTCATTATTGTTGACACAGAATACTTTTTTGAAAAAATTTGCATCCTCAGTAACAGCCTGATCTCCTGTCATATTTACCCAATGGAGAACCCCGGAATCTTCACCAGTCGCATCAACGGCGTAAACTTTAGTATCGTTGACTTCACAATTTCTAAATAAACCAGAGGTCGGAAAAGCATCCCTCGCACCGCTAACAACGCTCTTAACCCTACTCCAACCAAGGTGGGCATAGAAGTTAAATATGGCAGGATTTAAGAATAATCTCTTATAACCCCAAGCATTGACAATGTAGATGTCGGGGTCGCTTGAACCTGTTGCGCTTACGGTATCCCCTTCGTTAAGATTATACTTAGCGAGATTGGCGGAATCGCCAACTGCAGTAACAGCACCCAACACCGAAGGTGTCGGAGTAGAAACAGGAGCAACATATGGCACATAGCTCCCGCCACCGGATGGGACTGAGCTAGTGGTAACAGGGGCAGAAGTTGAAACTACGGCCGTCTGTGTATATGTAGCAAAACTGGTAAAGTGCTTAGTCCAGATAACTAAATCGCCTCCAACATCTATTTTACAGTCTCCATCAGCCACCAAAGCATCTCCCGTCGCTTGGTCATCGGCCGCACAGGTGCTGGTTATTTCGGTAAATGCAGTTCCTGTTCTGACATAACCCGCTCTTTTACCAGCCTGACCCGGAAGTAAAATTCTTACGGCCTTATCAAATGACAACTTAGCTCCCGTAAATCCGACTTCTATCGCAGTACTGAGAGTTTTAGTTTCTCCCGAAGTCTCCGGCAAAGTTACTGTTGTAACTGTCGGAGCGGCGATAATACCATCCCATGCGACATCATCACTTGTAACCGTAGTAGAAGCGGGAATTGCCACATTAGCATTATTAGCGTCAGCCGAGGTAATATTAATTTCTGGAAGCATTCCGGTTCCGTCGATAATAAATGCACTGACATTAATAGTCGGATCATCTGTGCCAGAATCTATGGTAATATTAACTTCTTGATTCGGATCGGTAATGACAACTTCCGGCTTTTCATCATTAAGAGTAGCATCGCCACTGCCATCTTCGTCAGTTTCCGGAGCAGTCTGCGTATCTGATAATACAGAATCAACTAAGAGCAGGCTATTTGCAGTATTGCCGGCAAGATCAGTAACATTAGCAACTACATCATTGGCAAAAATTGCTGTCTCCGTACCTGAAACTGAAATTCTTAGCTTAGCTCCATCCCCATCATTATTATCATTCCACCTAAATGTCAGCGCCCTATCGGCACCTGCAGTTAAAGCATTCTCTATGACCGTACGGCCAGCATCGTTTAATTTTTCACTAAAAGTCATAGTGGCTCCAAATAATTCTTCCCTCAATAAAGGCAGCGAGTAGTCGCTTTCATCGTTACTTAATGATTCCACCGATGGACCGGCAGTATCAATCGTAAAGTTAGCTACCTCAGACCAATCGGAATCTCCTGCATCATTATGGGCTCTTACATCCCATGTATAATTATCGTCCTCCAGCGAGTCATCCGGTACAAAGCTGTTAACGGTTACCGTTTCTGAATAAATAGTATCCTCGTTTGAGTCATATATCTCTACTGTATATCCAGTTACGGCCGGATCAGCCACAACTTCATCCCAAGACAATGTCGGTTGGGTGTTATTTGTGGGACTAGAGGGGTTGACTTGGAGATTAACCGGCGCTTCCGGTATTGTATTAACAACATCAACCGTTCTGGTAACCATATCGGCCGAATTACCTGCAGTATCCATTGCGTTGTAGGTAATAGTATAAGAACCAACCGCATCCACGAATGCCGAAGCGTCAATTATTACTTCTGAATCATCGTCAGTGGTTGCGCCTAACTCTGCATATCCCGTACCAAGTTCAATTGTTTGGGGATTATCTCCCGTAAGAGTAATTATCGGGGCAATAGTATCGATATTTTCAACCGTAGCCGTAGCAGAACCATCATTCCCGGCTTCATCAACAAACTCAAACGCAAATGAACCATTTTCAGTAAATTCGTAACTTGTTTCTCCGCCGTTGTTTGTTACGATGACATCTTCGGATGGGTCAAGGGTCGCGGTCACGCTTCCGTTTATAGGCGCAGTAGTTGAATATTCTATAGTTGCAGTTGGCGCCGTATTATCAATCGTATAGCTTGTCTGTCCTGTCGCGGCAGTATTTGGATTACCAGCCATATCATATGCTAAGATCGTAACTGTGTGTTCCCCGTCATTTTCTGACGGAACATCCCACTCATAAGTCCAAGTCAGATTATCTACTTTGGTCATCAATGCATTATCGACAAGCAATGGCTCGCTATGAACTGATATTTTTGGCGACGTTTCTTCATTAATTGCATCGTTCTCGGTAAATGTTGCGGTAATAATAATTGTGTCAGCATCCCTGATAACTGAATCTGAATGATCATCGGTCAGTACAACGTCAGGAGCAATAGTATCAGCAACCGGATTCACTGTAATAGTAAATGTATCTGAGTAGATATTATTTGCTGATTGCCCGTCATCGGCAGTAACAGTAATAGTAACCGAACCATTAGCATCGGCTACCGGTGTATAAATCAGTGTTCTCGTTGAACCAGCTTCAGTAATTGTTGGATTTGGAATAATTGATTGGTCACTTGAAGTAGCTGACATTGATACTGTCTGTTCAGATTCATCCCCCGGAGAAACATTTGTAATTGAAACTGATTGTTCGGAAGAGTTCTCATTAACTGTCTGATCTCCAATCGCATCAAAGCTCGGCGGAGTATTAGCGGGTTCCTCAAGCGTTATCGTCACACTATCACTTGTAAATAAATCGGAAACATTACCCTCCGCATCCTTAACCCAAGCATAAAGAGTTTTTGTACCGTCTGAGGTAAAAACATAAGTATAAGAAGAAGCACCGAATGAAGACCAGTCAAGCGAGCTGGCTAAAGGCTTAGTACCGGACTCCGTAAACATTACATCAGATGGATTCCCACGGGGATTATCATGAGCGCCAACATGAATATTATTAACAGTAAGGGAATCAGCTGTCTCTGGAATATCAAAAGAAGAGACCACCGGCTTCATCGTGTCGCGCATAAAGAACTGGGTAAAATGATCGGTTGTAAATATTATCTGTCCGTCATTTTCCTCGCTATCATAATCAAAAGACCCCAAGTCAGGATATTCGGAATCTTCGGGATCTATTATTCCATCCGAATCATCCTTAACAACAAGGTCGTCAACCTCTACGGGATTTTCATCATCGTATCCAAACTCATTAATTCCATACATATAAATCCTAGCACCGGTAATGCTCATCTCCTCGGCGGTCTCTGAATCAAACTTAATCCAGCCGTCAGACATTTCCATCTTCTCGCCAAGTGATTGTAGAACAGCCACCGTATCTTGATTGGTAAGATTCAAGTTAGATTCAAAAACAATCTTTCCACCATATTCTTTCTCACCATCCTCTTCCTCAACATCTTCTTTCTCAAAATACAAAGCGCCATCATCTTCGTTAGCTGGCGTACTTGAAGGATCATCTAGCTCTCCAATATTAGAAATAATGCCATCAGCCAATAATATCTCATCGATAGTGCTTAACAGCGGTGCTCTTCCATCTTGGCCGGCGTCATTAAACCAACCCCTAGTCGGAGTTTGATCCGTCACCCAGCTACCATCAATAAGGGCACCTGATTTACCTTGATCTGATTCACTAAGGTTTTGCACAGCTCCCAAACCAGAAATATGAGAAACATCGCCATAAGATATTGCCGAAATTGTATTAGCACCGGACATCAACAAAATTGCATCACCTCCATCACTTAATTTAAAACCTGAATACTCATAAACAAATAATCCCATTGCGGGAATTATACCGCTAGATAAAGTCGTATCGTTTGGAGCTCCGCCACCAGTAAAATCACGCAAGACTAACGGTGTTACGCTCAAATCTATACTTGATTCAGTTGTATTCAAAAGTTCCACCCATTCTTTATCACCACTATCCGGATGAGAAACAAATTCATTAATAATTACATCTCCGATTCCAGGATCTGCCTTCGCCATATTAACCGCAAAAAAACCGCTTACTAATGCGGCTATTGTGAGAACACTAAAAATAGTCGGCCCATAGAGACTTCCCAATCGATGAGATCCTATGATTTTTTTCACGAGATACAGTGCTCATTGAATCTCCGGTGATTATTGGCAAATATTCACCAGTCCCTCAATAAGATTTATTAATAATTATATTATAACACAAGTTCAAAAATTAAGCAAGCAATAGTCGGATTGATATTTCTAGGCCGGATGTTCTTTCTCAATTAGCGTCCCACAGATACAATAGTCCTAAATAATAAAAAGATAAAGCCCTTAACCAATACATATCCTCTTACGGCGTTTTTCTGGTAATCATCCGCGGGAAAGGAATAGTTTCGCGGACATGTTTTAATCCGCATATCCACGCTACTAATCTTTCCAAACCAATGCCAAAACCGGAATGAGGCACTGAACCGAATTTACGGGTATCCAGATACCACTGAAAATCTTCGGTCTTTAAATTGTGCTCTTTCAGCCTTTTAACTAACTCATCATAATTATCTTCTCTTTGAGAACCCCCGAAAATTTCTCCATATCCTTCAGGAGCCAACAGATCATTGCATAAAACAACCGATGGATCTTTCGGATCGCGTTTCATATAAAATGCTTTCACGTCCGATGGATATTTCTCGATAAAAATCGGCTTATCATATGTATTGGTAAGTATTGTCTCGTCATCGGCACCGAGATCGCTCCCCTCCTCGATACTACTGCCAAGCTCCTGCAGTTTCTTTACCGCCTCTTTGTGCGTCATCCGATAAAACGGGGATTTTATTTTCTCCAATGGCGCAACATCACGCTCAACCAGAGAAAGCTCAAATTTATATTCTTTCAGTATTTTATCAACTACATAGCTGACCAATTTCTCCTGTATCTGCATGTTCTCTTCGTGTTCGACAAAAGCCGCTTCGGCATCCATCATCCAAAACTCCGTCAAATGCCGGCGAGTCTTTGATTTCTCAGCTCTGAAGACCGGCCCAAAGTCATAAACCCTGCCTAAAGAACCAATCGCTGCTTCCAGATAAAGCTGTCCCGACTGAGATAAAAAGGCCTGTCCCAAATCAAAATAATCTATACCAAAAAGAGTAGTCGTTCCCTCGCAGGCCGATGGAGTCAAAATCGGAGAATCAAAACGGGTAAAACCGTTATTTTTCAGCCACTCCTCTATGTATCCATAAATTCCGGCTCTTATTCTTAATATCGCCCACTGTCTTTCCGAGCGGATCCACAGATGCCTGTTATCAAGCAAGAAATCAGGGCCGTGCTCTTTTTTGCCTATAGTGTACTCCGGAGAATACTGGAATACTTTCACCTCACTCACATGCAACTCAAATTCCCCTGCCTTTTTAGGGTGTTCCGAAACTGTGCCGATTAATTCAACCGATGTTTCGAGGGTAATTTTTGATGCCGAATCCCAGATTGCTTCGGCTTTGTCTCCATGCAGGCTTCTTAAACTTTTTTCCTCAACAATCGCCTGAACAAACCCGCTTCCATCGCGAACCTGTAAAAAAATGATTTTCCCCGATGAGCGCACATTAAAAACCCAGCCCCGTATCTTTACGGTTTCGTTTTTATGTTGCGCCAGATCTTTAATCAGAATAACCATGGTATATATCATTCTATGCTCCATGGGAATTAATATCAATAAAGGAGTTAGGATCCCCTGAATTTAGCCAGAGAAGAAACTACCGCCAAGACCATAAGCCCCATCAATAAAAATGAGTTTGATCCCATAAGATTGCTCAATGAGGCAGATAAAGAACCGTCCTCAGCGGATTCCTCACGGAATTCTTTTGCTGTATTTTCTTCAACTATCAGAGCAGGTGCCGTAGATGGTGCAATCCTTGCCTTTATGGCAGTTGGAACAGGGGTGCTAGAAACAGAAAGTTTAACCGGACTTGGTACTGGTGTAGGAGTAGCTTCACTAACTGGCGAAGGGCTCGGAGTTGGTCTTACCGAAGGCGATGGAGTCGGAGATGCTGTGATGACAGGTGAAGGGGCAGGACTTAGCAATGGCGTAGAAGTAGGAGCTGAAGTAGGGGCTAATGTAGTCTGAGCATTTTGACTATCGCCCGACAAAACAACATCATCTAAGTAAAAAATATCACTTGATGCCGCGCCCAAATGAGCACGAAACCTAAAAGCAAAATTATCTTTATTATCGGCCTCGGCTGGTAGATTATATGAGGTAAATTGCCAATTTGCTGACTCCCCCACAGTCGTAAAATCATCCAAAACATTCCAATTAGAGCCGTCTGGCGTCCATTCAACATAAACATGGTCTTCGCTCTCCAGACCTTTATATATTCTGTGCCAAAATTCCAGCTTAATACCCTGATAACCGACAGTGGGTACACTTTTCAACAAAACATCATCGCCAGGATCAGTCGCGCCCGTAGCCTGAGCTCTTTTTAATCCACCATGAACTCCGGTCGCCGAGCTTGTGCCGGAAGTGGCCCACTTAACATCATTACCCGTCCACTCAGAAAAATCAGATTCAAAACCATCAGAAAATATGATGGTTGAAGCAAGAGCGCTGTCAAAAACTACGAAAGACGCTAAAAATATAGAAAATAAAAAAAGTAAAAATTTACCGTTCATTACAACCGGTTTATCAGATATCCAATATGGGGTCAATCCTAAAAATTGAAGATCCCTCTCGCCCCGCCTCTTTGTGAATCAGGCTTCCTCATAGGATACTCATATAAATAAATTAATCATTTTCTCTGACCGATTGGAGATACCTCTGTCAGGCCATGCGGCCAAAAGGCCGTTCCTGACATATCCAATCGGGTCCCAGGAAAACTTCATAATTATTTATTGAGTATCAGCTATTCGTGCAGATTGATTCAAAAGGGGCGGGGCTACGGGAATAATACTAAGTTTTCCTAACAAAAAAGCCTCGAATCAATTGCATTCGAGGCCGACCTACCAGGCTCATTCAGAATTGAACTGAGTTAGTAAGCTACTTCTTAGTTAGTTCTTCTCCGGAACGGTAACGTGGCTGCGGCTATCGAGCAGATAACCGCCTGACTTGCCAGAAAAACAGCCAGGAGATTTTCGTTTAATCCCCAAGCCATTCCGCCAAGAAGCCCTAGTATCGCTGAGCATACAATGAGCATAATACGCCCCTTTCCTTTCTTTTACAGAATACGATAATTATAGCATTAATTTAACGATATGTCAAATTAAATTCCTATTTTTTATCATCTCTGAGGTCTGGACAAGGAGAGAATCTTTATCCCTCATCTGTCTTTCCGCTTCCGGCCAGTCAAAATTTCCGCGAACATATAATCGAGTATCGAGTGGGGGTGTGTCTAATTCCAAATTCTTCATCCCTATCTCCGAACCGTAATAGATTACAGGCGAACCGGGCAGATCAAATAGAATTTTAAAAATATTTAATATCTTGTCCTTATCACCGCCGAATACCGTAGCTATCCTCATCGAGACCCCTCTCCCTCCCCTGAAAGAATACTTTCCTTCAGGATCGAGCCAATTAAGCAGTTCTACCCTTTCTTCTTCTTTTTCAATAGGCGTAAAGGTTATCTCATCGTGATTGCTTATAAATGTAGCCCACTGGCAATTACTCGGAATATCCGAAAATTCTTTTACAAATTTATTAATTATTGAAAAGTCATTTCTTTTGATGGACAGGTAGGTGTAGGCCATCAACCCGAAATTAAAGGCCATATGACACTCATCTCCGTCGCCGAAATATTTTATCGTTTCCTTAAAGGAACCGCCCGCCTCAGCTAAAAAAATAACTCCGGGCCAATTTTGGTCCAGATGTAAGCGCAACTTTTTTAATACCTGATGGTCTTCCGGCAGATGACGGCAGTCAGTTCCCTCTCTTTTTACCAGGTGGCCGACAGCATCAAGGCGGAAACCATCAACTCCAAGACCCGCCCAAAAATCTATTATTTTTAAAGCTTCGTTAAAAATTGCAGGATTATCCCAGTTCAAGTCCGCCTGCTCATCAAAAAAAGTTGCATAATAATAATCACCGGTTTTTTCATTTAATTTCCAATTTCCATTAGTCATGTGGGAAAATGGGTTATAGGCCAAGCTAAATTCTTCTCCCGTTTCGGACCAAATAAAGTAATCACGCCAAGGATTATTGCGAGAAAATGAGGCCTCCTTAAACCAGGGGTGATCGATAGAGACATGATTTAAAACAAAATCAACGATAACACGAATTCCTGACTTGTGCGCTTCGCTTATAAACAATCTAAAATCATCCAAAGTACCGAGTTCTTTGCGGACATCCATATAATCCGAAACATCGTAACCGCCGTCGATCATCGGTGACGGATAATGGGGCAAAAGCCAGATGCAGTCAATGCCAAGTTTCTTGAGATACGGTAATTTTTCCACCATACCCTTAAAATTCCCGGCAAATTTATCGACATAGACTTCATAGATGGTAGTATTACGCCACCAATAATCTTTGTTCATAGGGTTAATTATACCAGAAAAAACAAAAAGACCCGCACACCAGAAATGTGCGGGCCGGAAAGGTCCGAAGCTAGAGACTAGCGAAGCTTGACCAACTGAACTTCGTCGCCAGCCAGCCTGAGCTTGCTGGCTAAGGTCGAGAGAGGGACCTTTGATCCAATACCCTGATTGGTGACCGGATCGCGACCGCCTGCGAAGACCATAATCGGTCTTTCCTCGTAGCCGATTGTATCCACGGTCTTAGTCACCACAGCACCTTCAACCTCTTCTCCGTCCTCAGTATAGAGTTGGCTGGTTATATCCTCCCTACCCGTAACGACGGTAACCGTCTCAACCACCGGCTTGCGTCCGACGCATCCGAGCATCAGGACATCCTGACCGCTACGCGAACCGTCCGATTCACAGTAGGGATTGAGGTGTCCTTGAATCGTCCAGAGGTTATCGCTGACCAGACTAGCCAGCGCCGTGGCCAACTCGTCGCGCTTAGCGACAAAGTTGGGGTAAAGCTCATCGTGTCGCACAAACTCATTGCGACAATATATGAACCGGACAACTGACATCCTCCAGTTGGTAGCATGGGGCTGTTTCCATGCATCCACAAGCTGATAATCCCCATTGGTATCAACTCTGAAAACCAGCGGAGAGATATCCACATCCTTAGTGGACTTGAGAACCTCCACGCCAGTCACCCGCTGCATCGGCGGTGCCGCCGATGGACGCTTGAGCGGAATTCCATCGGGAACCTGCTCATTGGACATCATGAACTGAATTGCCACCAGACGAACTGATGCGCCTAGCGTCACTACATTGATAGTCTTTCTTTCTGCCGTCGCTTCTGTTTCCACGCCTCACCTCCATATTTATAAAAAGGAACGCTCTCATATTATACACCAACATTGCCACATTTGTCAACCCGCGCTCTTGAAATTCCTGAACAGATGTGGTTTAATGTTAAAAACAGAACTAGTTTCTTAACAAGAGGTAGCCTATGCCAAGCGAAGCATTCATGCGACTTTACTCGTACGGGACAGAGCTTTACAGGGCTGGTAAGGGAACCAAGCCAATATCATTTGCCGAAATGGCCGAAATCCACTCCCTGATAGCTACCTGCCAGAAGTCAGCCAACACTGATCAGGAAAAATCCATAGTAATTCGAGCTCAGGAGTTTTGGAATGCCTGCCTCAGAAAATGGCCCGACAGTAATCTGAAAGAATTTGAAACAAATCCAGGAATGCCCGAGCAAGAAGCCAAAATATCACAGCCCGGTCCCCGTGAAAAAGCAAGCTTATTTACAGCCCTCATAAGACTAACGCGATCTATGGGTTCGGGCCGAGGTCTATCCGATATGACTCCTGAGGATTTCGGCCAGATGATGAAACTTATTGATCAATGCTCATCAATAGCTACAACGAGACAAGAAAAAACAATTATTGAAGGGGCCAAGGAAACCCACACGAATCAATTCGCCAGATGGCAGGAACTCCGACAAGAGAACAGATCCGAGATGCAAGAAAATCCAGCACCTGAGTCTGATTTTGATTCAAAACTAACCAGAGATGACAGATTTCTTTTAGCCGCTCATCACCAGATCATCTTAAAAAAGATGCAGGAGGAAGAAAAAGGATAAAAAACAACAGCCTCGCTATAGCGAGGCTGTTTAATTGGAATTTTTTGAAGTTATTTTCCCGACCTGAAATCCTTAAATCCAAAATCCGGTATTGTCTCGGGTCCTTTCCCACGGTAAGCATTTATAAACGCCCTAGCCTGAGATTCATCAAGAGTTTGCATTTTCAATAGATACTCCCAGGCTACAAAAACTATCGGAACATCATTGGCTTCTCGCGAAGTCATTATTATTTTAGATCCGTAGCTTTTAGCAAGATTGGCGAGTTTTTCAATCTCGTCCGCCGGAAGATCGGGTTTATATGCTATCCAGACATGGCCATGCTCAAGATTATGAACCAACTGTTCATCCGTAAATGATTTATCATATATTCCTGATTGGTTAGGTACATCATAATGCCAACCGCTGGTCGGAGGATTGGAATTATAGGGCGGATGGGAATCTCCTGTTTTTATATGATCTCTGCCCTGAGATCGAAAATATTCCACATCAGTAGTTTTTTGACTGACTTCTTCCTTTTGGAAATAACTGTATGCGTACAGGACCAGAAGACCGAGAACAGCTAAAACAGCCAGCCAGCCAGAAACTCGCCTTATCATTTTTTTGCGGCGCTCCTCTTGAATAATCTTATCTTTCTCTTCCTTCTTAGCGAAATATTCATTTTTTGACTCTAAATTATTGTCCATAATACTAAAACTTAGTTTAACGCATTATCTATTTCTTGCCTATTAAAACCAACTATAAATTTGCCGTTAATTTCAATTATCGGAGCGGCAACCATTCCAGTCTTAGACACAACCAGTTTCTGGGCGTCAGAATTGCCAACCAGGGGTATCTCTTCATATTGTAGCTCTTTTGACTTGAAATATTCTTTTGCCATCTTGCAATAGGCACAAATTGGGGTCGTGTATATTCTAATCATAGAAGAACATGATAACAGAAAATTAGAAAATAAGAAAAGTGGAAAACTAATATCTCAGAAAAATAGTTAGATTAGCAGTAAGCAGAAGAAGGTCTAACTCCCAGCCAGTCTTATCATGAGCCGAAAATGGTACATTCCATTTACTCATCTTATAATAAATTGCTCCTAGCATTACTGCTATCAACAAAGAAGCCGAAAGCTTCACCGCAATTCCACCCGCAATTCCCAATCCAGAAACAAACTCAACCAAACCAAGAGCCAGAACCTTATTTGGTGTCCAACCAATACCAGAAGCCATATTTTTAGGCTCCTTTAATTTAGGTATAGCGTGGTAGATAAATATAGCCGCTACCGCCAACCTCAAAAATAACAAATTTTCCATATTACTTTAAAGGATTTCTCTCAGCTATCTGCCTTTCAGGACCATCTAGTCTCCGGATTGATTGGTTTGTCAAAGGTCTTTCCTTGACAAAATCCGGAGACGATCGAGTGAGTCTTGCCGCTGGAGCAAGACGAACGCGTCCTGAAAGGCAGTAGCCGAGAGAAATAGTAATTCTATAATTTTTTAAGAATCTCCCTCGTTTCTCTCTTATAATCCTCTACTTTCGGCTGATCAAATGCATTCACCCCCAACAGTCTAGCCAAATACATTGTCTCCATCATTTTTAACTGCATATATTGGCCTAGAGTGCTTTCAGATATTTTATGCATAACTATTTCTGAAAAAGGAAGGCCATTTTTTATGTAGGCTATCTTGATACCGTGATATATAGCATCCATTATATCCGACACGCTTTTACCTTCAATATCTTCGACTAGGCCAGGCATGAAAAGTTCTTCCGGGACTCTGGGAGCATTATCCTTCTGAGAAGCGTAAATAAACTGAGTCAGCTTATCTCTGCGTCCGCCAAGATAAAGCTGGGCCATTGAGTGCAAGTCAGTCGAACCGATAGAAACCACCGGGGTAATACCAATATTTACCTTCTCTCCCCTGAGATTACGCTCCCGCCCTATACTCTCAGACATAAGTTGAGCATACCACTTGCCAACCGATTTAAGTTCAGGGTTGAAAAAAAAGTTATTATCAATAATTATCCCTTTCTGATAGTGGCTGGCTGATATGATCGCCGAAACTAGCGCGGGGTTTTCATAAGTTTCATAGTTTAGACAGCGCTTGACCATCTCGGAAGCGCCATCCCAAAATCCTTCAATATTGAAATTAGCTAAGCCTAGAGGAAATAATCCGGAGGCTGATAAGACCGAGTAGCGCCCACCGACTTTTTGCGGAATTTCAAGCAATTTTAATTTTTTTTCTTCAGCTATATTCCATAGCTTAGAACCCCTATCGGTAGTAAAAACAAGCCTATCATTAGCCCTATCGCCAAATTTTTTCTTGAGAGCATTATAAACAATCTCGAA
This sequence comes from Candidatus Yanofskyibacteriota bacterium, assembly GCA_016181145.1. Taxonomy (GTDB): domain Bacteria; phylum Patescibacteriota; class Minisyncoccia; order 2-02-FULL-40-12; family GWA2-44-9; genus 2-01-FULL-39-28. The sequence goes on from JACOZW010000051.1 coordinate 38,156, forward strand.
ATTAGTTATAGTCTCAGTCGTCTCACCCGACTTGCTTATCATGTTAACTAAAATCTCTTCCGGCTCTTCAACCTGATTTTCTATGAAATCTATAACTTGGTTTGTTAATGGCGGAGAAACAGTATCGACAAATATCATCTTCGGATCACCGGCATGAAGAAAAACATCGAGCCTGCCCCTTAAAGCCCGATAAAGAGCCATTGTTCCAAGATTAGAACCGCCGATACCAACCACTACAACATATTTAAGCCCACTATTTCTTTCCTCTTTTATCTTTGTAAGCAGGGATTTTTTAAAAGTTTCGTCAGAGGAAAGATTGATAGACGATTCAGGTTCATCATAGAGTCCGCTCTCCACAACTTTATTCATCAAACCAAGATACTCTTTTAAATCCTTCTCGCCGGAAGATAAATCCGCCGCATCAATATTAGCAGTATCCTGATAGACAAGTTCTATGGGCATGTGATCGTTCATAATAATAGATATATTCTGAATAATTATACCACATTGCGCGAGGATAAAACAAAAAGCCCTGCTCAGCCTAGACGGGCGAGAGGGACTTTTTAGATAATGGCGATCTGCTCAGAAGTCGGTTCAAAATATAATTCCACTAGACTATACTTCTGGAGAAAATGAAAACGGCTCACTAGTTTTATGTTTTCCTCATATACATTACCGCTAGAGTCTTTGAAAATCATTCTGACAATCTCGCCGGACTTAAAATCTTTTATTGCCGTCCACAAGCCTTTTATATCCCTGACTTCAGTCCCATTAACAGAGTGAATGCGAAGACGCGCAATGGGCTGAATCGGTAACACCACCTCTTTTAATTCAATCGCTTGTACCCCGTACTTATCTAAAATTTCAGTTGGCCCATTTTTTACAGCGACTAGGACGTAAACCCCATCGCGACCCTGACTAACCGCCAATCCCAAAAATGCCGTTCTGACATATCCGTACTCCCTTATCTCGCGAAATGTCTGCTGAAGATCTTCATTAGAGATGGCATAGGAAAGAGATAAGGAAAGGCGGTCGTATCTAAAATTCATACCCACATAGCAACTATTACTATCGAGTAACGGAGTCCCGCTATAGCCGGGTACTATGCCGGAAAGATGCCGGACCACTTTTAAACCAATCCAATCCTCGAAGCCGGTAATGTATCCCCTCAGCACCTGCGCTCTTAATCTGTTATTCGGGTTTCCGTAATCTGGATACGGATTTAAAATATAATCAAACCAAGAACGGATAAGAGACATGCTAGGAGGATGAGGATATACGATAACTTTTTTATACATATCCCGCTCACCTACGCTACGCGAACATGGCCTTTGTATCTTTATATCACACCAGCTTAACGGCTCTAATAAAGCAACATCGGTATCACTATCAAGACCCACTATTCTGGCCGGATGAGTATCTTTGCCGTCAAAAATAGTTATTTCCGCCCGTTGACGCTTAGAATATTTAACTAACTCAACTGCGTGGTTATTAGTAGCTATATATTTATTATCTATAAAAAATCCGGAGCTAGAGGTATCAAAATATTCTCCGGTCAGTCCATCTTGGAATTTACCTATTATCTGAACAATAGTAATACCGGAGGGATACTTTATTTTCGACCTTTCGTCAAAAAGACTAAGGACAACCAGAGCAAAAACAGACAATACAACTAACACTACTAAGCTTTTGAGCTTCATCCGCTCCCACTTTTTAAGGTACGTTAATTCCTCAAATGATATCACGGGTTAAATTAAAAAGAGATCCGTGAAGTGGATAAGTAATTTAGGCGCGCGACTTAAAATCCAAAGAAAGAGAGTTAATGCAATATCTCTGACCGCTAGCCGGAGTTCCATCTGGCATGTTTTTGGGTCCGTCCGGAAACACATGACCTAGATGAGAGCCGCATTTTTTACACAAGACTTCAGTCCTAGACATACCATGACTGGAATCATCTTTTAATTCAATGTGTTCCCTATTAACCGGATCGGTGAAACTCGGCCAACCGGTACCAGAATCAAATTTAGTATCTGAAGAAAAAAGTTCCTGACCACAAGCTCCGCAGACATACATTCCCGCTTCTTTGTTCTTATAATACTTACCGGTAAAAGCCGCCTCCGTCCCCTTCTCCCTTAAAACTTTATACTGCTCCGGGGTCAAGCAGGTTTTCCATTCTGATTCGGTTTTCGGTCCGCCAGCTGGCGGATTATCATTATTCATATAATTAGTGCTACTCAAAGACTATACCCAGACTCAGAGTTAATTAGCTTACCCAATTCATTTACAGATCGCATAAAACTCTGCTGAGTTTTTGCTCTCTCTCAGCCCAGTCGGCTTCCGAAACGTTCTGTAAATGAATTGGGTAAGCTCATTTTGATTTAAAAAATAACTGTGTATTTCCTCCCTAAGGTATAGTCTTTGAGCTTTTATTCTAACTTAGCCCTTATAAACATTGCCGGCTCTTCTGTATGCTTCATCCTCGTACTTATTGTTTCTATAACCCCTTCTCATCTGTTCGATATAATATAAGACTGGCTGTATGAGTGGCATTCTTTGATATTGCTCAACATGGATTAATTCATGCTCCAGATCTTTGTCTTCTAATTTTGGGCCTAAAAGAACTACATGCCCAATCGTCATAGCTCTGGCACCTTTCATATAGCCAAACACCCACCAGAAATTTTTCACATTAATTATAAAAGCATAAGGATCTTTTGTAAATCTCATCCCCTTCACTCCCGAAACCAAACCAACCACCAGACCAATAACTGTATATGGAAAATTTAAAATAAAGCTAAGCATAATCAACATTAATCAGAATATCTCCGATTTTTATGAATCCTTTGAGACGAATCGCTACAAATTCAAAATATTTATGCTATTTTGCCGGGACCCGATGGGGGTGGTCAGGCTCGGCCCCGCCTTGGCGGGGTCCGCATGGCCTGACCGGGGGAAGGGGATATTCTGCTTAATGACAAACCTTTTGTCCCGTCTTCTCAAAATATTTCTGATGATATTCTTCGGCTTTGTAAAAAATACTCGCCGGGATTATCTCGGTTACTACAGGATTCATATGTTTACCGGATTTATCAAGCCCTTCTTTTGATTTTTCGGCCAGTTCTTTTTGCTCATCATCGTAATAAAAAATGGCTGACCGATATTGGCTGCCGACATCCGGTCCCTGACGGTTCATCGTTGTGGGATCATGGTTTTCCCAGAAAACTTTCAATAACTCATCATACGATATTATTGCGGGATCGTACCGCAAATAAACTACCTCGGCATGGCCAGTTTTTCCTGTACACACATCTTTATATGTCGGGACCGCTTGTGGTGAGCCGGTCGAACCACCAGCATAGCCTACTTCCGTTTCAACAACACCCTTAAGTTGGTCAAAATTATACTGAACACCCCAAAAGCATCCCGCCCCGAACATAGCTTCCTTTAACTTTGCTTTTGAAGTGAGGCTGTATTTATTAATATTGTTCATGGCTATTTATTTGCGAATCTCAAGCATGCCATCAAAATTACCCGAATTCGAGTCCCTTACAATATTAATTACCGCTTCAGAAAATTGATTATTTTTGCTCATTTCTGATAATTTTTTCATGGTTTCGTCGGCTAAATTATGGTGTTTTTCTGCCATTTTACTATCCGCATACCGATCATGAACAATTACAGGATAAATCTTTATCAACCCGCCCCTTTTAACTACTCGGATAATTTCACTTAATATTTGGGGTATTTCGAGGGGATCACCCGTTGTTGCCGTCATAATCGGTACAGAACAATGAGCAATGACTAAATCAAAACTTTCATTCCTAAAAGGAAGTTTGTCGGCCATACCCTGAACATCAAAAGTTCCTCGCCACACACTTCCCCCATCAAGATTTACGACATTTGATTTACCGGCAATTTTTTCTAAAGCAATTTTGAACTCTCCGGGGCCAGACCCGACATCAAGAATCCTCTTACCCGCTAATTGTTCAATGGATAAATCGAGATCTAGTATGTATTCGAGAAAGGTAGTTGCCTCTTCTGTGTTCAAGTTATATTTCTTCATTAAGCGGGAAACCATATTTACCCTAACATCTGGATTGAGCTTCGGCTTTTCCTTATACACAAAGTCATCGTCCCCATATTTTATAAATTGTCTTTCGGAAGTTTCCATAATTTTATTATATCCAAATCAACAAAACTATTACCATTTTGCTGGCCCAATACCATTATTTACTGTTATAAAGCATATCCAGCGAACCGTCGGCATTGAGATCGGCGCAGGCGACATAAACTCCCGGCTCACTAATGGACTTATGGATATTAATGGCTAACGGCAAAGACAATTTAAGCTGAAGAATAGAGGCGTCTATCGTTGTCACCGATGTACCGCCAACTACATTAGTTAGAGGATATTTAACCGCCCCGAGATTAGCACACGAACCGCTATGTATGTGGGCCGGCATTGAAATCCCCTGAGGCGCATTCATTACCGTCAGAATAATTCTGGTCTGAGAGCTGATACCCGACGGCGAGCCGACAGCGGTAATCTGATATTTAGCGTTAAGGCCAGAGTTATTTTGTGCACTCAGGGGGACCATAGCAGAAGAATTATCCGATGTCCTTTGAGGACCAGTTGCTACTGGTGTCGGAGATGGCTGAGGCACTCCCGGCCTGAATCCTAACCAAATCGCCAACCCAACTGCAACAATAATAATAATGACGGTAACAATAACTATTGTTGTCACAACAAAACCTTTCTCAGAATTTATTTTCTCCATGCCTTATTTAGCCTTTTCCCAACAGAACAGCGAGTAGATATAGCAATCACTGTCCAATCAAGGAATAGGTAGATTAATAATTAATTCTATCACAATATTTGCATTGACAAGTCCACAATTTGTAATAATCTTCCAACTAGTCTGTACCTTAAAAACGGGGTCTGGGGTATGGAAGTATGGTCCCATCGCGGAAGAACTTCACAAAAACAGTTAGGCAATAGTTATACTGGCTTCTTGTCTTTAAATAATATGGAAATAACCGGCATCGAGACCGACATCTGTCTTACTAAAGACAGGGAGGTTATTATTTATCACCCCAAGAGCGTAACGCCCGACCCTAAACTACTGACCCTAGAAGAGATCAGATATTCTATTTTCGACATCATGGATCTAGATTTATTCCTCCTCTACCTAAAATATAGTCAAGTATGCTGTTGCCTGGATATTAAACAAAATTCAAATCACCTCGTAGAGATGGCTGTTGAAGCAATAGTCAGACATGGACTCCAAGACAGAGTGTATCTTACAGCCTTTCAAAAAAGCATGGACTGTCCTCCTTTCAATATAGAATCCGATGGTCAACTTCTTATCTTGGCTAAAAGAATATGTCCAGAAATAAAAACACATGTTATCGTAGCCTGGCCATATGACTTATTAAAAATTGCCGACAAGTATCAGCCAAATGCAATTTCGATTGGATGGCTTCTGGAACCGCCTGTCGTAGGCCTGATGAGTCGCACTATTTTTAAAACACTATCGTCAGTAGTAAATCTTTCCGAGCAGATAGAAAAAATAAAATTAAGAGGGATAAGAGTTCTGGCCGGCGTATTCAATAATCCGGAGGATATGCTTTATTTTGCCAGCATGGGTGTCGACGGAATTATGACCGATGAGCCTAAGATCCTAATAGACCTCATTAAAGCAAAAAAGATTCCATAACGGAATCTTTTTTAATTAGCCCCTCTGTTCTGGCTGGCCACCGCGGATTTTTTTGTACTTTTCGGTATATTTATCGAGTATTTTTTCCACTTCTTCATTCGGAATTTCCAGTCTTAAAAGTTCGACTGCATGAATTGTGTCATAGATATCATTCTTATTTTCTATTTTATAAATAGCATCTCGCCACATAATAGCTTTTTCATATTCTTGCCTTGCCACTGCTTTTTTCTCAAGTTCACCGAACATCGCCATAAAACCTTCATAAACACCCCTCTCAACTCCGCCAGCCTCAAAAGTCCTTTCTTTGAACGGAATGCGCAAAACCCCCTGCCTTTCTTTGGCTATTTCATATATTTTACCGCTTCTTTTCCATTCAAATGCAGTAGAGACTATTTTTTCATAAAGATCCCGGGCACGTTCGACGGAACTGGCATCAACATTAGGTATTCGCCGAACTATATCAAGGCATATATAGGCTCCCCGCTCTATCTCTTCTAGGCTCCACCAGGGCTTAGCTGAAGCCCACCAAAAATGATCGCTGGCCAGGGCGGCGTCCATCCTGGACCTGATTTCTCCAAAAAGAATGTGATTCTTATCAAGAGCATAGACAGACTTAAGGGACAGATTTACCAAATCCCACTGCCATGTATGTATCTCATTTTCAGGATCTTTCCATGATAAGAACTGAACATTCCTATCAACATCCTCCTCACTGGAAGCCCAGGTTGATTTTACCGGGGATACTTCCTCTATATCCTTATAAATCCCCATTAAGTCTGAAACTTGCACCAATTCAAAATCTTTTGATTCAAACATTTCAAACAGCATGTTCTCAAGACCCGGCCTGTGATGACCAAAAGTCTCGCCGTCCATTCCGGTAACCAGATAACGGCCGCTGGCAAAATCTTCATGCATCGCTTCCTTTAAAGACTCGTAAGACCTTACTACTGCGCTCATAATTAAATTGCTGGGGCGCCTTTCCCTGAAAAAAGCCAGCATATCAGTCCCCTTTATTTTATATAATTTATTGTAGTCGACTGATCCAGTTTTACCGGATTTAGCAATTTCATCGAGAATCATCCATTTAAATCCCATAGACTCGACTATTTTAGGCAAGCGCTCATCATAAGCCATCTCTGGCGGGAAAAAACCTATCGGTCTATATCCGTGATCAAAATAGTAATGAAGGGTTTCGTTATTCGTCTCTATCTGCCGGAAAATTTCTTCTTCCGTTAAAAAGGGTAACAAGGCATGAAATTTAGCCGAAGTTGTCAGCTCAAGACGACCTTCCTTAATAAGTTCTCGCAACATATCTATAATGTCGCCGTATTGATATTTATCAAAAAGCTCGAGGAGTGAGCCATTTATATTCATGGTCAGGCGAACTTTCTTGTGTTTAGTGAGTCCGCGCAAAATCGGCCTGTAGCTTTGATTTACAACAGCCTCTAAAATGTCCGGCTGTTGGCCGGCCGGTTGGTATATGTGTAAAAAATTAGCCCACTTCATCCCGTTAGAAGTAGCCCCGCCAAGGTCCTTCGGACTCGTCCGCCTAAGGCGGACGAGCGAGACTTCTAACGGGATTAATAACTATTGAGATTCTTTATGGAACCTTAGTGCCATTTCAAAAAGTTTTACGTATTCCTGGGCTGATTTTTCCCATGAGAAATCTTTGGTCATTGCCCGCTTCATGAGCTTTTCCCATTCCTTCTTTTGGCGATAGAGTTCACTGGCTCTTATAATGGCGATGGTCAGAGAGAAAGGATCGTATTTATCAAAAACAAAGCCCGTCCCCTCTTCTTTCTCGGGAGTAAAATCTTCAACTGAGTCAGCTAGGCCACCAACCTTTCTGACGATAGGAATACAGCCGTATCGCATCGCCTCCATCTGAACAAGGCCGGATGGCTCAAAACGCGAAGGAATTAAAACCGCATCGGCTCCGCCAAAAATCATCCTGGGCAGTCGAGGATCGAATGAAAAGTGAGTTCCGACTCTATCAGGATATTTGAGCTTTAACTCTTCAAAATAAGTGCGGTAGCCAGGATTTCCCTCGCCAACGATAATGAATTGGAAATTTATATTTTCCATCAAAGAGCTGAGCATCTGGGTAAGGATATCGAAGCCCTTTTGTTCGTCCATGCGACCAACCATACCTACCACGAAGACATCACCAGAAGTTGTCGGAAGACCAAACTGTTTCTGAAGGGCAGCCTGATTTTCGAATCTTTTACTGAGACTTTTCACGGAATAATTTACGGCTAAATCTTTGTCTGTCTCAGGGTTAAGAGATTCGGTATCAATGCCGTTCAAAACTCCAAAAAGACGGCTCTTTCTCTCATTGAGAAGCTTATCCTGGCCCTCACCAAACTCTTCGGTTAATATTTCGCGTGCATAGGTCGGAGAAACAGTATTGATGACATCAGCATACATAATACCGCGCCGCATGCCGTTCAGTTTATTTGTTCTTGGGTCAAAGAAGTCACTAATCCGAGCCTGGCCCGCATCGTAATCCATCTCAGAAATATGCTTAGGATCAAACATCCCCTGATATCTTAAGTTATGGATAGAGAAAACTATAGGGATCTTAGACAAGACCGGATCATCTTTGTAGTCGGTGTGAACAAGATTGGGTATAAATCCGGTTTGCCAGTCAGAAGCGACAATGACATCGGGCTTCCATTCAGATTTTTTTATAAACTCAAGCGCGCCTTTAGCTAAGATTATCCAGCGAATCGTATCGTCCGAGTATCCGTAAACATTGGCCCGCTTCTCGTAATATTCCATGTTTTCCAAAAAATAGTTAACTCCGCCACCGTCCGGATTTATGTAGCGGAGAACATTTGAGGCAAGGATACCGTGAGGATCTCGATCCCCGCTCTCAACCTCGATATTATTGAGTTCCGTTTCCAGGTGATATTTTTCCGTATCAATAGTTGCATATTTAGGCGTCAAAACCCTGGCATCATGTCCAAGTTCGCGAAGAGCCTTAGGCAATGCGTGCATTACCTCGCCCAACCCCCCGACTTTTACAAAAGGTGCGGCTTCTGAAGCTACAAAAAGTATCTTTAATTTGGGACTATTTGGCATATACGAATTAGATAGATAATTGAATTCCCTATTATTATATCAGAATTAAGACGCCAAGCACAAGACAAAATCATGTGCTACAATACTTCTATGCTATCAGTCAAAAAACTGATCCCTGCCGGCAGTGCAGTATTAGCCGGAACAACCATAGCCTCTTACGCCCTAGGTCTTTTACGAGACCGGACTTTTGCTCAAACATTCGGCGCTTCGCGCGCTCTTGATGCCTATAACGCGGCATTCCTTTTGCCCGATCTTCTTTTTAATATACTTATTGCCAGCGGTATCGCCGCGGCTTTCGTACCTATATTTACCGAGCTTTTTCACAAAGACAAACAGAGAGCATACGATTATACAAACTCGTCCATTAGCGGAGCCACTGGAATGATGATTCTTTCGGCAGTAATTATATTTATATTCGCCGGCCGCATCAGTGTTCTAGCTGCTCCCGGATTCCCGAATGAAGACCTCGTCTTAGTGGCCAAATTAATCCGAATACTGGCGATTTCCCCTATTCTTTTTGGCATATCAAATACTTTAGGCGCGATGCTTATTGCGAAAAGAAGATTCTTTTTTTATGGCATGTCTCCAGTTTTATATAATCTTGGCATCATCGGAGGTGCAATATTTTTATCCCCTCAACTTGGAATAATCGGAGTTGCTATCGGAACAGTATTGGGAGCTTTTTTACATATGTTAATGCGAGCAATCGATGCTTATTTATCGGGCTTCAGATTCCATTTTAATTTTAATTTCAAAAC
>JACOZW010000052.1 GCA_016181145.1 Candidatus Yanofskyibacteriota bacterium
TACCGTACTGGGAGCTGTTATTCTTTTGTCCTCATACATCATTCTATACACTATTAACCCCGATTTGGTGGGAGGAACACTGACTCTGCCGAAGATAACAATGCAACCCACAACGATACCTCCTCCACCTCCAGGTGGCGGTACTTCACAAATAGCTGCTCAGAATCTTATCGGAGTTATCGGGCTTAATCAATTTACAAACGCCAATCCTGATTGTGGCAACCCGTATCATGCGAGACAAAATATACAAGATGTTGCAGCCGGAAATCTTCCTGCGGTGTGCTCTAACCAATGCACAAATAGCTGTACCGCCGGTGGATCTTCGGGAACAGTTAATCTTAATCCTGGTATGCTTAACGGCCTAGCCGCTCTTTGGAATGCAGGATTTAGATTCAGAGTTACCTCGCTTTCTACCGGAAGCCACTCACCTAGCAGTAGCCATTATCAAGGTAACGGCGTCGATATCCAGATTCTATTTGCTGACCTGACACTCAACACAAGTTCTGCTATATGGCAACAGGCCAGAAATTTTCTCAATGCTATAGATGCTGGCGCTTTTTGCGAAGAAGGAGATGGAGGTAGTAATTCGAGTTGTAGCCCTATAGGTTCTGGAAATGCCGCAGTAGACCACATACATTGGACTTACTAAATAGACTATGCGAGAGATTCATTCCGAATTAAGAAAAATATTCCCCTGGTATAACCGGTGGCATAAACATCCCCATCATCAACATACTCATTGGTTTGGACTTTTTTCTTTTTTATTATTAACCTCTTCTTTCATCTCGGCTCAGACTATTTTTCTCTATGCTGAGCGCTTCGAGGCCCAAGCTCAAACAGGCAATCTCCCCGCCCCCAACCACCCGATTTACCTCGGCTATTACAAAGTTGATGCGAACTACGGTGATTTCAAAGACGAAGTTAAAAACTCCGTTAACATGTTTATGACGGAAACGGATTATCGCCTACCAGTTAATCAATATAAGCAAAATCTAGACCAAGATATTCAAGAAATGATTGCCCTCAATAAAGACATTGCCCTCGGTCTGGATTGGGGAAATGATCCGATCGTAGATGCCGCTCTAGCCACTGCGACACCTTACTGGAACAATATAGATTTCATTATGATGACGGATGAGCCAAGCTGGGATAAACTCACAACGGAACAAAATATAGCTAATTTAAAATCAAGAATTAGTCAGAGGGGTCTAGCTAGCAAAAAAATTCTTATAAATTTCACGCCTAACCAGATTCTCACTGGCACAGGATATCAAGCTAGTAACCTGGATATCGTCAGCTTCGAAGCATATATGAATTTCGATCAGCAAAATAGCTCCACGCTGGCATCAGATCTTACAAATCAAATAAGGCAGATGAAATCCGCTATAAATAATAATAAGGTAGGCAGTAAAGAGAAGATGATTGTTGTTCAGGGTTATGCAAGGAATTATTGTCCTTCTGCTCCGACCCTATGCTGGACAAATCTAAATAGCCTTAAATCACTACAATCAATTCCCTATCTTGAAGCCGCAACGGATCCTTCGGTAATAGGTCTGACTATATTTTCTTGGTCCAGAGCCACGGGAACAAAGGATCTTAGTCAGAATTATAACGGAGATTGCATAAAAAGAGAGCATGAAAGAATTTGGGGAGCGATCTCGGGGACAACTCAGCCGATATCAATCGCCTGCGGCGGAGGCAGTGGTGGGCCTATTCAATTTGCACCAATACTAAGCCAATGGAGCCCTCCTCAGACCAATAATGGCTGGTGGCCGGAACTGTCTCCTGATGGACGCTATGTCGCTTACGGCAACTGGGGGCAGAGCTGGGTTACAGATCTCCAGACAAAAACAAATTATGACCTCTCAAAACCAACTGGTCTTCCAGCCGGAGCAAGATGTATCGCAGGTAAATGGATTCGTTCAGATACCTTAACCTATGTCTGCGACTCAATACCTGGCACATCAGGATTCTGGCGCTATGAAGTAAAGGTAGGGCAATGGACACCGATCAAAATGAATGATGACCCTCTCCTCGTAATGGGTAATCGATTCGAAGCAAAAGATGGACATTGGGCTTCTTACGGTGCCGGAAGATTTCAGATATCAAAAGATAATAAAGTTTTAGTCGGCGGTCGGGCAGATCCAAACGATACTGGCGCTCTTGGCGGTCTCGATGGGTCTTTACTACTCAGCGCCTGTACTAATAACAATAATAGCCTCTGTGTCTGGGACGGTTACAACTTGACTGACACTTTATCTATTAGAACTCCAGGCTTCAATGATTTCGAAATAGGCGGGGGAGATTACATTGCTTATGGCAACAGAACTAACCTTCGCGGAATTTGTATGTCCGACAAACAAGACATCAACCTGAAAGCGACATCATCAAGTCTTTCGGAAAGCGTTTCTGGTCCGGTGATTTTAGTAAACGGCCAACCCTGGCTGTTTACCGGCGCATGGAATAGCTCCGAAGGATATATGTTACTGCGTCCATGGGGACAGAGAAACAGCATCGTCATAGATGACCTTGGCGTACATATGAGCATAGCTTACAACAATGGTGTCTTTACAATCGCATATAACAACGATGTCGGCCACTTAAAAGTAATAACTGTTTCCGAAAATGCTCCGAAAAATGATTTATCTGGCGGGTTGGCTTCAGAAACATGCGGAAATACTGTTAGCAATTCCTGTCCCGCGCCAGGAATAACCAGCCGTATTACTACACCGAGCAAGACCTGGAATCCCAAACAAAATAGCGGTTTTGGCTGGTTTCCCCATCTTTCACCTGATGGTAGATATGTCGGCTACGGATTTGGTAATTTGAGAATAACCGACTTAAAAACATCTCAGGAGAGAGATTTCTCAAAACCTTTTGGCGGATCCACGCCCTCTAATTATGCATGTTACAGCCCCTGGTGGATTAAACCAACAGTTGCTACAGCCCAATGCGTCTTTGATGATTACCCCCCGCCTATACTTACTGACAGAATCGAAATCGACACATCTGATACATCCTCCTGGACCGCAAGAAGAACTACTGATGATCCAGCACTCGTATCAGGCCCTGGATTCACGGCATATGACGGACATTGGGCAACCGGAAAGGTCAATGGAACTATTATTTACGACAATCAGGTTCTTATCAGCGATCCAAATATCCATTGGGGCGCTGTCACAGGTCAGGGCGGCTGGCTGGCGTTTGCAATTAATACAGTTCCGCCTAACATCTGGGAGATTTGGATATACCAGAATGGAAACCTTGTAAAGAAATATCAGCCCAAGCATGGTATAAATTCTCTGAGTATAAACAATGGATATTTCGCGTATGCAGACGTCAAGGGACACCAGACAGGAGTGTATCCTGATGGCAGAGAGGTTGACCTGGCTGCCACATCATGGCAAGGCGATTTCGGAGGCCACATTGTAATGGTGCAGGGACAACCGTGGATCGTAACTGCCGCAACAGATCCAAGCATAAATAAAGACATTATTTTGCTCCATGAGTGGGGAAATACTAATTCTATCATCATTCTCGGCGCCGCATCTGGTTTGGATACCGTCTTTGATCCTTCGACCAATGAATTTATTGTAGCCCATAATGATGCGAAAGGATATCTGACCGTTGACTGGGTTCCTCTTAATTCACAAAGATACAATCTAATTACAGACAAATTTTATTGTCCAGTAACCACTTCCCCTGCCACCACACCTATCTCCTGCGAACCGGGAGTAGTTCAACCGGGAATACCGGTGATTTGTGGTTTTAGTCCGACTATCGCGCGACCAGGTGATTCAATAAATGTAGTCGGAGGAAACCTTAGTGGAACTGTTGAGTTATTGTCCGCCAGCGGAGCTAAGTACACCATGACAGGCACAATAGATACGGCCAAATCAAATATTGATTTTAATATCGCTAACAATGTACCTGAAGGCGACTATACTCTAAGTATTATAGGTTCTGATGGTATTACTCGGGCCACCAGCAATCAAGTACTGCGCGTAGTCTTGGTTATTCCTGACGCAGGAGCTACTGGCACAGACATACCTTTTGGCCAAGCTACCGGTATTAATGTCCCCGGATCAACCACTACTTTTGAGAAAATAATAAGCGACTTTTTGACCTATGCTGTTTATGGACTGGGAATAGCTATATTTGTATACCGTACTGGGAGCTGTTATTCTTTTGTCCTCATACATCATTCTATACACTATTAACCCCGATTTGGTGGGAGGAACACTGACTCTGCCGAAGATAACCGGAACAGTCGAAGCTTCGAGCATCAGATATATAACCAATAATGAGGCGGATTCAGCACAAGCTTTTGCGGCTGGCTGTTCAGGATTCGTTAATTTAGGTTATCAGGATTTTTCAGCCGTCGAATGTCCCGGATCAGTAACATCTCTAGCCCTAGATCCGGTGCTTCAATTACAGGATACAGGGGCAAATCAACAGGTCGGAGCCACGGTGGTTCAAAATAACGGTAATAACGGTGCTAACAGAAAAATTGTTATTTTAGATACCGGATATAACTATAACCATCCCGAACTGAGTTCAAGCTATGGCGGAGGCAAAGATTTTATTAACAACGATGCAGATCCGATGGATGACCACTCCGGTGGTGTCGGCTCGCCCGGCCACGGCAGTCATGTGGCGGGAATTATAACCGCTGACGGGATTGACGGACGGTCAAAGGGAGTAGCTCCCCAAACTAAAATCATCGCTGGAAAGGTTTTGAATTCACAGGGACAAGGCCAGTTCAGTAGTATTGTTACGGCAATCTACTGGGCAGTAAACGGTCCTGATAATGTATTCGGAACCACTGACGACTTTCATCCCGATGCCATAAACCTTAGCGTGGGCGGAGGTGCATATGCTAACTTTTGCGACAATAACGATGCGACCAGCCAGGCAATGGCCCAGGCAATACAATATGCCAGAAGCCATGGAACAATTGTTGTTGTTTCCGCCGGTAATAACTCCAGCGGAGTATCTATGCCGGGCTGTATTGATAGCTCATTCACGGTGGGCGCAGTTGACTCAAATAATACAGTAGCTGGGTTTTCCGGAAGAGGTAACGGTGTTGATATAACAGCTCCGGGAGTAAATATTTATTCATCACTGCTTGGCAGTAACTATGGAATAAAATCAGGCACGAGCATGGCCACGCCGATAGTTTCAGGAATAATAGCTCTAATTAAAAGTGCTTTCCCTAACTACACAGTAAATCAAGTCGAAAATGCGATTACTACTACCGCTACCGACTTAGGAGTTCCTGGTAAAGACACGCTCTATGGCTGGGGTAGAATTAATGCCAGTGCTGCCGGCACCGGTTCCACTGCCTGTACCGGAGCATGCGGAACCTTAGTAGCCTCGCCGGCATCTTGCACTAAAGGCGTAACTACTTCGAATCCCAATTGCAACATCACTTTAAGTTACACCTCTAGCGGCGTATCTCCTTCCTCTCTAGTTATAAAAAGAGGCGGTACAAACTTGCAAACACTAACTACGGCAAACGGAAATGTCACAGATAATAATCTTAACGCAGGAGCTTATATCTACTCTCTTCAAAATAACAGTACCGGCTCAACACTTTCCAGTATTACCGTCTATGTTTACAATACAGGCGCACTTACATCACCCTGGCTGTCCTGTATTCTGGGATCTAATGCAACGAACCCAAATTGCAATATAACCTTAAGCTATATCTTGAGTAGTGGAATAACTGGCAATGTCTCAATATATAAAGATGGTGCATTTTGGAAATCAGCACCGGCACCTTCCGGAACCATTACCGATAACAACCCTGCCGTTGGAATACATACCTACACTCTCCGCGATAATTCCGGATCTACGCAAACAAGCAGAGTTGTTATTAATGTGGCGTCTTCTGCTCTAAAGCCCAGAGTAATAACATCGATCTCTCCAACAAGCGCCCGCATTGGAAATCAGATAACAATCACCGGAGCTAATCTTGGTAATGAATTAGAGGTTGCAAGGCACTACTTAACCGTCCAGATTCATGATCAAGACAGAAGAAGAAGTACAACAATAGGAGTTCTTAACGACGCAAACACACAAGGGACCTGGAAAGTCGACACCAGTCTCCGGCCGGGCAATTATACTTTGAGAGTCGGACCGGATTTAGTTCCAAATAATATTTCTAATGAGGTGAATTTAACTATTCTTCCGTAAACCCTAGGAGATAACTCGTTTCGCCCTAGCTCTTTCAATCTCCGTGAGATATTGCTTACGCAATCGTACACTTTGGGGAGTTATCTCTAAATATTCATCTTCAGCCATTATCTCAAGGCCTCGCTCTATGTTAAGTGCCAAAGGAGGAGTTAAAGATATCGCTTCATCAGCGCCGGAAGCACGCATGTTGGTTAATTTTTTGCCCTTAGTTGGGTTTACATACATCTCTTCACCCTTAGAAGTGTTGCCGATAACCATTCCTTCATATACTTCGGTGCCCGGACCAATATAAAGCCATCCCCTGTCCTGTAAATTCCAGAGAGAGAAACCCAAGGCCTTGCCGCCGGCCATGGAAACCATCGAGCCTACTGTCCGCCTGCGAATTTCTCCGGCATGCGGCTTAAAACCCACAACCCTCGAAGACATAATGCCCTCGCCTTTCGTATCTATAATAAACTGATTTCGATATCCCAGAAGTCCCCTGGTCGGACCTTCAAAATACAAACGGACAAGCTCGTCGCTGACCGACATATTATTCATAATAAAACCGCGCATACCAAGCCGCTCAATAATAGTTCCCTGATATTCACTCGGCGTATCGACAATAACCTCCTCAAAAGGTTCCTTTTTTACTCCACCCTCTTCTTTAATGATTACCTGCGGCTGAGAAACTTGCACTTCATATCCGGCTCGCCTCATATTTTCAAGCAGAATGGCAATGTGCAACTCACCACGGCCAAAAACACGAAAAGTGTCAGTCGAAAAAAACTCAATATGCAAACCGACATTCACCTCAAGCTCTCTTTCTAAATATTCGCGTAACTGCCTAGAGGTAACAAATTTGCCTTCGCGTCCGGCAAAAGGAGAATTGTTAACCAAGAAATTAAGAGCAATGGTCGGTTCATCGACAGCTATAGCCGGTAAAGGCTCTGCTTTCTCACTATTAGTTACTGTCTCGCCGATATCAATATCGGACAGACCGGCAATCATAACAATGTCTCCAGCAACAGCCCTTTCAGTATCTACTTTCTCAAGACCCTTAAAAGTAAATATTTTTGTTATTTTTCCCGTCCTAGTATCGCCATTGGGTTTTTTTACAAATATATTTTCACCAAAAGTTATAACACCCTGATAAATTCTGCCAACCGCCAGTCTGCCCAAAAAATTATCATATCCCAAATTAAAAGGCTGAAGCAGTAGCTCTTTATTCTCTAAGTCATCAGATGATGCACAGGGTACATGCTTTAGAATTGTATCCAAGAGTGGTGTAAGATCGGATGACTCGTCCTCCATTTTAAGTTTGGCGATACCCGACCTACCGTTAGCATATACAATCGGAAAATCAGCTTGTTCATCGTTGGCGCCAAGCTCAAGAAATAATTCAAAAACCTGCTCCTCGCACCTAACCGGATCAGCCGCAGGTTTATCTATCTTATTGATAATAACGATGGGCTTTAATCCCAATTCAAGGGATTTTTTCAATACAAAACGCGTCTGAGGCATCGGTCCTTCCTGGGCATCAACTACCAACAGCACAGAATCAATAGAACGAAGAACCCGCTCAACCTCTGAACCAAAATCGGCATGACCCGGGGTATCTACAATATTTATTTTGGTTCCTTTATATAAAATCGCCGCATTCTTGGAGTAAATGGTTATTCCGCGCTCAAGCTCAAGGGCATTCGAATCCATCGAAACTCCCTCAACAAAAGCGCCGGTTTGGCGCATTAAAGCATCGGTCAGAGTTGTCTTACCGTGGTCTACGTGAGCTATAATGGCAATATTCCGTATCTGCATAAAAAAGAGGCCCCATGGCCGTTTAGACTATTCTCCATAATACTAGAAAAATTAGTCCAAGTCAATCTCGCCTCATTAACTAGCTGAAATTAATTTTCATTAATTAATTTAAACTTAATTATTTTAACCTTAGTATTTAGATCAACCCTATCCCCATAGTACTTCCGCAAGGATTCTAACATTTCTTCCTTGTTGTTCCACTTCTCATGGCCATCAAGGTCGATATCATCTACATCAGCCAGTTCTTTATTAATAACTTCTGTAATTACTGCTCTGGAGAATACGCTTCCATTGTCGCTGTTAACTAACTCCAAATCATCACCCACCCCTAAATCTTTATCATCAAATAACCGCATCGTAGCGGTTTTGCTTCCATCCATAATCCATTTCGTTTTAAAATCTTTAAATTTAAGTGTTTTCATTGTTTATGACCATTTTAAATGATATCATTAAATATAGCCATGAACGATAATATACTATTAAAAGTAGAAAATCTAGACATCAAATTTAATTCTGATGAGGTTATTAAAAACCTTAATTTTTCTGTTAATCAAGGCGATGTTTTGGCTGTTGTCGGGCCTAACGGGGCCGGCAAATCAGTTTTATTCAGGGCGCTCTTAGGGTTGATTCCCTACTCAGGTAAAATCAAGTGGAACGAAAATTTGAAAATCAGTTATATTCCTCAAAAATTTGCCATTGACAGAGAGCTTCCTTTAAGCGCTGAGGAGTTTCTATCGTTCAAGAAAAAAAGCCAAAAAGAAATAATCGATGTTCTCGTATCTGTGGGGGTAGGTGCTGAGCACAGGAACGAACCAGCGCATCAATTACGCCATATAACCGACCATGTGCTCAAGCAAAGACTGGGTTGGCTTTCGGGTGGCCAACTTCAGCGAGTGCTAATTGCTTGGGCACTTCTAGATAATCCTGATGTTCTATTGTTCGATGAACCAACTTCGGGCATAGATGTAGGTGGCGAAGAAACCATATACAGTATGCTCAAAAAACTCCATAGTGAGCGTAAATTAACCATGCTACTCATATCCCACGACCTCAATATCGTCTATAGATATGCTAACAATGTTCTTTGCTTAAATAAGGAAATGATTTGTTACGGATCACCCGCAACGGCACTTGATTCATCGGCACTTGTTAAACTATATGGCGATGAAGCCGGATTTTATAAACACGAAGACCATCATCATTGACCATAATAGGACTATGGATAATTCTTTATTATTACAACTAGTTACTGGCTCTGTTATCGGTCTTGGTGCCGGGTATGTCGGCTCTTTTATGGTCTTGCGGAGAATGTCGCTTGTGGGAGATGCTTTATCACATGTTGCCCTCCCCGGTATTGCTATCGCTTTATTATTTAATTTTAATCCTTTCTTTGGAGCATTTGCCGCTCTACTTGTTGCCATCTTCGGAATCTGGCTACTTGAGAAAAGGACAGAACTTCCATCCGAAACTCTGGTCGGGATATTCTTCACCTTAAGCTTAGCCATAGGATTATTGCTGACTCCCGAACCTGAAATCCTTGAAGCTCTTTTTGGAAATATCGCCCAAATAACAAATATCGATCTTGCGATAGCTATTATCGCCGTGGCTATCATTTTTGTGATTATGCGAAAAATCTCTAATAATCTCATGCTGGGTATAATCTCAAAAGAACTTGCCCAAGCCCTTAAAATTCCCGTTAATAAGATAAATCTTATATTCTTATTCTTAGTAGCGATTGTGGTAGCCCTGGGTTTGAAAATCGCCGGAACACTCCTTATGGGCTCTCTGGTTATTATTCCTGCCGCAGCGGCTAAAAATGCCTCAGTTAATCTATCTCAATACACGCGCCTGGCTGTTCTATTCGGAGCTCTTTCAGCTATCGGAGGTCTTCTTCTGGCCCGCTATTTTGGCATAGTCCCCGGCCCTACTATTGTCCTCACCGCCGGAGTAATTTTCCTAGGAACACTAGTTTTTAAGAAATAAAAAATTAATCATCCTGCTACGATCCATGGGCGTTGACGGCAATTATAAATAGTGCTATTATATTGTGCGAGTTAAGTTCGTTAAAAAAAGAAAGAAAATAATGCTGAAACGGCACGAATCAGTCCATAACTTTATTGCTACATCCATTGGACTTACTAGAAATGACAAGGTCTGGAAATCATGGCTTGACCTGAAAAAGCAAGAATGGAGAGACCTCGTAGCTCTCCTGGGGTCTGATATCAGAAAAGAGTTCAAAATGCGGGCTATAGCTGTCCTTTTGGTTCCACATCGAAGCTGCTTGCCATTTGAGTGGCGAGACGACAGTTCACTTGAAAATCTTCTTTTCCTTTATGGGAATGATGACCTTTTCGAAGTATCAGAACTTTCTGAAGAACTGCGTGCCTTTGCCATGGAATTGGTTTATCGCTGTGCTCGGGAAGTCTTGAGAGTCTTGCGACACAACGAGAAAGTTTATTATTCATTATTTTACTACAATAGATACATTCTGGATTTTCTCAAGATTCTTCCAGAAAATGATCCGATGGCAGAAAAACTTTTCTCTGTCTATCAACTGAATGATCCCGTTGTTTTCTATAATATGGACGATGCTTCTGGCTACAACCCTCTTTACCCAATTCTGAATGAAAATATTCCTGAGAAGTGGAAGGGACTGGCTGTCACCAGAATGCACGAGATTATCTCGGCTGAAATTAGCGGTAAATCCAAGCCCAGAGCAGAACACGAAGATGCCCTAAGATGCTACTTGTCTGAGTCGACTCTCTCATTGTATGGCAAAGATGGTGGCATCCGTTACAGCACAGAACTCTTTGCCTCACAGATTGAATTCGTTTTGGGACTTCCCAATATCGAAAATCGTGGATTGTTCGAGGGCCATAAAGTCTGGCATATTCTTCAGATACTTTCTGGTGACCGATACCGAGAACTTCGTCACCGATTTGCTAGATATGTTGTTCTTGAAAACACAGAAGAGTTCAAATGTTTTAGTGTCTACGATAGAGACACTGAGCGTGCTGCTGAAGCAATGTTGTCAGAATTTGGGACTGATACAGAATTGACCTCTGTCCTACAGAACCTTCTTAGTAAGGCCAAGGAGCGTTCCCGTAAAGATGCTGGTGCAAGAGCACAGCAAAAGAGCAAAACTCAAAATGTCCTAAATCAGATGGTCTAATCTTTTCGCCGAGTAGTACTCGGCTTTTTTGTTTTTCCAAAATCCAGATAAAACCTAGGCTAAAATCAATCGGTCTGTGTGGCCGATTTTTATTTGCAAAAATATAAAAATCTGATAAAATTACGGGGTTATGAGCTTAGGCGTAAATGAACTCAAACCAAAGATGTTTTTTATCTATGAGGGCCAGCCCTACATAGTTTTATCTACTCACCACCTGAAGATGCAACAGCGCCGACCGACAGTTCAGGTTAATATGCGTAATCTCATTAACGGAAAAGTACTGGAGCGTAATTTTGCCCAGTCAGACGTATTTGAACCGGCCGATGTTGAGCGCCAAAAAGTTAAGTTTTTGTACAACCACAGAGATCAATACTGGTTTGCTAATGAGAATGATCTGTCAAAACGCTTTGAACTTGGGCAAGATTTATTGGGAGATTCTGCCAAATTTCTTAAGGCCAATACCGTTTTAGATGCCGTTCTATTCGAGAGCAAAATCATCAGTATTGAGCTCCCCATAAAAATGGAATTTAAAGTCACCGAAGCTCCTCCGGCGATCAAGGGAAATACCGCTCAGGGCGGAGTTAAGCAGGTAAAAATAGAGACCGGTGCCACGATAAACGCTCCTCTTTTCATCAACGAGGGTGATATTGTGCGCATAAACACCGAAACAGGAGACTATGTAGAAAGAGTTGATAAGGGTTAAGATCGATAGACAGACCGCAGAAACTTAAATAGATGGCCCGGACTGCAACGTTCAATAAATGCTTTTTTATCTTCCGGACTCAGGACCGGATTTTTAGTGTCTTGTTTATCCATAAGATAATACATTATTGATTTAGGATTCTCCACATGTTCAATGCCCAATGCATGGCCCAGTTCATGAGCTAATACCAAACGCAAATCCCACGCCTCATCAAATTGATAAATGTTGATTTCTTTTCCATTATATTCTCCCTGATCAAATTCCCGAGCTTCTCCAAATCTCTTATTAAAGATATCGACATCTATATTCAGCTGTCCAGCCAGATAATTAACCTGCTCTCCTAGAGAATTAACCTGTGAAACCAGCTTGCTTAACTCGCCCCTCAAGTTATCTAAAAGTTTTTTCTGCGATTCAAGATATTTGCGTTCCGCCTCCAGCTCCCCATGTTCCTTAGGGGTAGCCCCACCCCGCGCATTTATCTTTGCTACTTCGGCGTTATATATGCCCAATCTTTTTTCAAACTCATCAACAAGGTTATTATAGCTATCAAGCCTGGATTGATATATGGCGGCCTGCTGGTTATATTCAGCTAAAATTCTATCGTACATGCTCCGCGAAATTTCAATATTTGTCTCCGACTGCTTGGCCTCGATAGTCTCTTTCTGCCGTTCATCAAAAACAAGATTTATTTTAAAACTGGCATCCGGTTTATAATTAAAAAACTCACGATTAAAACCCCCCTCCCACACTGCTTCTGCTTCTTTAATCCTGCCGACAAATTTATCCCGGCTAATACCGAAACGCTCATCTACCACGCCGATAGTATAATCAAGAGGACTGCGACATATAGCAGTACCCCGATAATAAACAAAAAAAACCGAACCGGTAGTGATAATTAGAAATATTAATAAATTTACTATTTTCTTCATTGTGGACAACTCCTATTATATCAGGTTGTTGACCAATTTCCATTGCGTTACAATGACAGATCGGGGTAGCCAATAGGCATCTCCAAAACACGCCCTAGGGCTCCGCGAGGTCGAAATCGCTTTATGGTATCGTGAATTAGTATTAAATTCGCATGAATCGAGCAAAATGCCCAAAATGTGAAGAGTCTATCTCGAATATTCACTATGAAGCCCATGATCCCAATTCCCTCAGCGGTTATCGTGGATCCCAATCATTCACTGCCGTAGCCTATCCCTGTGGCCACGCCCTAGGAGCAGTACCGGTCACTTGGGAATTGAGACTCGAAGAGATAGATCGGACAAATCGCGAGATAAATCAAAAATTAGACCAAATATACAAGGAGATATCACAGCTTACGACCCTTGTCCGCGAGATTAGTTCACGAAAGTAACTAACGCGCAAAAAACAGGAAGCGTTGTTGCAGTTTTGAAATTAAAAGCCCCATAAGGGCTGTTTTTATTGACTTTCTACACAGATGAGACGAAAAAGACTAGCTATCTTCAGCACGCCTCCGGTCTAATAACTCTATCCATGAGTTATTAGACCTCAGCTAAGTTCGCCCCTCTAGTCGCTGTCTGATGGCCTTCGGCCAGATATTATATCATCCAGCTCCTTCGGGGTCTCGATTGCTTCAGATTAGCCAGTCATTTTCGTCTCATACTCGCACCAGACGAAACTCTTTCTGTAGCATTTTCGAGACGACTGCAATGATAGAAGTGAAGGGACTATACCCTAGGGAGGAAATACGCAGGCAAAATTGGCTTGGTTCCCGTTATATAATTAATCTTCAATAACGGGACAATTTTGCCGAGTACTTAAGATTCGATTTTCGCTGGAAAAATCGAATGTGGTCCGAGTCTGGGTATAGTCCCTGAACGATGAGTTGTCTAGACCAGCACACCAATTGAAGAAATGTTGAGGAAAGGGTGAGATGCACCTATTTGCTCCGGAGGAGCAATAGCGCTGGCAAAGGGGCCATCGCCCAGAAGAATAGGGCCTGTTGAGTCCCGATGTAATTATAGAATCCGAATGACCATTTTACCGCAAGTTCATTTGGAAGATAAGAGAAGATGATACTGCCGACGAATCCCAGCTGTAATAAACTAATCAGTAATATTCCGAACAATGAAAATTCTGAAGATGAGAATCTTTTTCTAAGAAGCGAGAAATTAAATATTATAAAAACTAAAATATAAACTGCGAGAAAAATACCGATTCTTATCCAATAATCCACAACGCTACCAGAAACCATATTTTTAATTTCCGAAAAATAAGGAAAAAGACGGTCAAATGCGAAGGTAACATAAATTGCAAGAAGCGACATCACGGCCCTTGTTCTGCCAAGACTAAGTCCGTAAAGAGAAAGGGAAACTGCCCCCAAAGCCCCAAAAAGCCATGTAAAACCCATTCCAGAGACGCCTGAAAGACTCGAAAAACCTCCGATATTACCCATGAGAAGGCTAAAATACTTTAAAACCTCATCCATACTTTATTATAACACAAAGAACTTTTTGCTTAGATTTGACATAATATAAATTCTTTGTTATAATGTCAAGATAGGAGGTACAGCATGAAATCCAAAAAATGGGTTTCTTCAAAAAGACGTGACCATATCAGTAAGGGGAGGAGAGACAGATTCAGATTTCACGACCCCGCCTACGCCCAACAGCGAGCAGTTGAGGGTAGACTGCTCGAAGAGCGGGTTGCCGGTATCCTGACCGTAATGAAACAGTCGGGAGAAGTCCGTGAATTCATACGACATCTCCCTAATAGCCCCGAGGATCATGAAGGCAAGGACTTCACTGTAAGTCTGGGTGATTACTTTTTTCCGATTTCATTCGGGATAACATGTTCCTTTAATAGTTATAAGAAGTATTTTCAAGCACATCCAGGCCTTGAGTGTCTGTGGATTACGTCAGGTCAAACCGACGAAGATATCCAGAAAATGATACGGATACTCCTCATTCGCCTTCAAGTGGTCTAGCCCCTGCAAAAAAAGCCCCGTGCTTTGCTTGCATGGGGCTTTTTTGTTAGAAAAATATATGTGGCCCCAACCCAATCTGAAGCAATTGAGACTCCGAGGGAGCTGGATGATATAATATCGGGACAACAGTCCCATCATCCAGCGACCAGAGGAGCGAACTTAGCTGAGGTCGGATAACTCATGGATAGAGTTATCCGACCGGAGGCGTGCTGAAGATGGGTTGGGGGTCACAACGAACCTACCTCACTTTCAGTTGGATAACCAAATCACCTGGTATTCGTCCTTCACGGCCGGCATTACCGCCTTTGGGAATAGCGATGGTGTAATAATTATCCATATCTTTTGGGAGTTGGATTTCTAATTTTCTTTTTGCTTTTACCCTGCCCTCTCCCGAACAAACATGACATTCTTTCTCCGGCATGCGTCTTTTACCCTTGCACTTGGGACAAATGCCAATTCGCGTAAAAGTTCCGAAAGCACTTCGGCTAGTTTGTTTAACCTGGCCGGTCCCGCCACAAGTCCCGCAGTTAACAATCTTGTATCCCTTTTCCGCTCCCCTGCCATCACAGCTTCCGCAGATATCAAGACTATTATATTCAAAAACTTTAGTAGTACCCAAATCTTTTCTACTGATTACCGCTTCCAGATATAGGTCCTCCCCCTTTGATTCCTCCTGATAACTTGGCTGAGCGTAAGATCCAAAAGCATCCGAAAACATACCAAAAATATCCTCAAAACCGCCCCTGCCTCCGCCGCGAAAACCGCCGAAGATATCAGAGAAATCCTGACCCTGCCCACTCTGAAAAGAACCATCATTATAGGCCGAACCGAAGGTATCATAACTCTCGCGCTTTTTGGGATCCGATAAAACCTGATAAGCCTCGTTTATCTCCTTGAATTTGCTCTCATTACCGCCCTGCTTATCAGGATGGTGCTGATGAGCTAATTTACGATAGGCTTTCTTTATTTCATCATCCGAAGCCGTACGCGGAACCCCTAAAGTTGTATAGTAGTCTTTTGACATTTGACTTTTAACATTCTATAGGTGATTATACTAAAACAAGATTTTAACAAAGGAAGACGATGTGAGCAGATTAACTATCGGAATCGCTTTTGTCGTTATCGGTCTTATTGTTTCTCCCTTCACTAACATCTTTCATGATGGCTCGTTATTATTTATTGGTGGCTTAGCTTTCGGGTCTGGTATATTGTGTCTTGGATCTTACATATTCAATATACCGTTCGATCGCCTGAAATAGGCGATTTTTTTATACAATGATTGTTTCGGCCTTCACGTCTCGTTCTATAATATTAAAGAATTTAACCTTTTTAAGTATCTGAAATAAAAGCATCCCCAGAAAAACCGCTAACCAAGTAAAAATCCAACCGACCCCCCATAATACCAAAAACAATCCAAATGCCAACGCCGGCGGAGCATATTGGAAATAAGGCTGAAGAAAAGTATTCATCTGATTGGTGGCCTCTCTGGCCACCTGATTCAGAACTAATTCTTTTTGCTGAGGGCTCGCTTGGTCTAACTGGCCACCCAGAGTTTGTTCAGCAATCGTTTTTATAAAAATCTCGCTAGATGATGGAAGTTTTTCGATATTCTTAAATTCTTCAATCGCCGGATTCTGATAAGCAGCAAAAGATGCAAGAATAAAAAACGCGACGATAAAACTACTTAAACCCTTTTTAACTAACAACTTTGAATTCATTTTAATCCGTTCGTTTATTTCTCCGCTGACGATATCCTGAGCTTGGAAAAATAACATAACAAGAATAAAAATCCCGACTAAATTTATATTACTGACACCAAAGACAAGAGAAAATGTAATACCAACAATTAAGCCCAAATACACGCTCCAGAGACGATTTCTAAATAATATCAACCCCATTGCCAGTAGAGATAGAAGGACAATAAAAAGACCGCTTGAAATAGCAAGGTTAGTTTTATTTTGCACCTCAAACAACGAACCCTGAAACCAAGTATGTATACTAGCCCACATCCAAAAACTGGTTACCGCAACCAGCACGCACCAAATTATAAATTTATAGTTTTTAGTCATTAGTCTTTAGTGTTCCTAATCTTTGGCCCATTGACCTTGACATAAATTATTTTATATCCTATCATCTCTATACATTGATCTTTTAGGCAAGGAGATATGCTATGTGGGAATTGGTATGCCAAGATAATAATTCATGGACAGAACGACTCAAGGTACCCGGTGGTTGGCTTGTACGAACAATAACTAGCTATACACATGCCGTAGCTATGACTTTCGTCCCAAATGTATCGAAGTTATGGAAGCTTGAAAATAAGAAATAGTACCTCCCCACTTCCATATCAACCCTACCGAACTTCGGTAGGGTCTTTTTCTTATCGAAAGATTATTTATTCTCTTCTTCTGGTTTAACCTCCTCCTTGTCCGCCGAAGCTTCAGCGGAGGCAGATGCCTTTTGCGGTTCTTCGGCTGCCTGCCCTGAGCTTGTCGAAGGGTCGGCCTTCCCTGCCTCATATAGCGAAGCTCCGACTCTTTGAGCAACCTTCGAAAGTTCCTCCACGGCCTTTTTGATTTCTTCGAGATTATCTGACTTCAAACCAACTTTTAACTTCTCACCTGCAACTTTTAACTCTTCTTTATCCTCCTCCTTTATTTTAGCATCATTTTCCTTAACCATCTTTTCGGTTGTGTATATCATCGTTTCAGCCAAATTCTTCGTTTCGGCCAGCTCTTTTCTTTTTGCATCCTCGGCGGCATGCTGTTCAGCATCGGCAGTCATTTTTTTCTTCTCTTCATCGGTCAGACCGGATGATCCCTCAATCCTTACAGATTGTTCTTTGCCCGTACCCTTGTCTTTGGCTTTAACATTAAGAATTCCATTGGCATCGATATCGAATGAAACCTCAACCTGAGGAACGCCGCGAGGAGCCGGAGGAATACCATCAAGAATAAACCGGCCCAATGTTTTATTGTCATGAGCCATTGCCCTTTCGCCCTGCAATACATGAATTTCCACCGAGGGCTGATTATCGGCGGCAGTTGAGAATACCTGGCTCTTGGAGACGGGAACGGTGGTATTTTTTTCTATCATCTTAGTAAATACCTGGCCTAGCGTTTCAATACCCAGCGATAATGGCGTAACGTCCAGCAGTAATACATCCCTCACTTGCCCCTGCATAATTCCTCCCTGAATGGCAGCACCGAGAGCAACAACCTCATCGGGATTTATGTCTTTATGAGGATCTTTGCCAAAGAGTTTCTTCACTTCCTCTACTATCAAAGGCATCCTGGTCTGGCCGCCAACCATTACTACTTCGTTGATATCAGACATTTTATATCCCGCGCCTTCGACGGTTTTTTTAGTCAGTTCAATAGAGCGATCGACTAAGTCCTTTACGAGACTTTCCAGCTTGGCCCGCGTGAACGTCATGCTGAAATGCTTTGCCCCTCCGGCATCGGCAGTCAAGAAAGGTATATTAATTTCAGTCTGAAGAGTAGTCGAAAGCTCATGTTTGGCTTTTTCAGCCGCATCTTTTAGTCTTTGTACGGCTAATTGATCTTTTGAGATATCTACCCCCTGCTCTTTTTTAAACTCCTCCAAAAGATGCTGAATTATCTTTTGATCTATGTCGTCTCCACCCAAATGAGTGTCTCCGCCGGTGCCCTTAACCTCAATCGTATCGTCCCCTATCTCCAAAACAGAAATATCAAAGGTACCGCCCCCAAAATCATAGACGACAATTTTCTCATCTTTCTTTTTATTTAATCCGTATGCTAAAGCAGCTGCTGTCGGTTCGTTTATAACACGCTTAACCGTCAGTCCGGCTATCTCTCCTGCATCTTTAGTTGCCTTGCGTTGGGCATCGTCAAAATACGCGGGAACGGTAATTATTGCTTCGGTGATTTTTTCACCAAGCTTATCTTCGGCATCAGTTTTTAGTTTTTGGAGTATCATGGCTGATACTTCGGCAGGCTTATGCCACTTATCTCCAATCTTAACCTCGACATCTCCATGAGCGCCTTCTTTAATCTCATATGGTAATAGCTTCTTATCTCTCTGAACTTCAGGATCGTTAAATCTACGCCCGATTAGACGCTTTACGGAATAAATAGTATTGGCAGGGTTGGTAACCGCCTGCCTTTTAGCGGTCACGCCGACATATCGTTCGCCATTCTTACCGACCGCAACCACGGAAGGAGTAGTTCTTATACCTTCTTTGTTCTCTAAAATTCTAGGCTGGCCTATCTCGACCACCGCCATTGCACTGTTTGTTGTCCCTAAATCTATTCCTAATATCTTACCCATAGTTGAAAGTTATAATGTTCTTAAAGTTCATAAAGTATTAAAACTTTACAAACCTTATAACTTTATAAACTTGATAAACTTATCTAATTATTCTTACCCTTACTGGCCGGATCACCTTGCCATGCATCGTATATCCCGGCCTTATTTCTTCGATTTTTTCTCCGTCTTTATCCTGTATTTCGACTGCTTCATGCATCGAAGGATCAAATTTAGCTCTCTCGATATTTATCTTCTCAACTCCGAATTTCTTTAAAAAATCTTCCAATTTATGAAGCGATCTGTCGAATCCATCAGCCCACTCCTTAAATTCCCTCGTATCGGGCAGATTGCTACGAGCTGCTTCTATCACGTCTATCACATCCGCCAGCTGAATTATCATCCCCTCATTTGAAAACTTAAGAAATTCTTCCATTCGCTTAGCCTCATCTTTTTTATAATTTACAAAGTCAGCTCTTTCTCTTTTCCAGTTATTCAGATATTCCTCTGCCTGTCTTTTGCATTCTTCAGCGTCATTATTAAGTTGTTCGTTTTCTTTTTCGTCTGTCATATGTTTCTTGTTAGTTGATTAACTTTGTCTGTTGTATATCTGACTAAGCTTATATTCCTTTTATAATCCATCCGGGTTGGACCGATCATAGTCAGCGAACCCACTAGCTGATTAGGCAAATTATATCTGGCTGTCATCACGGTCTCATCTCTTATAGAAGGGTGGCGATTTTCGCGACCGATGAAGATATTCAGGTCCTCAAATGTATCCCCGCCTAAATCTCCAAAAAATTCCTTCTCCATTCGGTCAAACACACGGTCAAATTCATCAAAAAAACTGGTCATTCTAAATACCTTATTTATCTCTCTGAATTCAGGCAATTCAAATAAGCCAGCCAGTCCGGTTTTGTAAAAATCATCTTCTTCGGCAACGCCAGTTATAACAACACTATCTGAGAGATCCGATAATAGTTGGGCGATGGCTCTATTTATATCACGTGGATCATTATCAATACCCGCCAGCACCGCATCTACTTTCTTCTGCCAGCTGGAATGGATACAGAGATCGTCGGAGTTAATCAGGTTATCCACATAGAAACGGTAACCGCGATCCGTCGGGACACGCCCACCGGAAGTGTGGAGCTGGGCTAAGTACCCCATCTGCTCCAAGTCATTCATTTCATTCCTTAGTGTAGCCGAACTCAAGTCAAAAAACCTAGATTTTACAAGGATATTTGAACTAACCGGCTCGGCGGTTTTTATATAGCTATCAATAATAATATTAAGTAATTTTTCTTGCCTTGGGGTTAAAAACATATTCT
>JACOZW010000027.1 GCA_016181145.1 Candidatus Yanofskyibacteriota bacterium
TCTTAGCACGGTTTTTAGTATATGTCTACCCATTATCAAGCCCGTCAGGGATCAGTAAATATGTTGCAGGGCTGGGACGCAGTTGCTTAGCCCTGCAAAACTTTAGTGAAAGGGGGTATCTTTTGATACCGAGTATTCGGGAGATTTATGGGTTTAGTTTCGTAAATTAAAACGGCGAGAAAAATCTCGCCGTATGTCTATAGAGACCACTCGGGCCATTTGTCCGAATCGGTCCCAAAATCGCTAAGAAATCGAAGTAGTAATTCGCCCTCGTCAGTAAGCCAAGCGTGTCCAATGCCAACCCCGTGCTCAAGTAGGCCCCAGTGATCTATAACTTTAGCCCCAAACTCAACCCACTTACCGGGCGCTCCATCGAGGGAATCATAGAAACAGGGTGGCTTATCGGTAGACTCCTTCTCATTGGCTACTCGGATGTCTCTCGACCGTTCCAAAAGAAGTTTTACAATGTCCCATTCGGTAGCTGAACCACAGCCGCATAAAGAAACTTTTGAATTGAAAACCCGGAGGGTTTCTTGATCCTTGTCTGACCACACACTTTGAACTGCTTCGGTCATCTGTTCATCTCCGTAACTATGTTAAAGAATAAGACAACAATACACCATTTCTGGCGTATTGTCAACTTGTTGCGGGGGAGCGGAGATGTTCGGACTTGCAAGAAGGTGGTTGAGGCAGTTTGGAGATATTATCCGGACGAGCAAAAATAAAAAAACCTACCCAGATGGGTAGGCCAAATTTAGTTAACTGCGGGCTTGTGTCGAAAAACGCTCATTAACATGGCTACCAACATTGCACCACCAATCAAACCAAATAGAGGAATTAAATACATGCCAACAAATATTTTGAAAAAACTGGCCGTGAAAAAGAAAGGCGTAACAGATGTTGAATAGGGTGGTTGCAATACGACAACAAGCGTTTTGATTGTATTGTAAACCATGAATCCTAGGCCTAGGGTTACCGCAATTGACACGGTGGCTAAAAATAGAACAAGAACCATCCTTCTATTCATCGTGTCCCTTTCTTGTCAACGAACTAAAAACTGTAATTTATAATACAATACATTTGAGTTAATAGCAAGGGGTTCGTATTCCTGCCCCTATCCAACAAAATAACCTAGAGAAATCTAGGTTATTTTTCATGTTGCGGGGGATGGAGGACATAAGAACCTATCTGGGGCAGATAACTGATTATTCAGGGGTTTGCTGTGCCCTTCCGAAGCCTTCTTTGACCTCCGTAGCTTTAGCGAAGTAGGTAGCGAAGGAGGGGGTTTGTGAGAAGTCGGTAATTAAAAAGTGCGGGGTTACCGCACTGATGTTTTTCAAATTAAATCATTTTGTGATCGCCACGACTTTATTTTAAGCATTATTTCAAGCGCAACTAGTGCTGGGCCGAAGATCATCACCATCATGGTGTAGCGTATTAAGCTAAGTGGAGTCGGAAATATTTTACTAAATTTTACCTTGAAAGAGCTAGAATAAACCTCTCTCCCGGTTTGACCATGAACTATTGATAGCTTACGATTTTCCCTACATCCGAGAGCCATTGAAATTACACCTGAAATTGCTAATACAAGACCCAAGGAAATCCAGGCTCCGATACCGTAAAGCAGTCCTAGCTCCATCTTCTTACCTCCTCCTATTGTCAAGTCAATGTATGATACATGATCTCGAGCATATTGTCAAGATATGTTGCAGGGCTGGGACGCAGTTGCTTAGCCCTTCGAAACTTTAGTGAAGGAGGGGTATCTATTAGTCCCAAGTGTTCAGGAGATTTATCAATTTAGTTTTGCAAATTAAAACGGTGCAGGATGCACCGTCGGGATGGTCTACTTTAATCCCCATTCTTCTCTTAGTGTGTCCGCAAGAGTATCTTTAAGGAATTGAGCGAGTCTGATTTTGCGAAGAGATGTCTTCGGATAAGTTGAAAGGGCTAATCCCAAAAAGATTTCTGCCGCGAGACACCGGAACTCGTTCCAAGCCCTATGCCATTCACTCATTTGCTACTCCTGTCAGATTTTCAAGGTTAAAAAAACAATACTACCTTTAGGTAGTATTGTCAATCTGTTGCGGGGACCCTCCTTCGTCAAGACTACGGACGGGCAAGCAGGATTGGTCGCGATTTTGTCTGCTGACAAAATATCGCTCCGCTTTGCAATTCCTTAAAGCCCCTAATAGGGGACCTTTTCATTTTCTATGGTTGCGGAGCTGGGACGCCGTTGGCATTTATTAATACCTAGCATTCGGGAGATTTATTCTTTTACTTCGGCATAAAAACAATGAAGCCCACCTTGTGGGTGGGCTTACCGGCGGGGAGTCGGAATTAGAGATGGGCTCGAAGCTCCGCGTCCATTTCCATCAGTTCTCGCAGTTCTCGGAGTTCAGTGAGACCAGATCTGATGAAGGTGGTGAGAACTTCGTGAAGCGGGATCGTCGGCGTCGGTTCGGCGATAGACGCTTTGTCGTTGACGTGCACGAGCAGACCGGCGTCGATGGCGAAGTCTCGAGCATCGTAGAAGTAGAGGGGCGACCTCAAGGTCTTGCCTTCTGCTTCGAACACGCCCTCGATCCAACACATTGTTTCGAGAACCTGCCAGCTCGTTCCTTGAGCGACCATCGTCCTCACTTCATTGAAGAAGGCCCTGAAGGCCTCCTCGAAGGTAGGGTGTTCCGAAATGTCTTTCGTGACAAAAACCTTGAACAGTGTCTTCACGGGTGACTCCTTCTCACTTGAGGCAGTAGGCGTCTTTTCAAAGACAATACCATTATAACACACTTCATATATTTTTACAAGGGTAATCAAAAACAGCCATTTCTGACTGTTTCCAACGAAGTCCTACTTCCGGGAAATTGTTGCGGGGACCCTCCTTCGTCAAGACTACGGACGGGCAAGCAGGATTGGTCGCGATTTTGTCTGCTGACAAAATATCGCTCCGCTTTGCAATTCCTTCTGACAAAATATCGCTCCGCTTTGCAATTCCTTTCAGAAAGTGAAGCAGTTCACTTCTTCCCCTCGCAAACATAGTCAAAAACAAAAACACTCCCACGAGGGGAGCGTCTTTGTTTTTGAATGTTGCGGGGACAGGAATTGCACCTGCGACCTTCGGGTTATGAGCCCGACGAGCTACTACTGCTCCACCCCGCGATATTTAATTCCAAGTAATTCTACTATATCATTTGGCTTTTGACAATCAGGCAAAATGGGAGTAGATATGTACTTAAATAGTTGTTTAATATTATGGGGAAAGTGGTATGATTTTCGATGACTTGCCGGATAACCTGGACCTAATAGAAGAAGAGGTAGTTAGAAGATTTCGTTTATTGCGCAGAGTTGTATTTGAAGTTCTGCCCAGCGACTGTTTGTTAAAGCCTCGCAATGTGCTTACCGGGGCGATGGCCGGTTCTTTGGATATAGATATGGTTCAAAATGGTTTTGTCGAGGGCGGTGATATCTGTGCTATTTGTTTAGAGAATAAGTGTCCGCATTTCAGGATTGATAATAGGGCCGTCAGGGTTCTAAAGATAGAAAAACTTAAGGACTTTGGCAGAATGCAATAATGGTGATTTACTCACCATTATTTAATTTTTGTCTGCTTTGCGATCTTGACAAGCTATCTTTAAAAACTATCTTAATGGTCAGTAGCTTGAAAAAGAGGTAACGGCTTGCATAGAGCAGATATAGGAATTATCGGCGCAGGTATTGTCGGTTGTGCTAAGTTAATCATTCGGGTTTTCACCAAAAGCCTGGTTCATTGAAAGCCAGGCTGGCTTTTCGAGGTAGCCGGCTAATGAGAGACTATGTCGAAAAAAATCTATCAAAAGAAGACTACTCTAATTGCGGAATGCTTATTGCTATCTCTCGGCGCGATCTAGTAGATAACTTAGTACATGATCTGCCCGATCTAATACATATGATCAGAAGAGGGAGAAGTCAGGGGATTAGTTTTAGGATTGTAGGTCCTGTCGGGGTGAATAGAATTGAGCCGAATATAAAAGCCCTGGGAGGTATTTTTATACCCGAGGTATCGATAGTTAATCCCGTATCTGTGACAGAGTCATTCTCTCGAGAGGCCATGTCCCGTGGAGTGCAATTTTTTCTAGATCATCAAGTAACAGGGATTAATGTTAGAAAAGACGGCTATACAGTTTTGGCGGGCGGAGATGAGTTTAGTTTCCGGTGCCTCGTAAATTCAGCCGGACTTTATTCCGACGAGGTGTCCTCCATGGCCGGTATTAGTGGCTATAAAATCTATCCTTGGAGAGGTGAGTATTATGAGCTGGTCGGTCTGCCCGATGATTATGTAAAGACATTGGTCTATCCGGCTGTTTCCAAAAATTCGCCCGGAAAAGGAATTCATTTCAGGCCCAGCATGGGAGGTAAAGTTCTTATCGGTCCGAGTGCCAAGCTCGTGAAATCAAAAGATGACTATAATTGCGATCGCTTCCCCAAAGAAGTTTTTCTGCGGGCGGCTCAGAAATTTTTTCCATGCATTGAAGGAGAAAACCTAGTTCCGGCTTATGCCGGCATAAGGCCGAAGCTAAGCGAGAATGGACTCGAGGAAGACTTTATTATCAGCCTTGATCGAAATCAGCCGCCATTACTTAACTTAATTGCTATTGAGTCTCCGGGATTGAGTTCTTCTATGGCTATTGCTGAATATGCGGGTAATATTTTGGCGGAGGCTATGGTTTAAGATAATTAAAATCTCCATGTTAACTAATGAGCCTGGGGATTTTTATTTGAAAAATTAAGAAATTTAGGTTATAATTCGGGAAAAAGTCGGCGTAGCTCAGCTGGTTAGAGCGTGGGACTCATAAGCCCAAGGTCGCTGGTTCGATCCCAGCCGCCGACACATCCTTTCTATAATAGTGTAGAATAGTAATAGATTATGAATCCCGTTAGAAGTCTCGCTCGCGCCAAGGGCGCGAGTCCGGAGGACCTCGGCGGGGCTACTTCTAACGGGATGAAGAATTCTTTCGAACATCATTACCATACATTTGACTCGGGTTTGCGCCTGATGACAATTCCTATGCCAGCAACAAGGACGGCTACGGTTTTAGTTTTAGTCGGGACCGGTTCAAAATATGAGACCAAGCAGATTAATGGCATTTCACATTTCCTTGAACATATGATGTTCAAGGGGACGACTAAGCGTCCCGATAAGATGGATATTGCCCGGGAGCTGGATGGTATCGGCGCCGAATATAATGCCTTTACCTCTAAGGAATATACCGGCTATTATGCAAAAGCCAGCGCCAAGAAGGTAGATACGACTACTGATGTTGTATTTGATATTTTTCTTAATTCTAAGCTCAAAGAAGAGGACATCGCGGTGGAAAAAGGGGTTATAGTTGAAGAGATAAATATGTACCGCGATTTGCCTCAGCGCTATGTCGGTGAATTATTTGAAAGACTTCTTTACGGCGATCAGCCTGCCGGCTGGGATACGGCTGGGGAGAAGGAGATTGTCACTGCCCTTAAGAGGGATGATTTTGTAAATTATTTTAATTCCCACTATATTGCTAGTAACACGATTGTCGCCGTTGCCGGTAATGTTGATCCGGACTATATCAAAAACAGAACCGGAGAGTTATTCAAAAACATCCGCCATAGTGAGCCATTTGATAAGCTTAAGGTTGTAGAGAATCAAGTTTCGCCTCAGGCGCTGGTGCATTATAAAAAAACCGATCAAACTCATTTTCATCTTGGCTTTCGTTCAATTGATATGTTTAACGAAAAAAGATACGCCGTCAGCTTACTGGGCCATGTCTTGGGCGGAGGCATGAGCTCGCGTTTATTTGATGAAATACGCGAGAAAAGGGGATTGGCCTATTATGTCGGTGCAGGCAATCAAGCTTATACCGATAGCGGTTACTTTCTTATCCGGGCGGGAGTTAATAACGAAAAAGCAAAGGAGGCTATGGAGGTTTCTTTGCAGGAGGTTGCCAAGGTTAAGGAGAGTGGAATTACAGCCGAGGAACTTCAACGGGCAAAAGATAGTATGGAGGGGAGTCTTGCTTTGGGCTTAGAACATTCCGATGCCGTAGCTGAAGCCTACGCAGAACCTATTTTATTTAAGAATGAAGTTTTGACGCCCGAGGCAGAACTCGATAAAATAAAGAAGGTAACTCTTGAAGAGGTTCACGGCACAGCCAAAGAAATTTTTAATGAGAACAAACTGAATCTTGCTGTTATCGGTCCTTTCGAAGATAAGGATCAATTTGATAAAATTCTAAAACTATAAAATGCCCAATGAGCACATACATGTCCAGTTAACCTCAGCCACGATAGTAAGAGCTATTTTGCTTGTATTGTTTTTTGTGGCCCTCTATGTTCTTAAGGATGTCCTGATTATCTTCATGTTTGCCATTATCATAGCTTCGGCTGTCACTCCTTTTTCTAACTGGCTCGATTCAAAGAGTCTGCCGCGCTTATTCGGAGTGTTGGCTTTATATCTGGTAATTTTTGGACTGGTGATATTTGTACTATCTTTAGTTGTTCCTTATGTTGCCGATGAAATATCTCAATTATCGACTACTTTGCCTAAAATTATTGAACGTTTTTCAACCTCGCTTGAACAAGTTCAGCAGGGATCCCCGCAGTATTTTGATTTTATAAGCGAGGTTCAAAATATTTTAGACACACTTTCTATCTACCTTCAGCAGTCGTCCCAGTCGGTCCTGAGTCTTATAGTTAGTATTTTTGGCGGTGTTATGTCTTTTATCGCAATTATTGTTATAGCGTTCTACTTATCAGTCATGAAGAGGGGGATAGAGAGCTTTATTGAATCAATCGTCCCGGCAAAACACGAGGCCTATATAATGGATCTATGGAGAAGGTCT